>NZ_JBVHLW010000047.1:0-42751 GCF_055558795.1 Streptomyces sp. NPDC025618 | reverse complement strand
CCTCACGCTCACGCTCGGACAACACCAGCTCGGCCAACCGCGGCCCCGGACGCCCCATGCATATCAAACGACGCATCAACGACTCAGGTCACTAGACGCGGCCAGCGGCCAGTTGAGCTCTTGCCCGAGCGGCCCGCGAGTTGAGCTGGTCCGACGTACCCGTGCTCCATCAGCGACGTCCACGACGCGGAGCACGGAGCCCGGAGCGGCCCGCGCCAGGGCCCGGGAACGCCGGGGCCTTTCCGAGCAACAGGGACGGCTGTGCCGAGCAGGGCTTCTTCCATCGGCCGGAGAATCCTCTGCAGCCGCCGTTTCTCCTCCGGCCAGAGGAACCTGCGCACGACTGTGTCGGGGACGGTCTGCGGGCCCAGCGAGGCTGAGCAGCAGGGATCAGGCTATGTCGGGCGGTGCTGCTCAACCAGGCGCCCGACGCCAGGAGGCAGGTCCAACGGGATCAAGGGACAACGCCTGATGCGGGTGCGCCTGTGGAAGGCCTACACCGGCGGGGCTTGACGGGTAGTTATCGCGTCGGCGATGTGACCGTCTGTCCATAGTAATGGCAGGGTAAATGCCTTGTTATGGTGATCCGCCTCATCGCCCAGTGAAGGACGGCACATGACCATGCCTGAACACCCCTCCGGCCCGCCTCAGCCTCAGTGGGACCCGCGTCTTGCCTTCCCGGGGCCGTTTTACCCGGCGCGGCAGGCGCGCAATGGGTTGGGGGTCGCGTCGCTGGTGACCGGTATCGTCGGCGTGTTTCTCGGGGTCGTGCCGTTCCTGTTCTTCCTGTCAGGTGTCCTCGGTGTGCTGGCCCTGGTCTTCGGTCTGATCGGCCAGAGCCGGGCCCGTATGGGCCAGGCCACGAACAAGGGGATGGCGCTGGCCGGGTCGATCCTGGGCGGCGTCGCCATGGTGATGTCGATAGTCGGCCTGATCCTCATCGTGGTGTTCCTGGAGGACGACACCACCGAAGCCAAGGACATGAGCCACCGGGGGCGGGTCACCGGGCCTGCCTCTCCTTCGCCCTCAGCGTCGGCCCCGGCCGCCAAGAAGGCTCTGCGGTTCGGTGATACGTACACGTACGAGGACGGGGTCACCGTCACTGTCACCAAGCCCGAACCGTACGAGTTGGACGGGATCTCCTACGGTCACGAAGAAGGCGACCTGGCTCTGCAGATGAAGGTCACCATCGTCAACGGCAGCAAGACGCCGGTCGACCTCGTCACCCACGTGCCGAGCGTGCGGGACGCCAACGGTGCCCGGGCCTCAGAGATTTTTGACGGCCACGGCGCGACGAAGGCGTTCTCCGGGACGCTGCTGCCCGGCCAGCAGGCGGAGAGCCAGTTCACCTACTCTGTCCCGCCCCAAGGGGCGAAGGAACTCCAGGTGGAGACCGGTGCCAACAACAAGCGCCCGGATGCCCTCTGGATCGGTCCAGGCCAATAGTCCGCTGAGGCCAAACCGAGGCACCGACGGCGCCGACGCAGGCGGGACGGTCAAGGCATCATGATCAAGGAAGTGGGCTCACGCCGACCGGGTGAGCACGGGTGGCTGAAGCTGCGGGCCCCGCGGCGGAGGGGATCATCAGCGCGGTGACCGGCGCCGTGCGCACCGCACACTCTCCTGCTCGGCGACATCGACTCCACGGGCGGGCTGCGTCTGATCACCCACTCCGCACCACTGAACCGGACCGCGTCGGCCGAGCTGGTCGCCCTAACCCGCCCCGCCGGGGCCCGACGGTCCCTGGCACGCCCGCCGCGTTCAACGGGTAGGCAGAGCACCCGGAATGGCTGCTGCTTCCGCGTGAACGGTGAACTGCATGGCGAGTCGCACGGGGGTGCGCCCGTCACCGCCGGCCGCGAGGTCCTCGTCGCCGATGCCGCGCGCGAGCTGGACCACGGCCTGGCCCACCGTCTGGCACACACGGGGGAGACCAGACACGTCAGCCCCGCACCCTGAGCGCCTCGATCACGCTACCGAAGCTGTCCGCCAGGTCAGCGAGCGCGCCGTAGGCGGTCAGCGCCCGCTCCCGCGCCTCCGCCTTCGGCGCCGCGGTGACCGTTGCGAGGGCGTAAGCGACGAGGACATCGTCACGGGCCTGCACGACGGGCTGGTGCACGCCACCGGGCGCGGCCGCCTTCTCGCCGCCGCTCACGTTGCTTCGGCCCGGCACGGCCGGGCAGTCGCGGACGTGGGTGAGCAGCCGGCTGGCGTACTCGAGGCGGGAGCCGGCACGGGCAAGCGCGATGACGTCCATGTCCGGGTCAACGAGCCTGGCCCGGCCGGGGAACGGCCCGGACATGGGCCGGGTCCCACGGGCTGGAGGTGATGAAGTGAGCCAGGGCCTGCCGGTTCCCGTCCTCACCCAGCCGGGCGGCCATCGGCTCGACCGACTTGCGCCCACCGCCCGTCAGCGCAGATACACCGATCCCCACCGGCGCTGGTCCGCACGGGCAAACGGCTCGAACACATCCGCCGCGAAATCCTCCAGATCAGACCGGACCGCAGCCAGCTCCCCAGGCCCCGTATCCGATCAACGCAACAGCCGATCATCAGGACACGCCACCGCAGGATGAACCTGACCAGGTCCTACTGGGCGCACGGCGGTGGAGTCTGTCCTTGGCTCGTTTTAGGGAGTGGTCCACTCCATCGCGAGGTGGTCCACTCCATCGCGAGGTCCTGATTCTGGAGGTCAGCGATGCGCTGCTCCCCTCGACTAGGGTTCCCGGGGCGTGGGGTGCGTGGGTCACCTTCCGGGTGTTCGTGTTGATCATCGCGGGTCACGTAGGACGGGGTAGCCCGGCCGTGGCCGGGGCGACGACCGCTATGGGGCCGAGACCGGGGTCCCCGTGGCGGTACGGGAGGCGGCGGCCCGGGCCCGCACGGCATGGCCTCGGGGGATGCCGCGGTTGGCCGGGGTCGTGATCACGAGGTTCTGGTGCAGCAGGCGGATCATCTGGTCCAGACGCAGGTCGATGGTGCGACGACGCCGGTAGCGGATTTCCGCGAGGGTGTAGACGCTCGTGCCGAGCTGCCGGGCCAAGTACGTGGCAGGCCAACCGCGTTCGGCGAGGTGCTGGATACGCGCTGACGCACCGGCAGCCGGTGCCCGGCCGGGAACGCGGGGGCCTGTCCGTGTCGCGGGGAGCAGCGCTTCTTCCGTCGGCCGGAGGATCCTCTGCGGCCGACGTTCCTCCTCCGGCCGGAGGAGCCTGCGGACGAGTGTGGCGGAGACGCCGGAGCGTGTCGCGATGTCGCCGGCGGACATACCGGCCGCGCGCAGCCGGGCGACGTGAGCAGCTGCCGCCGAGGAGCCGACATGGGCTCGGCGGCCTTCCGCCCGATCGGCCTCACGCCGGGAGCGGGCCCTGCGCGCGGCACGGAGACACTCGGCGCGCCGGCATCCGTAGTCGGCGCAGGACGGGCTGCCATGGGGCACCCGGCTCCGCGAACGCCGGCCGGAGCCGCGAGGCTGTGCGGGCGACGATGATGTGAGTTCGTTCATGATGATGTGTTCGAGTATGCCGACACGGCCGGGTGACCGCCCGTCGGCTGCACCGAGCGTCGGTAGGAGGTCGTCCGGGCGGTACTCCAGCATCCTGCCGACAGCCCCACGCCGATGCCGCCGGTCACCGATGCCCTGCGCGCCGAGGCCGCCACCCGCCCAACCCGCCCTCACGCCGAAAGGCCTGGCCGATCTCTGGGCTTGGTATGCCCAGGGCTCCCGGTGCGTGCCCTCGCGGCTACGGGCAGAGGAGGGCGTCAAAGACTCCGTCCTTGGCGCCCTGGACCCATGTGCGCGCTTCGTCGAGGGTGTAGATCTGCGGCAGGCGGTCGGGGTTCTTCGAGTCACCCACGAGGATGAATTCCCCTTGCCTGCCCAGCAGAACGCAGTTGCCGCCACCCCCACTGGCGGTGACCCAGTCGATGTTGGTCAGGTCGAGCTCGGCCGGGTTCGGCTTCTCGGCTGTCACGCGTGCTGCTCCTTGCCTCTTTGGGTGATGTACGTCCGGGTTTCGTCCGGGCTGAGGGCCCGCTGCCAGAGGGCTTCGAAGGCCAAGGCGTAGCGGGTGGTCTCGTCGGGGTGGTCGAGGTAGATCGAGGTGGCCATCGTCTCGACCCACACGGCGCTGCTGTCGGTCTGCGGGAAGCGCATGTGTACGAAGGGTCCGGCCATGCCGGGGTGGCATCCGGTGCTCCTTGACAGGATGCGGATGTCGATGGTGGGCCGGGTGGATTCGTCGAGCAGGCGCTGCAGTTGGCCGTGCATCACCGCGGTGTCCTGGATCGTGCTGAGGAGGGCCTCTTCGCCGATGAGGGCGCGGAAGTCAGTGAGGGCTCCGCTGTAGACCTTGTGCTGGCGGTCGACGCGGATGTCGACCAGTGCGCGGACGGCGGGTGGTCTGAGTTCGGGGCGGAGGCCTTCGATGACCGCGCGGGCGTAGTCCGGCGTCTGCAGCAGGCCCGGGATGATGAAGGGTTCCCAGTTCCAGATGGCCGCGGCTTGCCGTTCCTGCTTGAGGTATCCCTCGAACTGCATGGGCGTGAGCAGGTCGGCGTGGCGGAGCCACAGCTTGGGCCGGGGGCGGCCGGCGGTCGCTGTGTCCGTGCCGAGGAGGCCGAGGATCTGCGTCCGTTCCGCTGGGCTTACCAGGTAGCAGTCCAGGATCGCGTTGGCCAGGTCTTCGCGCACGCGGGCGCGCTGGCCGTGCTCGAGTCGGCTGAGCCCGCTCGCGTCGATCTTGAGGCCACGGCTGCGCAGCTGGTCGGCGACCTGCGCGAGCGTGAGGTCGGCGCGGTTGCGGAGCTCTGCGAGGCGCTGGCCGACTTCGCTGAGGGTCAGCGAGCCGGGGGCGCGGGTCCCGTCCGTCATGTGCGCCAGTGTGGTGGCTGCCGCCGTCACCCGACAACCAATCCTTCCGACAATTTGTTGACCCATGTTGCTAAGGGCGCGGTACGGGGAGCATCCTAGCCAGACGTCACGAGGTGTGTGCGCTCAATTGCCCAGTGCTGCATATGCCGTTGGCGTACCGGTCGACGCTCGTCCCCGCCTCTCCGCCGGAGGAAGGTCGCCATGGCCCCCACCCTGTTCCGCCTGCTGCTCCAGGAGCGCGCGTGGGACACGTGGATCGCCTTCTGTGAGAAGTTCGAGGCCATGGCGAGACAGCTCGCCGTGGATGACCCTCGTCTGGGCAGTGTCACGGTCAGCCGGGCGACCTTCGACCGCTGGTACTCCGGCGACTGGTTCGGCCGTCCTCATCGCGACGCCGCACGGGTGCTGGAGGAGCTGTTCGGTTTTCCGGTCGCCGAGTTGTTCGGTCCGGCTCCGGAGACGATGCTGCCCCGGCTGTCGCAGGCACATGGCCGTGGAGATCTCCGGGCGGCCTTGGCGATCAGCCGGCGCTGGCCGACGTCCCGCCTGTTTCTGTCCGCCGCGCCCGAGGTGGCGGACTCCTGGGAGCTGCTGGGGCGCCGGGTGCTGGATGGAACGACGGCTGCCGTTCAGCTGCACCCGGTCACTGTCCGGGACGGCAATGCCGTCTTCCAGGTCTTTGACCCTGCGTCGCTGGAGGGCTTCCTCCGTCCGGCGCGTCGCGGGCTTCTGCTCGGTGTTGACGACCGGGGGGAGGACTTACGGCTGTATGTGGTGGATTCGCGGAACGCCCGGAACGTGCTTGGCGCCAGGAAGGACGGGGTGGCGCTGCCGACGGCCCACGAGCTGGATGATCTGACCTACGGTGTCCTGTGGGCCTTGGTCCAGCTCGATGACGGGCTCCTTGCCGATGACCAGGCTCTCGACGCCGGGCGGGAAGTCCTGGCGGCCTATCTGCCGCAGGACCGGTCGGCGCCCAGCCACATGGCCGTCCCCGGGCTCTCCTCGGTGGGCACCAGCTGGCTCGGGAGCCTGTTCTGTGCGCAGCACCTGGGACGGCAGCTACTCGATGTCGCGGGCCCGCCGGTGTGCTTCACCCGGGAGCAGACCGGTGAGGAAGCGGCAGCCTGGCTGCTCTACCGTCACAAGGCCGACTACTTACGCTCCCAGGCCCGGCGCTTCGCCGGTGGAAGCCTGTCCCGGGTCTTCTGTATTCCCGAGGCGGTGGTGCGGCGCAGCGGTTCGTACGAACGGATTCTGCTGTTCCTGGCCGTCGCGCTGATGGAACGTCTTGGGGTGCGGGTGTGGGTGACGCCGCGTCCGGAGTTCGGGGCGGTGGACGGCTTCGCCCTGGTCCCGGGGCAGCGCGCTGTCCTGGCCACCTGGGTCCGTACCGAGGCGCTGTGGAAGACGGACACCTCCACCGCGCCGGCCGACCTTCGGCGCTTCGGGGACGTCGTCGCCGATGCGTGCACCGACACGGTCGCCGTCGGCCGGGATCCGCAGCAGCGTCTGCGGGCGCTGGCGGACTACCTCGGCCTCGACTGGGAGTGGCTTGTCTGCCGCTGTCGCGAGCTCGGCGCGCTGGGCGTCGCTCAGCTGATCCGGCCTCGCAGCCGTCTGCTGGGCGTGGAAGCCCTCGACGAGGCCCTGCGGTTCGTCGGCGCTCTCGTGCCCGGCCGGTGAGCCCCATGCCCAGGTCTCTCCCCCGTTGTACGCCATTGTCAGTCCCGTCTGTGAAAGGACTTCTTGTGAAATCTGCCGCCCGTCGCCGTGTCCTTGTCCTCACCCTGGGCGGCACAATCGCGATGACCCGGGCCGCTGCCGGGGAAGAGGGCGTGACGCCCCGGCTGACCGGCGCCGACCTCGTAGCGGCGGTGCCCGGGCTGGACGCGGAGGCCGAGATCGTCGTGGAGGACGTCCGGCAGGTCCCCGGCGCTTCTCTGGTCTTCGAGGACATCGCCGCGGTAGCCGCACGCGTCGGTGCGGCCGAGGCTTCGGGCGTCGACGGCATTGTGGTCACCCAGGGCACCGACACCCTGGAGGAGACAGCGTTCCTTCTGGACCTGTTCCACCACGGCCGGACGCCGGTGGTAATGACTGGTGCCATGCGTCCCCCGCAGATGCCGGGCGCGGACGGGCCGGCGAACCTGCTGGCCGCCGTGCGCACCGCCTCCAGCCCCGCCGTCCGGGACCTGGGCGTCGTGGTGGTCTTCGCCGACGAGATCCACGCGGCCCGCCACGTCCGCAAGATCCACAGCACAAGCCCAGCGGCCTTCACGTCCCCGGGCACCGGGCCCATCGGCCACATCCTCGAGGGTACGGTGCGCTTGCACGTCACTCCGCTGCGCCCGGGCGGTATCGCCGCGCCGTTGTCCTTGCAGGTCCCTCCTGCCCGGGTGGAGGTCCTCCACGCGGTGCTCGGCAGCGACGGGATGCTGCTGGAGGGGCTGGAGGACCGGCTCGACGGGCTGGTGATCGCCGCGTTCGGTGCCGGGCACGTCCCCGGCAGCTGGGTCGACCGCCTGGAGCAGCTGGCGGCCCGCATCCCGGTCGTCCTGACCTCCCGCACCGGCTCCGGCAGCGTGCTGGGGGCGACGTACAGCTTCCGCGGGTCCGAAAGCGACCTGCTGGGCCGCGGTCTGATCAGCGGGGGCTCCCTGGATCCGTTCAAGGCCCGGCTGCTGCTGTGGGCCCACCTCACCACCGGCTCCGGCCGGGCGGCCGTCGAGGCCGCCTTCGCAGCCCAGTCCTGACCTGCCCTACAGCCAAGGAGACTGCCGTATGCGAGCCCGTTCGATCGCCTGGGGACGGTCCTTCGTCGTGGCCCTGGACCACGGAGAGGACTTCTTCACCGCCCTGGGAGACTTCTGCCAGGAGCACGATGTCCGATCGGCCCATGTCCCCACGTTCATCGGTGGTTTCCGCACGGCCCGGCTTGTCGGCAGCTGCCAGCCCCTGGCCGACCCCGAGGCCCCGCTGTGGGACGCGATCACGGTCAAGAGCCTCGAAGTCCTCGGTGGCGGCACGCTGGCCTGGGACCCCGAGACCGACCGCCTGTCGCCCCACATCCACATCACGGCAGGGCTGAAGGCCGACTCCGCCGACGGGCGCACCAGCCACCTGCTGGACGGTCGCGTCCAGTTCATCACCGAGCTCGTCGTCCAGGAGATCAACGACCCGGGCCTCACCCGCCGCCGGGCCCCGGACCTCTACGGCGTACCGCTGCTGGACTTCGCCGATGCCGCCGGTCCGGACGGGTGCTGAGCTATGCCCCCGATGACACGGATCACCCGCTTCTACCTCGAGGTCCAAGAGCGCGAACTGGGGTCGTTCGAACGGTTCAGCGCCGCGTTCCGCAAGACGGCCCAGCACGCGGCACAGGAGGAGAAGGACCCGGCACTGGCCCATACGCTCATCTCCCGTGCGACCTTCGACCGGTGGATGAGCGGACAGATCCAGCGCACCCCGAACACCGCGGCCGCCACGGTGCTGCGCTACATGTTCGGGATGTCGGTCGAGCGCCTCTTCAAAACCGTCAGCGAGGAGAACACCAGCCTCCCGCAGGTCCCCGGCGTCGAATTCGACAACCCGCTCCAGGTCATCGCCCAGGCCCGCACCCTGACGAGCTCGAACACCGATCCCGGGCTGCTGTCGATGGCCTCCACCACGATCCGCCGCATCATCGACCGCTACGAAGTGCTCGGCCCGCAGCAGCTGGCAAGCGAGGCACGGATGCTGCGCACCATGCTGCAGACGCTGATCGCCGGGCAGCAGCCTGCGGGCTTGCGCGCCGCTCTCTTCCTCATGGCGGCGCAGACCTCCGGGCTGCTCGCCTACATGGCCGTCAACGCCAACGCGCCCCTTCAGGTTGCGCAGGCGTACTGCGCCGAAGCCGAGGAACTGGCCGAAGCAGCCGGGAGACCGGACGAGGAGGACGACGCGGTGCTGGGCCTGCGGATGTGGGCGGCGGGCACCCGGTCCCTGGCCCTCTACTACAACCAGCGCTACACCGAAGCGCACGCCGCCGCGCAGGCCGGCGTCGATCTGGCCCCGGGCAACCCCCAGGCCATCCGGCTCCTCATCAACGGATGCGCCCGCGCCCTGGCCCGCACGGGCGACCGCTCCCGGGCCGAGGCCGCCATCGGCACCGCCATGGCCCTCTCCGACCGGCAGCCGCACCTGCCCACCGGCCTGACCTCCTGCATCGACTTCGTTGCCTACTCCCCGGCCCGCACCCTGGCCAACGCCATCACCGCCCGCCTGTCCCTGGGCGACTACGACCACGTCCACACCCACGCCGCCGAAATCGACGAGCTGATCGAAGCCTCCGACTCCGACTGGAGCCGCGCCCTCGTACGCCTCGACGTGGCCACCGCGCTGCTCAGGCAGGACACCCCCGAGCTCGAACACGCCATGCTCCTCGGCCGGCGTGCCCTGCACGCCGGCACCACGGCACCCATCCGCTCGGTATGGCAACGAGCCAGCGAACTGTACGGTCATGCCGCCGAGCGGTGGCGCGGCGAGCCCGTCGTGGGCGACTATGCCGAGGACCTGCGGATCTGGCGTACTCAGCCGCAGGCCGCGCCCGTCGCCGTCAGCACCCCCACGGCGAGCGTCCCGTAACGAGGAGGACCCGCTAGTGGCACAGCACCCGGCCCTGGCCACCGACCAGGCCGCCTTCCCCGCCGTGCCACCCGCCGTGCTCGACGACCCGCACGCGATCGTCCGGCACGACTGGGCGGCCTTCGCGGCCGTGGACCGCATGGCCAGCCACTGGGACCGTCCGGGCTGGGAGAACGGCCGGCGCGCGTACTACTGGCTGCTGACCTTCCCGCACGCCCAGGACCTGATCGACCGGGCGGGACACTGCCAGGACACACTGCAGCACCTGAAGATGGATGCCGTCCCCCACGATGGTCTCCACGTGACCCTGACCCGCATCGGCCCGCTCAGCCGGGTGACATCAACCGACCTCGGCCGCCTTGCCACCGCGGTTCGCCAACGCGCTCTTCCCGCGTTCCGCCTGGACGCCCATCCGCTCGCCGGCTCCCGCGGCGCCGTCCGCTTCTCCGTCTCCCCCTGGACCCCGCTCGTCCACCTGCACGCGGAGCTCAGCGCTGCCGCCCGTGACATCGGCCTGCCCCCGGGCAAACCGACCTCCGGCTTCCGGCCTCACCTCGGGATCCTCTACAGCAACACGCCATGCGACGCCCGCCCTGTCATAAACGCTGCCGCCGCGTTGCGAACCCTGCCGCCTGTCCCCCTGGACGTCGATGCCATCGACCTGGTCGAACTGCGCCGCGAGAACCGGACATACCGGTGGACGACCCTTCACCGCGTCCCGCTCGCCCCACCCGCCCCATGAGCCCGCAGGCCAGAGGCGGCCGTTGGGCGATAGCCCTCGGCCGGCCGACCCCCGGTGTCTGACGGGGCCGGGTGACGTCCCGTCGTCCGGCTGATGCGGTGCTCGAGCACTACGACGGTGGCGCCGGCCCGGTATCCGGTCGCGTCAGTCTGAGCGGCGCGGGCCAGGGCATCGGCCACGGCCTGCGGGGCGTCGGGGTACGCGCGGACCAGGCCGTCGAGGACGTCACGGCCGAGTGCGGTGCTGCGGGGCCGGGTTCTCAGGGCGTCAGCGCGGGCTCCCAGCCGAAGCGGGAGCGCACCGTGCCCTGAACGATGCGCTCCAGGGCGGCAGCGTGATACGGGACGATGTTGTCGGGGATCTCGTCGAACCGGAACCACCGCACGCCGCCGCACTTGTCGGGCTCGGCGTTGTACGGCTCGCCCTCCCAGGAGCGGGCGCGGTAGAAGACCCCCAGCCGCGGCTCCTCGCCCGGTGCACGGTGGTCGAGGAAGTGCACGAACTCGAGCCCGCCCGGAGGCACGCGGACGCCGATCTCCTCCAGGCCCTCGCGGGCAGCGCCGTCATCGGTGGGTTCGGCCTCCTCGAGGTGGCCGCTGGGCACCTGCCACAGGCCGGCGGCGTAGCCGCCCTTGCGGAGGCTGAGGAGGACCTTCTCGTCACGGACGAGGAGGATATGGACGTCGCAGATACGGCGGTGGCGCTGTGCGGTCACGGTGTCAGTCGATTCCTCGCGGGGCCGGTGGAGTCACCGATTATGGCGTCGCCCTGCGCCCGGGTGGGGCGGTTTTGCGTCATTGGTGGCGGGACGTCAGCACGGCTCGGTGCGCAGGAACGTCTCGGCCTGCTGGAGGTGCTCGCGGATCTGGCGTCGGATGGATGCGGGCTGGGCGGTGAAGAGGGCGGAGTCAACGGTGCGGGTGCGTTTGTCCCAGGCCCAGGTTCCGGCGATCCGGCCGGCGACGGTGATGGTGGCGCGGACCTCGCCGATGGTGTTGAACGCGAGTGCGGTGTGGGCGGGGTCGTGGTAGCGGCTGCGGGTGGTGAAGTACCCCTTGAAGGTGGGGTCCTCGAAGGCGAGCAGCCGTACGTGGCCGGCCGGGAGCGGGGGTGTGGAGCGGATGCGGTCCAGGTCTTCCTCCATGGCGAGCAGTTCACCGGGCAGGCCGTCGATGCGGACGCGGACGAGTTCGCGGCCGAGGACGGCCAGGGCCGGGGAGATCTCGGCGCGGGTCAGGCCGGTCCACCACAGCAGGTCGCCCTCGGCCGCGGGCCCGTAGGCGTGCAGGTAGCGGCGGACCAGCGCGATGGTGGCCGCCCGGGGATCGAGGCCGGTGAGGGCGAGGCCGGGGTGGGCGTGGTCGAGGAGGGCGAACTGCCGTTCTTCCCGGTGAAGGGAGGTCGCGGTGTTGCGGCAGGCCAGGTGCCCGGATTCCCAGGCCCACTTGATGCCCAGCCGTACGGCCGGGATGTCCGCGGCGGCGTGGCGCTGCTTGGCGAGGTGGTCTTGGAGGTCGCGGTAGGACAGCGGGCCGCCCGCGAGTGCGTCGACGGCCCGCTGCCCCCAGCGCCGGAGCGCCGCGGGGGACAGGCTGTGGCGGCGGGCGGTGGCGATGGTGGCGCCCTGGCGCAGGCGCAGGGTGGCGGTGTGAGCGTCGGGGGCCTGGTCGAGGGGCCACAGGTGGAGGGTGCGGCGCATGCACCGGATCTTTGCCAGGGTCCCGCCGGGCGCGAGGGCGGTACGCAGGCCGTCGGGGGTGAAGGCGGGGTTGCGGGTGTGGGCGGTGACGTAGGGGGTGAGCAGGCGGGCGGCGTGCAGGCCGGCCTGGGCGGAGGCGAGGGAGGCGAGGGGGGCGGGTGCGGAGCCGGGGCCCCAGCCGTGGCGGGCGGCGATGGCCGCGCGTTCGGCAGGGGCGGGCAGGGTCACGCTCGCGGCCACGGGCGGGGGCTCCTTGCGCTGAAAGGGGTCGGCCGGTGCTCAGGTGCCAGGGCGGCACCTGAGCCTAGTGGGAGCTACCGGGCCGCGGGGGTGGAAGGGCCGGATTCGTGGCGGTCGGGCCACAGGGTGGCGACGAGCGCGGCGAGCTCGTCGTAGCCGGCCTGCACGGCGGCGAACTCTTCCTCGCTGCCCCACCAGTGACGGTCGTTGTGGTGGATGTGGTACTGGCTCCAGTCCCCGCTCCAGCCGGGCTGGCTGCTGGTGCCGTGGAGGCCGAACTCGGCCGGGTGGTCGTAGACGTAGGTCCCGGGCAGGGGGACGAACCGGAAGAGGCTGACGCGGTCGATGAGCGGGGCGAGCTCGGTGAGCAGGTCGATGGTCTCGCCGGTGGTCTGCCGGTTCTCGCCGGGGTAGCCGTGGATGAGGAACAGCTTGACGTTGATGCCCGCGTCCCGGCTCCAGCGGAGCGTGCGGCGGATCTGGGCGGCGGTGATGTTCTTCCGCATGGCCTTCAGGATCGCCGCGCTGCCGGACTCCATGCCGTACTTGATCTCCAGGCAGCCGGAGCGGGCCATGTCCGCCAGCAGCGCCTCGTCAACCGTGTCCACACGGGAGAGCGCCGACCAGCGCAGGCCCAGGTCAGCGATGTTCGCGGCGATGTCACGGACCTTGCTCTTATTGACGATGAAATTATCGTCAACTATGGCAAACCCCTCGACCCCGTACCGCTCGACCAGGTCGAGGAGTTCGCGGCGGGCGCTGGCGCCGGAGCGGTACTGGATCCGGGTCTGGGCCGCGGCACAGAAGCGGCAGGGGAACGGGCAGCCCCGGCTGAACATCACGTGCGCCATGCGCAGGTCCGTGTCCGAGAGGCGGTCGCTCATCACCAGGTCCTCAGCCGGCAGGAGATGCCGGGCCGGTAAGGGCAGGGTGTCGATGCTGCGCAGCAGCGTCCGCGGGCGGGTACGGACGACCTGGCCGCCGTGGCGGTAACAGATGCCGTCGACGTCGTCGAACCGCCGGCTGCGGGCGTGGTCCAGGAGTTGGAGGAAGGTCTCCTCGCCTTCGCCGATGCCCACCGCGTCGGGCTCGATGTCCGCGAGGGTTTGCTCCGGGTAGAAATTCGGGTGGACCCCGCCCACCAGGATGAGCGGGTCGCCGGCGTAGCGGCTGTCGCGCCGGCAGTCCCGGATGACGCCGTAGGTCGCCGAGGAGGGGATGGTGAAGGCCACGGCGTCGGCGCCCGTGAAATCGCGGACGTGGTCACCGTGGGAGACCTTGACGATGGAGACGTCGTGGCCGGCCTGCTCGGCGACCGCGGCGAGGTAGAGCACGCCGAAGGGCGGGAACTCCCGGCGCTTTTGCTTGAATCGGGCCAAATCGAGTACTTCCGGGTATACCAGTGCCACGTGCATTGCAAGCCTCCGGAGGGTTGCCGATCAGGCGGGTGGAGGTGGTCCTCATCTGCTGTGCGTCGGCGGGCCGTACGGGCCCGGGTGGTGGTCACGGATGACGGCAGTGAATGGTCATACGGCCGCTTCCTGGGCCGGCGGTGCATCGGCGTCCTGGAGTTCGGCGCGTATCCGGGCGTAGACGGCCTCCGCGGCCGAGAGTTCGTCGTCGGTCAGCGGGTCGCCGAGGCAGCCGAAGTTCTCCCCGGCTTGCTCCGGGGTGCGCAAGCCGGCGATGACGACGGCGTGGCCGGCCTTCTGCAGGGACAGTCGCAGCGCCAGACGGCTGAGTGTCCCCGGCGTGTCACCGAAGCGGTCGCGCAGTTCCTTCAGTCCGGTGGCGACCGGGCCGGCGGCCCGGGCACCGGGATCGCGCGGGCCGAAGGGCTGGCCGACGAGGACTCCGTGGGCCAGGGGCGCGGCGAGCACGAGGCCGGCTCCCCGTCGGCGAGTGAAGGTGAAGAGGTCCTCGCCCTCGTCGTTCAGGGGTACGGCCGGGGTGAGGCCGTGGAAATGGGTCCACACCACGTCCGGCTGGATCCAGCGGAACAAGGCGACGAAGCGTGCGGCCTGCCGGCGCCACTCTGCCAGGGGCGCGCCGAGGGCTGCGTGGGGGCCGCGCATGCCGATCGCGGTGATGTCGCCGTTGCGGCGCAGGATGCGCATCTGCTCGATGGCGCTGTCCAGGTACCGGTCGCCGGGGCCGAAGTCCAGTGACGCCAGGGTGTAGAGGTCAAGGGGAGGCTCGATGTAGAGGTTCTCGAGGGTCTGCTCGAATTGGTGGTGGATGTGACGGCCGGCGTAGGGGTGGGGTGCGGTGCCGCGGACCAGGCCGACCTTGCTGCTGACCTGGAGGCGGTGGCCGGTCCACTCGCGCAGGAACTGGCCGATGATGCGTTCGGAGTGGCCCAGGCCGTAGGAGTCGGAGGTGTCCAGGAGGGTCGCGCCGTGTTCGGCCGCGCTCCACAGCCCGCCGCGCAGGAGCTCATCGCGGGAACCGGGGCGGTCGCCTACGGCGGCGCAGTGCACGCCGAGCGGGTGCACGACCATCTGCCGGCATAAACGGCGGGCCGTGAGGGAGGTTGCCGCCATCAGCTCGCACCGGCCAGGGCGATGAACACCCTGACGATCTTGCCGTCGTCGTGTTCCTCCACCGTCCGGGTGGTGGAGTACGCGTCGATCAGGAAGAGCCCGCGCCCGCCGTCGGGGACGTTCTCGCCGTCGGCACCAGGGGGTGCAGGGCGCTGGGCGGGCCGCGCGGGGACGGCCGTGACATCGGGGTCGCCATCGGCAACGCCCACGATCATGCCCCGCTGGTAGACGTCGACGAGGAGTTCACGGGGGCCGTCATCGGTGTGCTGGACGGCGTTGCCCACGAGTTCATCGGCCACCAGAGCGACGTCATCGCGGCAGTAGCCGCCATACTCGCGGCACGTCGCCCGCACCTCGTCCCGTGCCACCTGCTGAGGGGCAGTCACCCCCTCGAGGTCGACGGCATGGTGGGCCAGCAGGTCTCCCAGGGACGCGCTGGCGATGTTGGCCGGAGGCACGGGCGTCTCCTCGCAATCCGAGTACGGCACGGCCCCAGCCTCCCCCGGTACAGCCGCTCATCGATACGGCATCCGTTCCTCATTACATCCTCATTTCCCGGCTCAGCCCCGCCGCACAGACACCAGCAAACCCGCACAGAAGGAGCGGTGGACTGGCGTCGTCGCGCGCCGAAATGAGGATGAAATGAGGATGAGATGGCGTATCGATGAGCAGCGGTTTCCGCAAGGCTGTCAGCCGTGTCCCCGACCTCCCCCTCCGCCTCGGAGTCCGTGATGACGCCGCTGTCCCTCGCGCACCGGCACAGGCCGCCCCCGCTGTAGAAGCCCCTGCCGCTCACAGGCATCACGGCAGTTCTGCTCTCCAAGACCGGGCACCGGCGCGCGGGTTCTCCCTCCCATTTCCCCGCGTGCCGGGTGTCCACCGTGGGCTCCGGATTCCCCTCACCCCCGAGGACCGTCGGGTCGCCGGACCAGGGCGACGGCGGTTCGTGATTCCGGAGTGACGGCAACGCGATCACGGCGAGCGTCGCACGTCCCGGCTGCCGCAGGAAAACGCCTGCGGCAGCCGGTCCACCTCCGCCGGCACGACGGCATGCCCCTTGCGAGGCCACGGCACACGGTGACCAGCACTCGGCCAGCCCGCCCCCGGCTCTTCCTCAACTCCCGGCCCTCAGCCGGCCCCAACCCCAAGGACACCACCGGTGACGAACGAGAAGGTCCAGACCCTCCTGGACGACAGCATCACGAAGGTGCCGCAACTGCGCTACGCACTGGTGGTCAGTGTCGACGGACTGCTGCGGTTCCACAGCCCCGCCAGCCCCCTCAACGACGACGGGGAGGCGGACAAGCGCGCGGCCCTGGCCAGCTCGCTGGCGAGCGTTGCCTCGGCGATGGCACGGGCCGAGGGCCTCGGGCCGGTGCGGCAGTCCGTCGTCGAGGCCGACCACGGACTGTGCCTGTTCGGCACGACCGCTCAGAACAACGACGTGATCGGCCTCTACGCCGAGAGCGGCGCCGACATCGGTGACGTCGGCTTCGAACTCGGTGTCCTCCTGGAGAAGCTCCCGGTACTGCTGGACAGCCGCACGCGGGGCTTCGCGGTCAGCGGGGCGTCATGACACCGGTACCGGAAGAAGCCGACGCTCTCGACGTACAGGACACCGCGGTCCCGGGCACCGAGGACGCCTTCGGCATGTTCTTCGGCGGTGACGACGACTCCCTCCCCGAGTCCTCGCCCTCCCCTTCCCGGCGGAACACCAGGGCCTTGGAGTTCCGCAGTGACCAGACCCTGCTGGTACGCGCAGTGCACCAGCGGCCGCTCCGGCGTTACCCGAGGCCGGCGGCTCTGCTTCCTAGGACGGCTCCGGCTGGCGGGCATGGCTCAACGCCGCCAACTCCTCTCCATACCGGTGCCGCCAGCTTCCGTCCCGGTGCTGCCTCTCGCCGCTCACCGCAACCGTGGCCCGGCGCCTGCCCGCCATGTGCACGAAGGTTCGCACCGCTTACGCGTACCTGCCCTGACCACCCATTCCAAGGAGACATCCGCCCGATGGCCGCCCATACACCCCGCACCCATGCCAGCAGGCGCACGGTGACCACCGTGCGCGGCGCCCCGTTCGCCACCGATGCGGACAAGAACCAGCCCCCTTACCCGCGGGGCCATGGCGCCGGGGCGGGGTGGAGGGCAGCGTGAGCACGACGACACCGGCAAGACCGACGAGGGTGGAGCCGCCCACGCTGCCTACCGAGGCCGAGGTGCGGGAGCGCACCCAGTTGCGCACCGACCGTTCATGGCTGACCCACGCGGCTACCCCCCGCACCGCAGCGTCACCGGCGCTCATCGAGCACCGCCTCCGGGACCTGCAGCGGATCGTCGAACGCTGGGTGCCGGTGGCACGGCTGCGGCGCGGAGCGGCAGCCGGTTCAGCGGCCGATCAGGCCCGGTGGGACGCGCTCATCGGCGCTGTCATCTCGGCGCAGGATGTCAGCCCGGACGGCCCGTACGAGGCCCTGGTGCTGCTGACCATGCAGGCGCGTGCACTGCTGCTCGCCATCCACCAAAGCACCCCGCCATGCGTCCCCGTGGCGGTGATCGCCGAGCGAATCACGGACGCGATCGAGACGGGCATCTACCCTGCCGGATCCCGCCTTGTGCTGGACCGGCTCGCCACAGACCTGAACGAACCCCTGACTCATGTGAAGCTGGCCGTCACCGATCTGGTGACGGCGGGCATCGTCGAACGGCGCGGCAGCCGCCCGCACGTGACCACCCCGGGTGCCCCGCAGGCGAACCTGCCGGAGCGCCTGGCGGCCCGGATCCGTGCACAGATCACCACCGGCGTCTACCCTCCCGGGACACCGTTACCCACCCGGCACGAGCTCGCCCGAACATTCATGGTGTCACTCACGCCCTTGTCGGCCGCGCTACGTCTCCTCGCCGACGACGGGCTGGTCCTGCTGCCCCACGCCTCCCGAGCCACGGTGACGAAGACCGCCGCGGCCCAGGCTCCTACGGCCGGCGAAGAGATGATCCTGGCCTTCCGCGACGGGCAGAGCCCGGGTCCGGACACCCGGCCGATAGCGATCCGCGAGTGCGCCCGGATCGCCCGATCCTGGTGGAAGAGCAGGTTCATACCGCACCCCACCACCCTGGACCACCAGCTCGACCAGCTCCACCAGTTCGCCCGGCAACTGCTCCCCCAGGCGCAGGAACACGGCGCCGCCCTACCACCGGACAGCGACGAGTCCCGCAGCTTCCGCCAGGTGATCGCACGGGCTGCTGAAGCAGCCGCGTTACCCCTGCCCGCGGACCTGGAACTGCGGGTCTGGCACGGGGCGTGCCTGGCCACCGCCGTCACCGACCTGCTCACCATCACCGAGGCCACTACTCATGCCGTATGACGTGCAGAACCACACGATTCCGACGATGCCCATCACTATCCCGTACATCACCGCGCGCAAGGGCGAGCAAGGCGAGGTGGCTTCGAGACTCGGAGTGCTGCCCCGGACGGGACTGAGCTACGTGAACGAGGGCCCCGGCGACCGCGACAGCCGCGGTGTGCTGTGGGCACGCTGCTCCTCCCAGTCCCGCGACGCAGCCGGCTGCCTGACCGGCGCCCCCGCACAGCCGCCGCTGAGGTCCAGGCGGCCCCGCCTCTACGGGGAGACCGGGACGCACTACCAGCTCACCGGCACGTTCAGCCTGGAGCCTGTCACGGACGGGTACGTCACCGTGCCCTATGGGGACCCGACGGCTGTCATGTTCCTCGCCTCGCAACTCATCCGCCGGCTGTGCGACGTCACCGTTGTGGATCTCGCCGCCGCATGGGAGGCCTCCGCATGAAGAACACCGACCACTCCACCGCGCCGGCGCCCGCCCTGAACACCCCTGTCCGGGCGCCGAGGGGAGCGCCGGTTTACGAAATGCAGCCGGGCACCGCAGCCGACCGGCGGGCGGTCTCGGACTTGATCTCCGACCGGATCCTCCAGCTCGGCGACAAGCTGCGCACCGACGTCGAGACCCCCGGGACCACGCTCATCGACCTGCTGGACCAGACCGAGGAGGGACGGCCGATCGTGTGGCTGCTACGCGAGGACGAGCGTCTCCTGGGATGCACCGCACTGCTGGGCACGACCCCGGAACAGGGCTGGTCCACCCAGCAGTTTACTGAACCCACGCTGGGCGTGATCAGCCTGTTCACCGACCCCAGATGCCGCGGCGGAGGCCTCAGCCGGCTCATGGTGTGGTGGGCGCTGGATTACGCGGCCCGATTGGGCGGCGTGGACTGGCTGCGCGGCACCACTCGCTCCGACCGCCTCATGCGCCTCATCCGAGACGGTATGCACTGCGATGGCGTGGAGACGGTGCTGCGCGG
Organism: Streptomyces sp. NPDC025618; assembly: GCF_055558795.1. Taxonomy (NCBI): domain Bacteria; kingdom Bacillati; phylum Actinomycetota; class Actinomycetes; order Kitasatosporales; family Streptomycetaceae; genus Streptomyces; species Streptomyces sp. NPDC025618. The sequence goes on along the minus strand of NZ_JBVHLW010000047.1, from coordinate 23,695 downwards.
CGGCTGCCACGTACACCTGCTCCAGCACCGCCCCCAGCGCATGCCCACCCTCGCCGCGCTCATCGCGGAGACCACCACGCCCGCCTGAACCGGCCGGGCACCCCGCACCGTGGGGTGCGGGGTGCCGGGGTGTTCGGTCAGGCCGGGGTGACATTCTCCGCCTGAGGGCCCTTCGGGCCCTGGGTGATGTCGAAGTTGACCGCCTGGTTCTCCTGGAGTTCCCGGAAGCCGGAGGCGTTGATGGCGGAGTAGTGAACGAAGACGTCCGGGCCGCCGCCGTTCTGAGCAATGAAGCCGAAGCCCTTTTCGGCGTTGAACCACTTCACAGTGCCGCTTGCCATGTTTTTTCCCTTATATCCAGGTTCGAGGGTACCGGTTTGCCGGTCCCCTGGGTGAGGTGATCGCCCTGGTCCTCGGACACTGCTGCACAGCACGAAGCCCGCGGCGCACCGCGGGCGATGAGACTTCGGAACCACGACTACTGGCAGGGAAATTACCTGATCTGCAGTCATCTGGCTACAGTGTGCAGCGGAATCGGAGGGTAGCGAGCGTGCGCGATCGGGGGTCGCAAAGCCGCGAGGCGTTGTTCTGCCCCGCAGACTCCCTCCGGCTGATCTTGCTGTGGGGCCGGCTTCGCTCGCGGCTGCCGCACCGGCTCGACGCTCTGGGGGTGGCCTTCCCCGGCGGGCTGGACAGCCACGAGCGGGTGACGTCGTGGCCCAACCGTCCGGCTCGATGATCTGACCCCTGGAAACCCGGCGGTCTGTGCGGTGGTTGCCGCCAGGGTGTGCAGGCGCCTGCCGACGGCCGCCGCCCGCCTCCGCCAACTCGTCCCCGCCGGCGCCCACGCCTACCCCGCACGTCCGCTGTAGGGCCCCAGAGCCCTGCTACCCGTGGGCAGTGCTGTACCCAGCGCCACCGCACTCCAGCAGCACCGCCACCCCGTCGGGGTACCACGGCATCAGCGCGTCAGCCTCCTCAACAGGGACCCAGGCGACCTCGGACACGTCCTCGTCATCGGGGCTGGGCGAGGGCACACCGGACAGCAAGGCCGCACGGAAGACAGTGAAGACGTCGTGCGCTACCGGCCCGACCCGCTCACTCACGTGCACAACGGGTCCGACGTCCACGACGACGGTCGTCTCCTCCTTCGTCTCCCGCACAGCCGCCTCGGCAAGCGTTTCGCCGTCCTCACGCCGCCCACCCGGCAGACTCCAAGTATCCCGATTCCGGACCAACAAGACCCGCCGCGCCGCCTCGTCAGCAACCAAGGCGTACGCGACATCAATGCGCTCCACAGCCTGCACCCTCCCGAAATGGCCCTCCGATTCTTCCGCAAAGCCGCCCGCACCGCAGGAGTATCGGGAAGAAGCCCGGCTCCAGGTGGGGTACCGCCCGCGAACAGCCGACCGGCCGATTCTGGGCCCGGTGAGCGGACCATCGTCCGGCATGCGGTGCTCGGTGGCCGCCCAGGGAAGATGACGGTCGCTGAGTTCCGCAGCGTGGGTCAGGAGGAGGCAGGTGCGTGCCATCGGCCGGTGATGTCAGCGCCGGTGAGGCCGGGGCCGACACCGAGCACGAGGGTTCGGCTGCCGTGGCGGGGCTGGTCGTCGTGGGTCTGACTGAGGATGTGCAGGACGGCGACGCCGCCCAGGTTGCCGTGGTCGCGCAGGCTGCCCCATGAGTGCGAGAGGAGTCCGGGTGCACAGTCGAGCCCCTTGGCCGTCAGGTCCAGAACCTTCGGGCGTAGTAGTCCATGGTCCCGGACACGGTGAACTGCCAGCCGTCTTCGACATACAGACCAGCTCCAAGGGGTCGCTGGAGACGATGCAGGCGCCTGCTTGTCGACGATCACGAAATTCCCCAGCTGATGCGGCATAAGCGTCACGTATTTTTTCGTGATCGTCGACATTCCTCGACTGGCAGCACATCTCCCGGCCCCGGTCCTGGCGCGTCGCCACCCACCCCGCAGGCTGAAGTGATCCTCCTCAAGGTAGTGACCATCATCTTGTCCGAGACCGGTCCGAGGACCGGCTACCGGCTCCACCCCTGTCACAGCACCCCACGGGAACCGTTCGTTCAGCCCGATGATCTCTCAGAATGGCGCTCGCCCAAGATCCCCGACAGCGTCAGGCTCTCAGTGTCCGGCCGACGTGTCCCAGTAGTGCTCCAGCATCTCTCCCGGCCAGTCCGGTTGCCGGAGCGAGCCGCGGGGGCCCATCTCCTGGAAGTACGGCGCGAGGTCGATGACCGGCGTGCCGTCGACCGCGTCCATGTCGGCCACGTGGAGATCGAGGCCGTCGACCGCCAGCAGGCGGGGGAAGCTGGTGGCCAGCTGGTTGGGGCGGCGGTGGTTGCGGTGGGCGAAGGTGCCGGTGGCCGGCCAGCGCGGGTTGTTCCTGGGGCTGCGGGCGTGCAGCGCGATTTCCTGGGGCGAGGCGAGGTGGAACCGCCAGGTGACGATGAGGTGGGAGAACTCCTCCAGGCCCTGGACGACCTCGAGCGGGAAGGCGGGGTCCAGCCGGATGATGGAGCGGGTGTCGCCCCAGTGGTCGTCGGTCGGGTCGACCCGCCCTCTGCTACGGGCGTCGTTCCGTTACGCGACCCGGCAGGACTGGGACCAGATCGCCAAGGCCCTCAAGCCGGTCTACACCGCCCCGACCGAGGACGCGGCCACCACCCGCTTCCTGGAGTTCACCGAGACCTGGGGCGAGAAGTACCCCGCGATCGTGCGGCTCTGGGAGAACGCCTGGGCCGAGTTCGTGCCCTTCCTCCAGTTCGACGCCGAGATCCGCCGCATCGTCTGCACCACCAACGCGATCGAGTCCGTCAACGCACGCATCCGCCGGGCTGTCCGGGCCCGCGGCCACTTCCCCTCGGAGGCCGCCGCACTGAAGTGCGTCTACCTCGCGGTCATGAGCCTCGACCCGACCGGGAAGGGCCGCAAACGCTGGACCAGCCGCTGGAAGCGGGCCCTCCAGGCATTCGACATCGCCTTCGACGGACGCCTCTCAGCAGCCACATCTAACCGACAAACCAACTCAGTTACACCGAAAACTTTACAGACCATCACTAAGGCGGACTGGTGGTCGGAATCCGCCCGGACACGGACCAGGCGGCAGCGCCCGACGTGTTGTCCGCCGTGATCCTCACCGGCATGGGAGAGAGCAGAAACGCGGTGATCGTCGCCAGCGCCGACGCGGTGATCTCCGTCGGCGGTTCTTGGGGCACCCTCAGCGAGATCGCGCTCGCCGCGCGGCGCGGCGAGATCCCCGTGGTCTGCCTCGCCGGGTGGCAGGTGACCTAGCAGACGGGAACCCCCGTCGCAGGGCTGGTCCACACCGCGACGCCGGAGGAAGCCGTGGCGACGGCGCTCGCCCGCTGGGCCCCGTAGGCGGCATTCGCTGTCGTGGCTGCCTTTGAGGCATCCGCCGACAGGGTCATGGACTCGGCAAAGTCAGCGCCAGGACGGGCACGATTTTATGATCACGGAGAATTCTCTACGTTCAGTGGCATGGGGAGAGTTCGCGTCCGTCGGGTTTGCTTCCATCGTCGCGCCGGTCCGGAATTCTCTGGGTGTAGGGGTCGACCGCCTGTTGATGCCGCCGCTGCCCGGCGGCTGTGTGGACAGCGGGCCGGTCATGCGGAGGGTGTGTGATGAGCCGCAGCGGACGGACCTTGTGCCGTTGGGCTCCCCGGACCCCGGGGCGGGGAAACAGTTCCGGAACTGAACCGTCAACAGGTGGTGCGGCTAACGGAGTTGTGGGCCCCGTGGATATGCAGGCCACTTCCTCACACCGCTTCACCCTGTACACTGGTGATCAGATCCGGCAATTGGGCGCGACCTAGATCGATAGTGCACTCAATTCCAGGTTCATATACGCGGAGTCCCAGCTTCTACGATATCGGGCGATGCCGGGGTTCAGTCGCAGAACTGGCGCTCAGCATCGACGAGCCGAACGGTGAGCGAGGCGTTCCGGCCGAGGAGGTCGACAACCTTGATCAGGTCATCAAGGACAGGCGCGCGAACTGCACACCTTAGCGCTGGGCATCAAGGCCGGCGAGTTTGAACCCCTGATGTGGCGGCAGGAACCTCCAAGATCCCCTGGAATTCACCATGCTGGGTGAGGGAATTCCACAGGGCATCGTGCCGGCGACCTTCACCGTGGCATTACGACACGAGCTTGTTCGGCATACAACCGCTGATACTCGAAAGAGTGCGACGGATACGGCGGCGGGGTCCGGCAGAGGGACCGGAGGCCGCCGAGAGCACCATCACCGCACTGACGGCCAGCAGCCTTCCGCGCTTGTCCTGCTGGCGTGCCCCCATCCGTGATGCTGTCATAGGGGGTGGTCACACCGCGGCTGGGGTGTGACCCGTGGGGCCGCTCACAGCTCACAGTCTCACAAGTCACGCTGTCTCCCAGGGGAAACGGGTTGTGAGCCTCACAGCTCACAACCCCGCACTCTGCTGTCCGAGCCGCTGGGGTGAGCTTTCACCGCACCCCGCAACGATGTCCGCCTCATCGCGGACCGCCTTCGGAGGACGGGCGGGAGCACCTGCCTGTGCTACCTCCACAACAGGCGGATCCGCTCCGGCTGCCCCACCGTCACAAGCAGTCTCCGCCGCACTCTCAGATCACGGGCCTACACGGCCTTCCGTATTGGTCCCGGTCGGATCCCTATGGCCATGAGGACGGTTACGGGCCCATCTGCGCAAGTCCGATGCCTGGTAAAGAAATTCCGCGCCCCGTTTTCCGGACGCGGCCGGAAATTCAGGGTCGTTGGCCCGCGCCCATCGGAGCGTGGTGAGAGTGATATCGGGGAGGAACTCCTGCTGAGCTTGACGCAAACCGACCATGTCGTCAGCCATTTCTTCTATGGAGGTCGGGCTCCCCTCATCTGTGGCCTCTGCCGCATGCGCGGGTACGGTCGTGGAGTTTTCGTCGGCGGGCGGCACCGATGCGGCTAGGGATGTGAGAGTTACGGCTGAGACCGCTATGACGGGCGCGTCCGTATCGTTCACCGGTTCCGTTGTGGAAGCGGCTCCGCCAGGCGGTGTGGCAGGGGTGCCGGCCAGCACAGGCCGGGTTTTCTTGAGGGGCACGGCTGGGGTCTGGGTACTGGTGGCGCCGATGGCCCAGGCGTGGGCTTCGGCGTGGGTCATGAAGAGGATCTGGGTTTCGTGGGCGATGCCGCCGAGGACGACTTGGGCGCGGCCGGCGTGGCGGGTGCTTTTGGGGGCGGGGTGGACTTCGGGGGCGAGCATGCGCCAGGCGTTCTGGGTATAGCGGGCCAGGATACGGGTGGCGAAGTTCTCGCGCATTTCGGGGCCGCCGAGGGCGCGGGCGGTGGCGGACTGAGCGACGAGCAGGACGTGCAGGCGTACTTGGCGGCCCATGAACAGGATTTCCGCGAGGGAGTCGATGGCCGGGGAGGTTTTGGGATCCGCTCTTTCCCGGATCTTTTCCCAGTAGCGGGCGAGCTGTTTCATGGTGGCGTTGACCTCTTCGAGGAGAATGCCAAGCCTGGGGCCGACCTGGGAGTGGTCCGCGTCGTCGCCCAGTTGGTCGGCCAGGTGGATGCGGCGGCGGCCCTCCGCACCGAGGTGGATCAGGGCGTAGTGGATCTCGGAGATGTCCCGGCAGTACGTCACGCCGGGCACTCCGCGGGCCCAGGGGTGCGATATCCGCTTGAAATCCAGGATGTAGGTGAGGGCTCCGTTGCGGATCAGCTGGGCTGCGATGGTGCGCAGGATGACGGACTTGCCGCCGCCGGTGCCCGCGGCCACGAGGACGTGCGGGGAGTCGTCGTCGAGGTTGACCGCTACGGTTCTGTTGCCGCTGCCCAGGCCGATCAGCGGTGCGGGCTCAGGGGCGCGGCGCACGAGTTCGCGTACGTGCGGGTCTTTGAAGAGGAGCTTGTCCGGTGGTCGCTGGGCCTTTTTGACGAGGACGTACGGGGCTTTGCCCGCGTATCTCCAGGAGAAGGAGACGCCTTCCAGGGCGAGCTTCTTGACGATCAGCTCGGCCACGGCTGTCTCGTTGAACTTGAGGTTCACGGGGAGGTCGATGCGGATCCTGGCGTCGTCGTCGGAGAAGTTCAGCGGGATGTGCAGGTACCGGCGGGGATCGCTTTGCTCGGGTATGCCCAGCGGGCCCGCGAGAGCCAGGTGCAGGGGCCTCACCCACTCACGCATCAGTTCACGTCGTTCCGTGCTCCACACGGCGTATGCGATGCCGCCGGCCGCGGCCGCGCCCGCCGCGGCGGTGCCGCCGTACTCCAGGGCCTGGAGGGTGTGCTGCGGGTCCTGCCAGTAGCTGTAGCTGCCGCCACCGGTCAGGCCGAGGGTGATCAGGCGGGCTGCGAGGCGCTGCCAGCCCGGCCAGTAGGCCGACCTTGAGACGCTGACCTCGGTCTCGGGCAGGACATGGCTGCCGGACGTGAGGAAAGTGGCGTCGGTCCGGCGGATCCCGTCCATGTCGCGTCCGGCCAGGAATCGGCCCAGTCCCAGGCCCAGGGCTTCGGCCAACTCCTCGACCCGCTTGTCGATGTGGCCTCTCGTCATCGCGCGCTTCTCCTCTGCTTCGCACGCCAGCCACCGGGTGCCCTTCGCCCGGTGACGGCGGTGTCGGCCCAGGCCCGTACGGCGCGCGCCCTGCCCGTCTCCCCCACGAGGTCCAGCACGCGCAGGACCTCCGCGTACAGCGCTCCAGCTGCGGTCGGGTCGGTACCGGCCAGGCGGCTCCACACCGCGTGGGCGTTGCGGGCGCAGCGAGTGGTGTCTTCCGGCGGGAGGGCTTGGGCTTTGTGGCGGTGCTCGGCGGTGCGGAGCAGGAGTTTGAGGGTGTCGCGCGTGTCGGGCTGTCGTCGCAGGGTCAGCCAGGTGCGCAGCGTGAGGATGTTGAGGGTGTGCGGGTGGCGGGGGCCGTGCTCTTGTGTCAGTGCGGTTTCGAGGGTTGCTGCGGTGGTGATGGCGGTGTCGAGGTCGTCTGCCCTCATGGCGGTGAGCAGGTGCTCGTAGTGCGGCTGGTGGAGTACGGGGAGTGGTGCCTGCCAGTCGGTGGCTGTGCGGGGTGGGGTGGGGTGCGGGGTGTTGAGGGCGGTGACGGTGCCGTCGGTGTCGACGAGGAGGGGCCAGATGGTTCCGTCGGGTTCTTTGGCGTTGACGCGGACGGTGCGGTCGCAGAGGGCTGCTTTGATGCGGATTTCGGCGAGGGCGGCGACGCGCGGCTCCTGGCCCGGTTCTGCGTGGACCGGTTCTCCGTCGAGGGTGGTGTTGCCGGATGCCGTGACGGTGATGGTGTAGAGGGGGGTGGGCGGTACCTGGTCGGGGTCGGTGGAAGGCATGGTGCTCTTCTTTCTTCGTCATCCGCCGTTCGGGAAGTACGGAGGGCTCCAGCCCAGGTATGTGGCGCCCCACTTCGTTTCGATGTCTGTTGCGGGCACGATGCTGATGCGGCCTGGGGTTTCGATGTCGTTCGAGGCTATTTTTCCGTCGCCGATGTAGAGTGCGACGTGCCCGGCTCGGCTGCTTGTGGTCCAGAACATGAGGGCTCCGGCCGGGGGGTTGCGGTCTTTGTCGTGCCGCATGTCTTTGGGCATCACGTCCAGGTAGTGGTCCTGGGCGTAGGTGGTCCCGGAGGAGGTCCAGCCGTACGTGGTGGCGACGAAGGCCAGGCACATGCGGTACCACTGGTCGCTGCCGCCGGAGGCTTGCTGCCGTGCCCACCGGATGGCGTCCTGGGTGGACCGTCGGTTCTTGACGTTACCGGGCCAGGATGCCTGGCCGTCATGGAATGCCTGGCCGGGCTCGCCCGGGCTGCTGTCCGTACAGGTGGCGGGAGTTGCCCCGTGAGCGCCGTGCTGTCCTGTTGAGGGGATGGACGAGGCGTCGTCGCGGGGGCGGCCGCTGTCGCCTCTGGCGGGGCGGTCGAGGTTGATGCCCGCTTCCTCGGCGATGTTGCGCGCTTCGGTCTCCTGGCCCGCGTAGGCGTCGGCGAAGGCGCTGCGCTGGACGGCTTGTGCCGCGTCGTTGAGCGTCTTGTTCTCCCAGCCCTTGATGCCGGTGAGGCCGGGCGGGTCTCCGGTGTCACCGCCGAAGAAGAACATGGTGGCGGCGTGGGTGACGTCCTTGATCTGTTCTTTGGTGCCCCAGCCGGATGAGGGGCGCTGCTGGAAGACGCCCAGGCTGTCCTGGTCTCCGTGGTCGAGGTTCAGCAGCGATGATTCGGCGAGGCCGGTCATCAGGGCGATGAGCGTGGCGCGTCCGGGGAGGCCGCCTTCCGTCGCGACGCGGTCGATGGTCTTGGCGTTGGCCAGTTGCTGGGCGTGGTCGCTGCCGGTCGCTGCGCCGCCGGTGGTGTCGTACTCGGTGTCGGGCCGGCCGGGCTTCCCGCATCCGGATGCGGCGTGGGCCTTCGTTCCGGACATCCCGGCGACCAGGCCGATGGCGATCAGGCCGAACAGGCCGAGGACGGCGACGGGGACGATGATTTTGATCAGCAGTGCGCGCCCTGCCGCTCCTGCGGCCATGTCCATGGCCTGGCGTCCGTCCACGGGCTCACACCCCCAGGACTCGGGCGACGCGCCAGGTGTTGTCGCTGCTGCGCGTCGCCTCGGTCTGCAGGACGTATGTCTGCTGGTACTTTTTGTAGCCGTCGATGGCGGCTTCGACGGTCACGGTCCGCCATGCCCTGAGCGGGGTGTCGATGGGCATGCCGTGTTCGGTGTTCTTGACCATGACTGAAGTGACCTTGGAGATGCCTCCGTTGGAGATCAGTTCGTTCCAGGCCCGGTCGGGGGTCATGACCAGGTTCCGGACCAGGGCGTCCGTCATCCACGGGGCCGCCCGGCGGATCACTGTCTCGTGGGTCTTGTCCGCGGGCGGGTTCATCGTGAGGTAGGCGCGGGCGAACCCTTCGGTGGCTTTCTCCGGGCTGCTGAGCTCGGTAACAGCTGACGGCTCGGGTGGCTGCGGCACTATCGTCGTGCCCGGGGTCCTGTGAGGTCCGGCCGGTTCGGGGCCGGCGGGCGTGCCCGAGGCTGTGGCGGGTTCCGTGGGCTGCTCGTCCTGGTGGAGGAACCAACGTGCGGAGGCCCAGCCGATGACCAGGATCACGACGAGTAGGAGCACGGCCCCACCCGCGGTCATCGGCTCGCGACGGCGTTCCTCCTCCAGCACCCGCTGGAGCTCGGTCCGCTCGCGCTGCCGGTATTGCTTGCGGGCGCGGCGGCGCTCGCCGCGTCTGCCCTTCTGTGTCGCCTCAGGGTAGTCGTAGCCGGTCTTGAGCATCTCCCGCCACTCCAGCGGGGATTTCACCTTGCTGTCGTCGTCCTTGCTCACCTGCCCCCGCCCCCGTTCCGGGGGCCAGGCATGGACGTGCGACGGCGGCGCCGTGCAAGCTCGGGGCGTGCGGGGTTCGGGCCGGTGGGTCCGCCCGGACGGGCCGGGGTGCTGCGGATGACCTCACCCCGGATCACACGCGGCGCGGTGGCGCCGGTGCGCGGCAGGCGCTGGAAGCCGAAGGCGGGCGGGGCGTCGGCCTCGGGCCGCAGTGTCGGCGAGGGGCGTCCGGCGGATGCCTCGGCCGGAGCGGGCTGGGCCGGTGGGATGGTGTTCGGGCCTGCGGGCAAGGCCGGGCGCGGCCGGGCCGGGGCGGGTTCGATGGCACGGCGCCGCGGTGCTGGGGTGCCTGTTCCGGGGCCGTCCGCGACGCTGCGGCCGCGTACGGGCGCGCTCGCCGGGGGCAGTTCCGGCCTGCTCGCCGCCGGGCTCACCTCGCGTCCGCCGCTGCCGGGAGGCAACGGAGCGCGTGCTCCTTGCGCGGAGGGCGGAGGAGGCAGGGGCCTGCGGGGCATCCCCGATCCGGCGATTCCGCGACCGCCCCCTCCCCTACCGCTGCCAGGGAAAGGAGCGTAAGAGACACGGCCGGGGCCGGAATCAGGGCCGGCCTCGTCGGCGGCCGGCCATCTCAACGGCGGCCTCGAAGGGATGCGGCGGCCGAGGCGGCGGGCTCCGTGCCATATCTTCCCGGCACCCCTCATCGCGCCGCGCGCGGTGAGCAAACCGCCGATGGCGGCTCCGGGCCCCATGGCCCTGGAGACACTGACGATCGACTCCATCAGCTTGCGCATCCTGAAAGCGGCGATGACGGAGCAGATGCTCAGCCCTGCCCCGGCGAAGTACCCGTACTCACCGAGCGTGCCGGTCGTGACGCTCGTCATGATCATCGCGGAGCCCAGCACCATGGTGCTGATGAAGCTCTGCAGAGCGAAGCCCAGCAGGAGGTCGAACCACTTGGTGCCCCACTGCCGGGGGCGTCCGGGGATCACCCACAGGCAGGCGAAGAACACCCCGCAGACCAGCAGCATCAGCGCACCGAGCAGACTGGCCAGGGACGCGAAGGCCAGCATGATCGCCAGTGCCGCGAACAGGGTCACACCGAGCAGGGCGGCGAACGTCACCATCATCCGGCCCAGAGGCCGGTGCCCTTCCCGCCACTTCAGCGTGTCCTGACCGCCGTCGGGGTTGCCGTTGACGTTGTGGCTCAGCCATGCCTTGCGCGTGCTCGTGCTCGGTCCTTGGTCGAGCAGTTCCTTCCCGTACTCCTTGCACGCACCCTTGCTGCCGAACTCGGCGATGCACCAGGGCGTGGCGACGTAGGTGCGCCAGACCGCGTCAGCGCTCTTGCGCAGCATCGTGTCGCGTTCGTCCTTGGTGTACTGGACTTCGTGGCCGAGCGCGATCGGCTCCTGCGTACCCTTGCCGAGTCCGGCGTCAGTGGCCTTGAACGCGACCGTAGTTCCGATGGTGCGGGTGGAATCGAGAGCGCTCACCCAGGTATTGGGTGCGGTCAGCAGGGAGACAGCCAGGACTCCGGAGGCGAAGACCCAGCCGAGCTGCCCCAGCGAGGACCCGGACTTTCGGTGACTCCCCCAGGCGACGAGTGCGCCGACGACCAGGGCTGAAGGCAGGAGCGTTTCGGTGACTGTTCCGGCCGAGCCGGATATCGCCGTGGTCATGGCCTTCTCTATGCCGGGCAGGGAGGTCATCTTGAATGCCCACTGGACACAGACCACTGCCGCACGGCCAACGGTCACGGTCAGGCTCATGAAGATGTCGGCGAAGACCTCCACGAAGTCATCTGTGTCCAACATGCCGTATTCGGTGTCGAGGTCGTAGAGGTCGTCGTTGTTGTAGGTCTCGAAGAAGGTGCCCGCCTCCTTTCCCCCGGGTATGGGGATGTCCGGGGACGGCAGGAGGCCGCCGACGCCCGTTACCTCGAAGGTCTTGTGCTCCTTGCGCGGGCTGTCCGCCGCGTTGGCCACCGATCCGCACAGCATGAGCGTGGCGAGCACTCCCAGCAGTGGAACGGCCAGGTTCCGCAGTCGTGGCAGCCGCCATGTAAAAGGCCTCACTTGGTCTTCCCCAGGGCGGACCTGACCGGGTCACCGTGCGCGATGTCCGAGTCGAACACGGTCTCGCGTTGGTCGACCTGCCAGGAGTTGCCGTTCTTGACGAGTCGTACGGCGTACCGGTAGGTCGTTGAAGTTTTCGGCCCCACGGCGGTGAACATCACCATGACGCCGGTGCCGACCTGGTGTTCGCTGTTGCCAGGCACGTCCACAAACGATGGCTCCGCGGTCACCGGGCCGGCTGAGGCCGCGCTATCGGACGGTGCCGTGTCCGTGTTCTCCGGTTCGGGTGATCCGGTCGACGGTGCGGTGTCGTGGTGAGGGCTGTAAGCAGCCACGCATTCCTGGACCGTGCGCCCGAAGCGGTACTGAGAGGTTTCCATCTGGCAGGAGCGCGTCCAGTCGTGGTTCATCAGGGCCTGCTGGTACGCGACGGCGACCGCCATCATGGCCTTCGGCTCATCGGCCAAGGGCTTGGCACTGTCGTCGTGCACGCTGTCCTCGGACGAGCATCCGGCGACGGCCAGCAGGACAGCCGTCGCGGCGGCGGTCAAGGTGCGCTTCATGCTGCCTCTTCCTCGGGTTGTTCGGTCAGGTCCACGCTGTCTCCGTCGTCCGAGACGGGAGTCGTGCTCAGCAGCCGCATCAGCTCCATGGACGGGATGTCCCACTGCACGGTCGCGCTGTTGAACCGGCGGTCGCGCATGATGCAGTGGCCGTGGCGGATCTCCTGGGTGCTGTCGACGCCGATGGCCTGGATCAGAGCGCGCGTGTGAGGACCTTGGGGGAGGTCGAGAAGGGCCGCGAGTGCGTCCTGCTGTTCCGCGGAGGTCAGCTGGAATCCGAAGACAGTTGTGAGCTGTTCGAGCAAGCCGGTCAGTCCGGCCAGTGACTCGGGGTCCTGGGTGTCCACGACCAGGGCCGTCCGCAAGGCGCGGCCGACCCGAGCCACGTACTGCAGGAAGGAAGCGCCCTCGCGGGTGGCGGTCAGGACGTGCACCTCGGGTACAGCAAGTATCTTCCGCAGGCCACGCAGGTCTTTTCGGCCCGCCATGCTGATCCCGTACGCCAGGAGCGAGTGGACCAGCGCCACGCTCAGCCGCTGGTGTACGGACCAGTCCTCACGCTCGTCGTCGGGGGACGGCAGCGTGATGCCGGGGACCTGGACGACCCACAGCCCGGGCTCCGGGGACAACAGGGCACCGCCTGCGGGCTTGCCCATGAAGGGGGCTCCCAGCGCCGTCCGGGACAGCTCCAGCAGGGCGTCACCGGCCTCGCGAGCGAGCGCGTCCCGCGACTGCCGCAGGTGCTCGATCACCTTCCAGGTACGCGGGTCGCCGGCGGCGATCACCTCGTTGACCGCCAGCTGAATCGGTGTCTCCGCACCGCGCATCCGCAGGTGCTGCGGCAGGGCGATGCCCAGCTGAGCGGGTACCTCCGTCTGCGCGCGCTCGGCGCCCTCGCCGGTCAGCAGCGTGAACAGGTCGGCGACCCCGGCGAACTGCGCCCCGGTCTCGATCAGTTGGGCGTTCAGGCCGTAGTGCCGGCCTGCGGAGACCAGGCCTCCCATGTCGCCCTTGAAATCCAGGGCGAGCACGAACGATCCGCGGAACGCGGCGTCCAGCAGCGACAGCATCATCGCGGTCGTCTTGCCTCTGCCGGACCGGCCGATGAACGCGGTCGTGGTCGCGTCCCCGCGGTCGGAGCCACCGGTGAGGTCGTTCCGGACGACACCGGGGGTCGTACCGGTGAGGAAGCCGATGATCGGGCCCTCGTCATCGCCCACGGACGCACCGCCCCAGAACCAGCTGCCCGCGAGCGCGCCGACGGTGCGGGTGTGCATCAGATCGGGAATGCGGACCCTGTCGCCGGGCTGTGACTCCAGCCACGCCTCGCGCTGTTCCTCCTCCAGGACACTGACCTCGATGCCCATGCCGCCGTAGTGCGTGATCACCGCGTCGACCCGCGCCCGCAGGTCCTCCAGCGAGGCGTCGCTGCTGACGACGAGCCGGGGGTGGTCCTCCAGGAGGGTGATGTCCTCCCGCTTCATGTCGCGCGAGAGGCTCTCCATCGTCTCCTCGGTCTCCTCAATCTCCTGGCCCGTCTCCCCCGCGGAGTGCTCCGAGGCGCTCTGTCGCTGCTCCTTGGCCAGGCGGCGCGCCTCGTCGATCTTCTTCAGCGCGTCCCGGCGGTGCATCACCGTGAACCGCACGGAGGGCTCGGGGTTGACAGGCAGGAACGTCACCTCCGGGTCGACGTCCTCCCCTTCCCACTCGGGTACGTAGGTGATCTCGGAGACGGCCCGCAGCCACTCCCCCGCCCCCGGCGACTCCATCTGCTCGGGGAAACCCGTCATCGCCAGCACCGCAGTCCAGGCCACGGCATCGCCCCGGCCGTCGAGCAGGCGCACGTGGTCGGGGTAGGGCAGGACGCGGCCGCGCACCAGCTGTGCGATCTTCGCCCCGCTGATCACCCCGTCCCCGTCGGGAGCGGGCAGTACCGTGCCGCGGTGCTGTTCACGGGCGATCGACCAGGCCAGCATCTCCACCGTGGCCGGCTGTGCCTTCCACGGCGTGGTCTCCAGCTGGCGCCCCAGCCGCCGGGCCAGCGCGTCCAGGTGCGCGAGCTCCCGCGCGGGCACGGCGGACGCGCCGATACCGAACGCGCTCTGCGCTCCGGCACGGCCGCGGGCGGTGGCCTGGCCGGAGCGTTCGGCGATCCGCACCCCCAGCAGCAGATGACGGGTCGACAGCCCCAGGTCCCGCAGCCGGCGTACCCGGGCACCGGCCCACGCCGGGAAGTCTCCCGCCGTGAACAGCCGGCCGGCCTCGGTGCGGTAGTCCTCCGCGTCCAGCGGCGACCAGACCACCTTCAAGTGGCAGTCGTACCCGGCCAGCAGCCGCGCCAGCGCCCCGGCCACCTGGTCGTGCTCGGCATCGCGCGCGCCCTCGCTCATCAGGTCCGTGTTGGAGCTGCCCAGGACGTACCACGCCTGGGCGTGCGTCTCCGTCACGATCAGCCCGTCCGCGAGGGCGACATAGCGCGGAGGCGGCGCCGAGCGGTCCCCCGCCACCCCGGCCAGCCTCGCCATTCCTTTCCACAGCCTCATGCCCGTCCTCCCTTTATGACTGCTTGGTGCAGCCGCGACGGCGGGCGCGATAAACGACGTCCGGCCCGTACAGGCGCGGACGGATATCGAACGTCACAGCCCGCCCGGCTGCCGTTTTCGGCTCGTCGCCTCCCAGCAGGCCCTCCGCACCGCCTATGCCGGGTAGTTCCGCCAGACGCCCGGCCTTCTCCCCCAGCCGGGCCCGCAGCGGAAGCCATTCGGCACGCTCCGCCGCACGCCGTCCGCCGTTGATGACCGGCCGGTGACCGACTGTCAGGTAGCGGGCCGTCAGGGCCCAGTGGGTGAGGTTCCGGCGGCGGTCGATCCGCTTGCTGCGCTGCGCACCGTAGTAGGCGATCAGAGCGGGCGGCACGAAGTAGAGGACGAAGAAGATCCTCGACGGCCACCCGAACACCAGGAACAGGACGCCGACCCACACCACGTAGATCACGCACCCGGTGACCAACAGACGGCGCGGAGGCCCCTCCCCCAGATCCACGCCGAGCAGTTCGTGCTGCCGGGTCTCCAGATCGAAATGCCGGGTGTAAGTGTGCCCGACCCTCATGTGCCGACAACCTTGGTCCAGACGTCCACCAGTACGGTCTTGGTGACGTCCGACGCGTACACGAATCCGGCGACCACGACACCGGCCATCAGGTGGCTGATGAGCCCGCCCCACTCGCGCTTCGCGTAGTGGCCGATCCCCCGGACGATCAAGATGATCAGGAAGATGTTCCCGGCGACGGTGATGACCCAGTCTTTGAGCTGCACCCCGCTGGTCAGCGCGGCCAGGGTCTGATTGCCCATCAGTGGTTCCCCTCAGGTAAATGCAGGCGGCCTCGGCTCATGCCGCGCCGCCCTGGATCTGCGCGACCTGCCAGCGCGCGGCGGACGCCGAGGACACGCGGGTCAGCTCGATGCGGTAGGTCTGCGTGATCTCAGCGCCGGAGAGGCCCCACACCACGATGGCCGTTCCCGTACGGGTGTCGCCGCTGCCCTTGTCCGCCGTCCAGCTCTGCAAGCCGACGAGCGTCAGTCCGGCGGGCAGGGGCGCGACGGACACGCCCGGCGCCGTGACGGTATCGGCGGTGCCGTTCACGTACGCGGCGACGAACCCCTCCACGACACCCCTGGTCGCGTCACTGAACGGCGCGTCGGCATCCGGTACGGCCTGCTCCGGCACCGACGGCGCGCTCCGGGGGATGCCCACGATGCCGGGCTGCCCGGTGACGACGACCCGTCCCCCGGTGGCGACCACCGGCACCTCGAGCCCGACCCACCGCTGCCCGGGCACCAGGGACTTGTCCTTCTTCTCCTTGGATTCCCCAGCGGGAGTGTTCACCAGAACGTCCACGTGGACACGTGCCCGCGTCGGGTCCTGCTGCGGTGTCACGGCCCCTGGCTGGGCGGCCAGTACGTCCTGATGTCCTTTGGCGTTCCAGCCCGCGGACGCGTCCGTTCCCGGGGGAAGGTCCTGTGCCAGCTCTCTCGCTCTCGCCTCCGGCGCGCCTTCGTCCCAGGTGAGGAATGTGCGCGCGTAGCGGGCGGCAACCGCCTGGGCCTCCTGTACGGGGTACGCCGGGGCGGTCTCCTCCTTCGCCGGTGGGGGTGACGGACTCCCCTGGGGCCAGAACCACGTCCGTACGCCGGTAACCACGGCGAGCCCCACCACCAGCCACAAGACAGCCCTGCCGAAGCGGGCCGCGAACTTCGCGCCGCCGCTCTCCTTCTCAACCGCCCACGGGACCCGACCAACATCCGGCGGCCGCGCGCGGCTGGGCCGAGGCAACGGCAATCCCTTTGGTATTGCCTCCTGTTGTAAGCGCTTGCCAGCGGTCACCCATGCCTGAGCACCTTCCGCCACCCGCGAAGTCCCGGACGATACGGCATCCGAAGTGCGGGCAGTCTGCTCCTCCCGGGGCGCGGGGAGGTTGAGAATCAGTCTGGCTATTTTTCCCATAGACGGCATCAGGCAGCGGCCTCCCACGCGCGGGCACGGAACTCAGGGCTCTCGGCGGGCGCGACAATCCGTGTGCCGGAACACGCCCTGGAATCGGAAGACTTCGCGTTGGAAGATCTTCCGGGTCCACCATTCCAACTCACGAATCAAGGGAATGCAAGCACCATTTCACCATGGGGATACGCGCGAACACGCACCGTATCTCGCCAGGCGAGCAAACGAGCCGGAGCGCACCCCCATTGCTCGGGTGACGAGAAGACGAGACTCCAATGAGCCGACAAGGGCTGCGAATTGGACAGCGAATATCCTGTGCGTGCACACAACACCCGCCACCCCGAGGAGAGTCACCTGTGCGCGCAATCGTCATGACGGAATTCGGCGGTCCGGAAGTCCTACGGCTCGCCGAAGCCCCGGACCCCGAACCCCGTCGCGGCCACCACCTCGTCCACGTGACACGCGCCGGCGTGAATTTCGCGGACCTCCACGCGAGGGACAACAGCTATCTCGCGGACGTGCCGCTGCCCTACATCCCCGGAAACGAGGTCGTCGGGACGATCGGCCCGGGTGGCCGCCGTATCGCCGGGCTGATCCGAGGCGGTGGCTACGCGCAGAAGGCACTGGTCCACACACGCGTCAGCTGGGACGTGCCCGACGACATCACCGACGACCAAGCTGTCGCCCTGGCCCTGCAAGGCAACTCCGCCTGGCACCTGCTGCACACGTCGCTACGGATCGTCAGCGGCGAGACCGTCGTCATCCCCGCCGCCGCCGGCGGGCTCGGCTCACTCGCCGTTCAGCTCGCCGCCCACGCCGGGGCGAAGGTCATCGCACTCGCCAGCACGGCGGACAAGCGCGACCTCGCCGTGAAACTGGGCGCATACGCGGCCGTCGACTCAACCTCGGAGGACCTGACCGAACGCATCGTGGAGGCGGCAGGTGGCCCGGTGCACGCCGCCATGGAGATGACCGGCGGCCGCACCTTCGACGCCACCCTCGCCGCCGTCGCCCCCCGCGGCCGACTGGCCGTATTCGGGTACGCCAGCGGTCACATCGCCACCGTGACCACCAGGGCGCTGATGGAGCGCTCCATCACGGTCGCCGGCTTCTGGCTCCCCCACCTCTACACAGACCGCAGCGCGCTCCCCGACTCGGTGGAAGCCCTGTTCACCGCGGTCCGCTCCGGTGCCCTGACACCGCTGCCCGGCACCACTTACCCACTGGAGGAAGCCGCCCGCGCCCACCATGACTTCGCCTCCCGCACCCACACCGGGAAAATCTCCCTCGACACCGCCCAGTCTCAGTAGTATCAGCAGCACCCTCCGTAACCGCCCTGAGCGACCTTCCTATTCGCGGCCGTTACGGACGGGGACGTCGTGCTACCGCGAGAGGAGCACGACTCTGCCACCGGGGAGGAACCACAAACCATGGTCACCAACGTCAGCGGAAGCAGTTCGGGCCACGCGGAGCGCGTCTTCCTCGTGCAACAGGCATTTGCCGAACTCGGCGGCTCCGACCACAGCCCCGCCGAGATAGCCGGGACTACCGGCCTCGACGACTCCGTCGTCAGCCGAATTCTGCAATCCGGCATCTACCAGGGCGTGTTCGACCGGGTCCGGCGCGGCCGGTACCGCCTGCGAGCCCAGGCCGCCGCACTGGCATTCACCGCCCTCGACCACCGACTCGACAACGACCTGGTCCACCAGACCCTGCGAGAACTGCGGGTGGCCACCGACGGCGGCATGGCCTTCCTCTACATGGTCGCGCCCTTCTCCGGCGCCGCACGACAGTGCGTGGACATGGCCGTCGGCGACAGCGACCTCGCCGAGCTCGGCATGACCCCACGCGATGTCCTGTCGGTCACCCGCTCACTGCGCACGGGAGCCTCGGGCCGTACGATCCTCGCCTACCTGCCCGAACAGCTCCAGCAGCGCGTCCTCGCCGAGCCCGTACCCGACGAAGCCGGACCCGGCGTCTACACCGACAACGACGCCCTGACCGCCTCACTGACCGACATCCAAGACCTCGGCTACGCCCTGGGACAACAGGAATGCATGGTCGGCTGGAACTCCGTCGCGGCACCCGTCATGTGGGACGGGATCATCATGGGCGCCGTACTCCTCCTCAAGCCGGCAGCCATCATGCCCACCGCGCCGGAACCGGTCGTCGAAGCAACGAAGGCCGCAGCCGCACTGCTCAGCCGCCACGGCGCCAGCCAACCAAACCCCCACTGAACCTGTAACAGGCTTCTCGCCGCACCCTAAACTGGCCCGGTCCGGACAAAGCGGTGTCCTCCCCACTTCGGTTGGGGAGGACACCGCGCCGGTTCAGGTGATCAGTTGGTGAAGCCGTCGGCGAGCCGACCGCCACGCTGCACCTCGGTGAGGAACGCGACCCAGGCTGCAGACGCCAGCACAAGGGCGGGGCCCGTCTTCCATTTGGAATCGCGGATGCCGACCTGACCTGTTAGGTCAGCGAGCTCGACACAGGCGTTACCCGAGCCACTGTAGGAGGACTTGAACCAGGCACCTTCAGATGCGACCAAAGTGGACGGAGTGGCATGAACACTATTCATTCCTGATCTCTCGCGATAGTTGTTGCAGAAACCCCGGGGTGTCCTCGGGCATCAGGGCCGACGCCTGGAGTGCCGAGAACTTCCGGGAGAACCGGCCGACCTCACGCGGCTTGTCCGACATGGAGACAGAGCCCCACGCGTTGTCCACCTGCACGGCCGTGGGCAGACCGTCCGGCAGATCGAGGATGGTGAAGTCGCTCGGAAACCGGTAGCCGAACGGCTTCGCGCGCCTGATCTGGACCGTGACGTGATCACTCTCTGAGAGTTTGATGATCTCGTCGTACTGCTCCAGCATCTCGTCGAGGTCGCCCATGAGGTAGCGGCGACGGCCGTCTACGGGGCGCGCACCCCGGCCGCCGCAAACGACCCGGCCCAGACCGCGGCGGCAGCCGAGCCCCGCAGTGCTCAGGACGCGGCGGAGATCCAGGCCATCACCGACGCCATGGTCAGGCTGCTGGTCGGCGTCCCGCTGCGGTCCGACGGACATCTGACGGCGAAGTCGCTGGCCGAGGAGGCCGGGCTGAGGCGCAATAAGCTCACCCACAAACACACGACGCTCAAGGATCTGTTCTATGCCCTGGTGAGAGCCCAGGACATCCGCCCAGTGGTCTCCAATCGCCTACAGCAGCGGAACCGTGAACTGGAAGACCAGCTCAAAAAGGTACGTGCGGAGCGCGACGCGCTGAAGGAACAAGCGAAGCAGTTCGCCAGGGTGGTCCACGTCCTAGAAGTGGAGAACCACCAGCTGAGGGAGTCAGCTGACAGCGATGGCATCGTGCGTGTTCTGCCTCAGCGCCGATGACCGGACGCCCGGCTCGAACAGGCGGCTGAGCAGATAAGTCCGTACGCGGTGGTGCACGACGGAGTCGTACGCGACTGAGTACGTTCACTGGTACGTCCCCCCCTTCCTCGAGGAGGGGGGACGGTCCGGCTCAGTGGTCGGCCTGGGCGAGGTGGAGGGCGAAGACGCCGAGGGCTTCTTTCTCAGGCGGGTAGATGTCGCGGATGGCGGCGGTGAGCTGGTCGTGGGTCATGTCCGGGCCGCCGATCGCGGCCGCGTCCTCGGCATCGAGCATGGCCTTGAAGGACTCGTACTCCTTCACCTCGGTGACGCGGCGGGTGAGGGTGTCGGCCCCGCAGCTGATCCGCAGGAGATTTTGCGGATCTTGGGATAGCCGACGCGGACCTCGATGGTCTTGGCACCACTGGCGATGAGGTCGAAGTAGGGCTTGCGGATGTTGAGGGTGTGCTCAGCGGGCGGCGGGGTGGTGTCGGCCATCATGGTCTCCTTCACGCTCCGGACGGTGCTGCTGCGGACAGGGCGGGGCGGGCAGCCGCATTCACGGCGGCGAGCCGTTCGCGCAGGCCCTCGACGGCCGCCTGGCGGGGTTAGCGGCGGGTCAGGAAGGTGGTGAGGTCCCCGGCCCGGTGGCGGACAGAGTCGACGACCCGGGCGGAGTCCAGGGACTGATGCCCGAGGGCCACGGCGTCGTCCGGGTCGCCGAGCTGGGCATGGGCGAGCGCGAGGTCGATGCGGGCGATGGCCTCCCGGCTCGGCGAGCGGGATGCCGCGGGGGCCGCCTCATAAGTCGCGAGCGCGTGTTCGGCGTGCTGGCGGGCCTGTTCGGCCTGGCCGAGCCAGATGAACGAGGTCGCCGGATACGAGGTGAGTGCGTAGTCCGCGAGCGGCAGGACGTCCATGCCGAAGCGGCGGGGCGAGCGGGGCGGCAGGACCCGATAGGCGTCCTCGGCGGCGTGGAAGGCGGTGGTGAAGCCTTCGGCGTCGCCGTCGGCAGCGGCAGCGCGGGCGGCCTGGGCATGCAGCCGCACGGTCAGCGGATGCCCGGCCGGCGCCTCAAGGAGGCCCTTGAGAGCGGCTTCACGGGCTTTGGCGGGTCGTTGTTCATAGAGATTGATGGAGGCGGCGGCGTCCATGGCCCACGCGCACAGCTGGCCGTGTCCGGCCTGCTGGCCCTGGGCGAACGCGTCGGTGGCGAACGCCAGGCCGGTGGCTGCGTTCCCGAGGTCGTGGGCCAGCCATGCTAAGAGTTCGGACAGCCATCCGGCGAACGCCCGCAGGTCGCGTTCCTGACGGTGGGTGTGGTCGTCCTTCAGGAAGCGGTCGACTTTGCGGCGGTAGTCCAGGACGGCGTCGAAGACGGCCTTGGGCGGCTTGAGGGAGTACGCGCGGTTGAACTCGGTGACCGCGAGGTCGAGGTGGTCGAGGGTGCCGGAGCCGAGTGAAGTCGCCTCGGCCTGCCGGGTGAACTCCATGGCCTCGGCAGCAGCCTGTTCCAGGATCTGGGCTGCGGCCGCCGGGGCTGCCAGGGCCAGTCCGGCGAGCTTCACCGCGTCGCGACGTTTCGTCTCTCCCACCTCCACCGTGTCGGCGGGGCTGGTTCCCTTGGCACTTGCCTGCCCTGCGGGGAGTGTCGCACCCGGCGCGGTTCCGTTCCAAAGTGGATCAGCGGGGGCGGGTGAGTAGTCGCGGGCAAAGCCCAACAGGACGGGTTTGGCGGCGAACAGACGGCACAGCAGGTCCTGGTAGTCGGGGCTGGGCAGGACGCCGGCTTCCCAGTCCTTCCAGGAGCGTTCGGACAGCCCGACCTTGGGCAGGCCATCGTCGGTGACGAACTGGTGGGCGGCGGCGACGGCCTGGACGACGGTCCAGCCCATGGCCAGGCGGCGGCACTTGAGGGGCCGGTGGCCGCAGTGGGCCTCGATGTCGGCGGCGATCATCGCGACCACGAGGGCTGGCACGGGGTCGGGGGATCCGGCCCGGCCCAGGGCCTGCTCGCGCACGGCCCGGCCGCAGGAGACGTCGTGGACCGGCCTTGATCGCTTCGCCGTCTCGGCTCTCACGGGAACCCTCCCCAGGGGGCGCACGCTGGCGGCGCCGGTTGCGCCGCTGGTGCTGACGAAGATTGCTTGCCTGCCCCGAACAGTGGTCAAACCTCTGTTCCAGGGCGGCCTGTCCGCCCCTCAAGGGCGGCGGCGCCGCCCTTGAGGGGCGGGGACCTCTCACTACCTGCACCGACGCGACGGGACAACTCTGATGGCGGCGCCGCGTCCGGCCGACGGGACCCGTCACCACAGCTGGCTCCTGCCGGTGATCGCAGGGCATCCGGCCGGACGCGTCGCGCCTTCCACCCCTGTCCGCACCGCCCCTGGGCCTGCCCAGGGGCGGCAGATCGAGAGGGAACCCATGGACGACGAAGCGCGGCCGGACCGTGCCCTGGCGGGGCAGGTTGCCCAGCTGGACCGGCTGGACCGGCAGCTGGCCCGAGCGCGAGACCGCCAGGACCCGGCATATCCGCTGGACACCGAAGGCCTCGGCATGGGCGGAGACGAAGTCCCAGCGGCGGTTCTTCACTTCATCTCCTTCGCGAAACAGGCCGCCGCCCGGCGCAGGATCTCCCGCTCGTGCTCCCACTCCTTCTCCGC
This sequence comes from Streptomyces sp. NPDC025618, assembly GCF_055558795.1. Lineage (NCBI taxonomy): Bacteria > Bacillati > Actinomycetota > Actinomycetes > Kitasatosporales > Streptomycetaceae > Streptomyces > Streptomyces sp. NPDC025618. The sequence goes on along the minus strand of NZ_JBVHLW010000047.1, from coordinate 1,192 downwards.
CTTGCGCAGCCGGCCGTTCTCCGCACGCAGCCGGGTCAGCTCCTCGTCCCGGCTCTCCCCGGTCTGGTCACCGCGGCTGTGGTCACGGCCGGCCTGTTCGTCAGCCTGGCGCACCCAGCTCCGCAGCGTCTCGCCGGTCACCCCGACATCCGCCGCCACCGCCGCATACGTGCGCTTCCCACCCGCCGCGCGGTACAGCGCGACGGCATCGTTCCTGAACTCCGCCGGATACGGAGACCTACGTCCCACCAGGACACCCTTCCTCGGACCCACAAGATCCATTGCCAGACTGTCCACACCACCGGGGGCACCTCAGAGCCTCACTCCAAACCGACCTGGCCAACGCCCTCGAACGTAACAAACGCCTCTCCGCACGCGTCCGCCAGCTGGAAAAACGCCTCTCCCACACCCTCGGCGAGACCGTCTGGCGTGAATCCGGTCTCGGGGCACCCGCCGACATCGACCAGCTCCAGCGACGCATCACGATGCTGGAACAGCACCTCGCCGACAAGCAGGGCGAGCTTGACGAGCGGACCGATGAACTGCAAGCCGCCCGGGCCGCCAACCGTGAACTGACCCGGTCTCTCAACCACCGACCTTGACGACAAGGACCTCAAAAACCGGAAGACCGGTTGATGCAGTCCCGGGGCGGTGTCCCGCGGATGTCATCCAGCGGAGCGGGTGTCCAGCAGGTCTTCGACCACTGGTGGTGTTCCACCCGGAAGTGCGTAACGCGAGGTCACCTCCGAGTGCCACTGCTGGGATCCGGCGATCCAGTCACGCAGTCCCCGCACATTGCGCTCGATGATCTCCCGCAGGCTTGCGTCGGCATCGGTACTCCACATGAACAGGCGGGTTTCCGCTGCCAGGAAATCGTCGATGCGAGCGGTGATGCATTCGCGGGCAGCAGCGAAGGCGTGCTGTGAGCTGATATACCGCTCGTGGGCGAGCACGAGAATGATATTGGTCGTGATGCCGCAGGCGGTCTCTTTCTCCACGGAGTGCAAATCATTCGTCCAGCAGACGATGTCCACGGCGGCCATGAGTATCCGCTGATAGGCGGAGGCGGTGTACACCGTCTCGGGAAGTTCCATCTCACTGAGCGTTTGGTCCGTTGATTCGTGTTTGGTCCTGGGGTTTAGGCTCCGCGCCAGTTCAGGGTGGTTTCGCCGGTGAGGCGGCGGGTCATGAG
>NZ_JBVHLW010000046.1:0-48254 GCF_055558795.1 Streptomyces sp. NPDC025618 | reverse complement strand
TCTGTATAGTCCACACCCCCCCCCCCGCCCCCCCCCCCCCCCCCACCCCCCCCACCCCCCCCCCCCCCCCCCCCCCCCCCCCCCCCCCCCCCCCCCCCCCCCCCCCCCCCCCCCCCCCCCCCCCCCCCCCCCCCCCCGCGATTTCGTGTGCGTGGGCGCATCGGGCGGGCGAGGAAGTGGAGCAGGTCATTCCAGGGGTTGTCGTCCAAGTCGGCCGAAGGTAATGTCCAAGCCAAGAACAGGCAAAGGGGGCTTGATCTGGGCGGAGTCGCGGTCGTTCCGTGAGGTGGGGGTCAATTGAGTCCCGCATTGCTGATCCGTTGGCGGCGTATGCCGTCCGGGTGTCGATGAGCCGCCCGAAGCCGTCTGTTCCGTTCATGCTCGTGCAGCTCCGGCGTATCGAAGTCGGGCAGCGGGGTGAGGTAAAGGTGATTCATCGTTTCGGGCGCCCGCCTGCCGATTTTCGCGTCGGGACGTCGAAAGGAAAGGGAGAACTGTGGCCAGAATCGCGGCCTTCATGAATGAGCAGAAAATGGGCCCCATCACCGAGGGGCTGGTCCTCCGTGACGGCACCCCCGTCATGGCGACGCCGGCGGCCGTGGCCGTGCCGGCCTCCGTCAAGGTCACGGCGGCGGTCGTCGCCTTCACCATCCCGGTCGGCGCCTATGTCGCCGGCCGCGTCGTCAACTGATCCGTCGACAGGGCTCCTGGGCAACGGAGCCCTGGGCAAGGGAGAGCGAAAGATGAGCAGAATCATCGAGAGTGTCCGTACGGCCACCGCGCCGGCCCTCTCCGAGGGTGAGGGTGACAAGGTCACGCGGGTGATGCCGGTGGCCTTCACGCCCGCCGTCCTCGTGGTCACCCCCTATGCCGGCGGCGGTCTCGCGGCCGGTGCCGCCGCGGTCGGCGCCTACGAGGCGGGCCGGGCCGCCGCCAAGGGCTGAGCGGCCGGGTCCGGATATCGGTGCCGGATCCGCGCCGACGCTCGCGGAGTGACCTCCGGGAGCGAGTGAGGCAGGCTGTCGGGCCGCGCCGCAATCGCGGCCCGACAGCCTGCCCATATTAGACCAGCCATTGACGAGTCGAGAGGAAGGCGCTTTTTTGAGGTACTTGAGAAAACTCGCCTCGGCTGTGTTCTCTCCCGTGCCGATATCCCGGAACAGGGCATTGGGGATATCGGAGAGACTGTCGGCCCTCACCACCCTGTCTTCTTCGCTGGAATATCTGCACCAGCACAAACAGCTGGATCCCGGTGGCTTGAACGACTGGGACATCATGAAGAAGTCACCCGAGGCAAAGAACATCGCCGTACGGCGGCTGAGCAATGCCGTGAGCGGCAAGAACGTGACCATCGCCCTGCACACGGCGCGGGCGGCTGTGAGCGTCGGCCTGCTGATGCCCGGCCACGGAAGGTGGCGCGGGGCGGGCAGCCTCTTCCTCGGCGGGACGACGTGCCTCCTGCAGGCCCGGCACCGTTACGGAACGGACGGCTCGGACCAGGTCGCGACACTGGTGCAGGTCGCCACCGGGCTGGCCCGGCTCTCGAGGAGTTCCCGGACCCAGGACGCGCTGCTCTGGTACGTCGCCATGCAGGCGAACCTCTCCTACGCGGCCTCCGGCTGGGTCAAGCTCATGGGCGAGAGGTGGCGGGACGCCTCCGCCCTCCCGGGCGTGATGCGGACCCGCACCTATGGCTCCGAGGGCGTCTACCACCTGACCCAGCGCCACCCCAGGACGTCGAAGTACGTACAGCACGGCGTGCTGGCGATGGAGTGCCTCTTCCCGCTCGTGTACGTCGCCGGGGGCCGGCTGACCCGCCCGTTCCTGGCCGCCGCCGGGAGCTTCCACGTGGCCAACGGCTTCATCATGGGGCTCGGGCGCTTCATGACCGCCTTTCCCTCGCTGCACCCGATGGTCGCCTACACCACCGCTCCGGCCACGCACCCGGCGGTCGCCGGGCGGGACGACCGCGCGGTCAGGGCGGCGGCCGTCCTGCTGGCCGCCGGGGTCGCGGCGGCCGCCGCCGTCGCCGTCCAGCGCCGCGGCGTGGTGCTCGAAGGCTGGCCGGGCTCGCGGAAGGTCGTCACCCGGCACGGCAACGAGCTCATGTACGACGCGGGCGGCCGGGAGGAGTCGGACGCGCCGGTGCTGGTCTTCTGCGCGGGTCTGACCTCGACCTCCGAGCACTTCTCGTGGATCACTGAGCGGTTCGCGCACGACTCGGAGCACGCCGTGGTGTCCTACGCCCGCGCCGGCTACGCCGGCAGCGTCCGCCGCAGCACGGCCCCCTACGCACTGGAGGAGTCGGTCGACGACCTGGAGGACCTGGTGCGGGCCGCCGTGCCCCGGGACCGCAAGGTGGTGCTGGTCGGACACTCCCTGGGTGGCGAGCTGATCCGCCGGGCGGCAGCCCGGCTGGGGGACAAGGTGGCCGGTCTCGTCTATCTCGACCCGGCGCACCCCGCGGAGCTGCAGCGCTCGCAGCGGCAGGACGCGGGTGCCAAGGACCTCCGGGAGACGATCGCGCACGCCTCTCTCCATCTGCGCTTGGGCACCGGCATCCTGATGAGCCGCCCCGACTGGCTGGACCGCCTCCCGAAGGCGTACCGCGACAAGGTGTTCGCGCAGTACACCGACGCCCGGCTCTGGACGGCGGGCAAGCGCGAATGGGAAGCGGTGGAGCGGGAGTTCAGGGCCTTCGAGGGCGACATCGACCCGATCGCGGCCCCCGGGCTGATCATCGCCGCGCAGCAGACCGTGGACCAGGACCCCGAGCAGCTCCTCCTCTACAACGAGCTCTCCAGGGCCCACCGGAACCGCGGCGGGCAAGGCGGGATCAAGGTGGTCGAGGGCTCCGACCACGACTCCCTGCTGACCGACGCCACGCACGCCCACAAGGCGGCGGAGCTGATGGCCCGGTTCCTGGACACTGTGCTCACGGAGGCCGAGGACGAGAAGGCGGGGAAGGCGCGGAAGGAAGGGGCGGGGCAATGACCACGGCCGGATTCCTGAAGTCCACGTTCACCGGAGAGGGCGCGGTGGCCCGCGTCCTGGGAGCGGGCATGCTGGTGGCCACGGTGGCCGCGCAGCACCCGCACCCGGCGTTCGACCGGGTCCGCGCCAAGGACGTCTTCTCGCTCATCCCGAACTGGAAGTTCTTCGCCCCCAATCCGGCGGTGCACGACTTCCACTACGTCTACCGGACCCTCGACCCCAACGGCGTCACCAGCGACTGGCATGAGATCGAGATGATCGAACCCCGTCGTCCGCACCACGCGTTCTGGTTCGCCACCCGCCGCCCGGAGAAGGCGGTGTTCGACATCTGCACCGCGATCCTGCAACAGGCGGTGAAGACCGGCGCCGTGGCGGTGCAGGGCAATTCCTCCTACGAGGTGCTGGTCGCCTTCATCCGGCAGCGGATCCGCCAGGACCGGGGCGAATCCGCGGTCCAGGGCTTCCAGTTCGCCGTCGTGCGCGCGGCGGGGCACGACAGCACCGAGGAGCCGGAAACGCTCTTCAGCTCGCCCTACACCCCGATCGAGGCATCGAACGGGAGCCGCGGGGCGGCCACCTGAGGCCCGGGCACGGGCCGCGCGTCACCACGCGGCGAGCGCGCGGCCCGGCCCCGCACCCCATCGGAGACGGAGCTCCGGCTCCCGCCGCACCCCGGCAAGGAAGTGACCACGCACATGAACACCACGGTTGAAGGCATCGGCTACGGCACCCAGTTCGCCTCCTGGTACGACCGGATCTTCCCCAAGGACGCCGGTGCCCGAGCCGTCGCCGACGCGCTCGCCGCCCTCCACCCCGACCCGGCGGCGGGCACCCTCGAATTCGGCGTCGGCACCGGCCGCATCGCCATCCCGCTCTCCGCCTGCACCGGGCCGGTCACCGGGGTCGACTCCTCGCCCGAGATGCTCGCCCTGCTGGCGAAGGACCCCGGCGCCGAGCACGTCACCGGCGTCCACGGCGACATCCGCGCCTACTCCGACGACCGCCGGTACGGGCTGGTGTACGCCGTGTGCGGAGTGCTCTCCATGCTCCTCACCCGCGAGGAGCAGCAGGAAATGGTCCACCGCGCGGCCGAACTGCTCGCCCCCGGCGGGCGGCTGGTGATCGAGACCGGCAACCGCCCCGCCATCGAGGCACTGCACGAGGGCCGGACGCGGACCACGGTCTTCACCCCCTACCCGGAGCCGGGCACGGGGCTGCAGACCCACTCCACCCTGCCGCCCGGCTCCGACCTGTGGCAGTGCTCCCACGTCTGGTACGAGTCCGACGGCACCACCCGCGTGGGCAACGAACTCTCACGTCCGGCCGTCCCCGACGAGACGGACGCCTACGCCCTCGCCGCCGGGCTCACACCGGAGGGCCGCCACTCCGGCTGGGACCTCTCCCCGTACACGGAGCGGTACCCGATGTTCCTCGCCACCTACGTCAAAGACACGTGAGCGATGCCCGGAAACCGTACAACGCACAAGAAAGGGATCCCGTGGTGAATACATCGCGCGTCGTCTGGTTCTTCGTGGCCTTCGCCTTCGCCGTGCCGGTCATGCTGATGATGTTCCGCGAGGACGGCCACATCACCTCCGGGTCGTGGTCCAAGAGCATCATCTTCGGCGTGTCCATCGCCGTGATCGCGGCGATCGCCGCCGGCAAGGCCAAGCAGTGAACGTATCCGCCCTCGTCCGCCGCCACCGGCTGCTGCTCGGCGCCGGCATCCTGCTCGGCCTCGGCGGAACCGCCGCCACCCTCGTGCAGCCCCTGCTCATCGGCGACCTGATCGAGGCCGTCGCGACGGACAGCTCGATGGCGGGACCGATCGCGTTCATCGCCGCCCTGTTCGTCGCCGACGCGCTGCTGGCCGCCGCCCACTTCTACCTGATCGGCCGGGCCGGGGAGAACATCGTCCTCGACATGCGCACGACCCTCACCGGGCGGCTCCTGCACTCCAGGATGAGGGAGTTCGACCGCCTCGAACACGGTGACGTGTTCACCCGCACGGTCGCGGACACCTCCCTGGCGCGCGTGGCCCTCTCCTCCTCCGTCTCCCAGCTGATCACCTCGGCGTTCACCACCGTCGGCTGCGTCGCCGTGATGGCGTGGATCGACTGGCGGCTGCTGCTCGTCACCGCCGGCTGTCTGGGGGCGGCCTCGGCCGTCGCCCTGGGACTGGCGCGCGCCGTCCGCGCGGCGGCGGTGACCAACCGGGAGGACACCAGCGCCTTCGGGTCCGGCCTGCTGCGCGTCCTCGGCGCGCTGACCACCGTGAAGGCGTCCCGCGCCGAACAGCGCGAGGCCCAGCGCATGGAGGAGCTCGCCGACGCGGCGCGCGTCAGCGGGATCCGGGTGACGCGGCTGTCGGCGATGCTGATGCCCGCCATGAACGTCGGCACCCAGGTGTCGCTCGCCGTGGTGATCGCCTGGGGCATGTCCCGCACCGCGACCGGGGCCCTGCCCATCGAGGACCTCACCGCGTTCATCATGTACCTGTTCTACCTGGTGTCCCCGCTGGTGATGCTGTTCATGTCCCTCGGGGAGCTCCAGCAGGGCCGCGCAGCCATCGACCGGGTCAAGGAGCTCGCCGCCGTCGAGGTGGAGACCTCCGAAGGCTCCCGCCCCGCCCAGGGCGTCGAGGGCGCCCCCGCGATCGAGTTCAAGGACGTCACCTTCGCCTACCCCGGATCCGGCGCCCCCGCCGTGCGCGGAGTGTCCTTCGCGCTGCCGCCCGCGGGAGTCACCGCGATCGTCGGCCCCTCCGGCGCGGGCAAGACCACGCTCTTCCAACTCGTCGAACGCTTCCACACCCCGGACGAGGGCAGCATCCACCTCGCGGGACGCGACACCGCCGCCGTGCCGCTGGACGAACTCCGCTCCCGCATCGGCCTGGTCGAACAGGAGGCCCCGCTGATGCGCGGCACCGTCCGCGAGAACCTCACGTACGCCCGGCCCGACGCCACCGCCGCCGATATCGCGGAAGCCGTCGCGGCCGCGCACCTCACGGACGTCGTCGAGGCCCTGCCGGACGGCCTGGACACCACGCTCGGCGAAGGCGGCACCGGCCTCTCCGGCGGCCAGCGCCAACGCCTCGCCATCGCCCGCGCCCTGCTGACCCGTCCGGACGTCCTGCTGCTGGACGAGGCCACCTCCCACCTCGACTCCGACTCCGAGACGGCGCTGCGCGAGGCCCTCGCCACCATCGGCACCCGGTGCCAGGTCCTCACCATCGCCCACCGCCTCTCCACCACCATCGACGCCGACCGCATCCTCCTCATCGAGGACGGCAGGCTGCGCGCCAGCGGCACCCACGCCGAGCTGATGGACACGGACACCACCTACCGGCGGCTCGCCGGACGCCAGTTGGCACCGGCCGCGGGAGCCGCGTCATGACCGACGCCGCGATCGTGGGCACCGGTCCCAACGGACTGGCCGCCGCGGTGACCCTGGCCAGGGCCGGGCTCGACGTCGTCCTGTACGAGAAGGCCGACACCCCCGGGGGCGGACTGCGCACCGTCGCCCTCTTCGACAGCGAGGTGCGGCACGACATCTGCTCGGCCGTCCACCCGATGGCCGTCGCCTCACCGTTCTTCCGGGCCTTCGACCTGGCCTCGCGCGGCGTGAACCTGCTCCAGCCCGACATCCCCTACGCCCATCCGCTGGCCGCCGGCCACGCGGTGGCGGCCTGGCGCAGCGTCACCCGCACCGGCGCGCACCTGGGCGTGGACGGGCCACGCTGGGAGCGCCTCATGGATCCCCTCGTCGCCCGCTCCCGCTCCGTCGTCGACCTGCTCCTGTCCGACCTGAGGAGCGTGCCGCGCGACCCGGTCGCGGCGGCGCGGCTCGCCTCCCGGGTCCTGACCCACGCCATGCCCCGCAGCCCGTTCGTCACGCCGGAGGCCAGAGCACTGCTGACCGGAGTGGCGGCGCACGCCATCGGCAGGCTCCCCTCGCCGGCGTCGGCCGCGGTCGCCATGCTCCTCGCGCACACGGCCCACAGCACCGGCTGGCCGCTGCCCGAGGGCGGCAGCGACCGGATTGCCGCGGCCCTGACCGACGACATCACCGCGCACGGCGGCGTCCTCCGCACCGGCCACCACGTCCGCGACCTCGCCGAACTCGGCGACGTACCGCTCGTGCTGCTGGACGTCGGGCCCAAGGAGTTCCTCGCCCTGGCCGGGCACCGGCTGCCCGTCCGCTACCGGCGTGCCCTGCGCCGCTACCGCCACGGCCCCGGAGCCGCGAAGGCCGACTTCCTCGTCAGCGGCCCCGTCCCCTGGGCCAACTCGCTCGTGGGCCGGGCCGGTACGGTGCACGTCGGCGGCAGCCACGCCGACATCGCCCGGCAGGAGAGCGCCGTGGCCCGGGGGAGGCCGGGCTCCGCTCCCTTCCTGCTGGTCGTCGACCCGGCCGTCACCGACCCGTCCCGCGCCGTGGGCGGCAGAAGGCCGGTGTGGGCCTACGCGCACGTACCCCATGGCGACACCCGCGACCCCGTCGAACTGATCCGCCGACGCGTCGAGGAGTACGCGCCCGGGTTCACCGACACGATCCTCGCCTCGCACGGCCGCTCGGCGGCCGAGTTCGAGGCGTACAACCCCAACTACGTCGGCGGGGACATCGCCGCCGGTGCGTTGACCGTGCGTCAGTCACTGCTGCGCCCCACGGCGCGCTGGGACCCGTACTCCACGCCCCTGCCCGGTGTGTACCTCTGCTCGGCGGCGACCCCGCCCGGGCCGTCCGTGCACGGCATGTGCGGTCACCTCGCGGCCCTGTCCGCGCTCCGCCACCACGGCGTTCGCGAGGCCCCCGACCTGTCCCCGCGGCCTGTCCGCACCTTCCCCTGACCCGAGTCGACGAGGTACGTACGCATGCTGCTGACCCTGTGGAAGCGCCATGGACTGCTCTTCGGAGCCGGGGCTCTGTGTGTGCTGGTGAACGGGCGGGGCGTGGGGCCGCTGTGGGTCACCGGTGTGGCGCTGCTCGTCGTCGGCGGGGCCATGCGGTGGTCGCTGACGCGCAGGCAGCGCCCCGACCGGGAGCGGCCGCCCGTCCCCGTGCGGGTGCCCGTCGGCGGGCGGTGGGTCGCGCTCAACGGGCCCGGCACCAAGGTGCCCAGCCACAACACCCACAGCCACGCGCAGACCTACGCCGTCGACCTGAAGTACGCGCCCGCCGAGGATGTGGCGGCCGACCCTCCCTTCAGCATGTTCCGGCCGTTCGGCCTGCCGCCCGGTCGCTACCGCACCTTCGGGCGGCCCGTGCTGGCCCCCGCCGACGGGGTGGTCGTCGCCACCGCCGACGGTCGGCGTGACCACCTCTGCCGGATGTCGCTGCCCGGCTTCGGCTATCTCTGCCTGGAGGGTTTCGTACGGGGGCTGGGCCGGACGCGCCACATCTGGGGCAACTATGTGCTGCTGGACCTCGGTGACGGCGTCGTGGCCGGTCTCGCCCATCTGCGGCGCGGCTCGCTGCGGGTGGCGGTGGGCGACCGGGTGGCGGCCGGGCAGGAGCTGGCCGAGTGCGGTAACTCCGGCAACTCCTCCGAACCCCACCTCCACTTCCAGCTCATGGACGGCTCCGACGTGCAGACCGCACACGGCCTGCCGTTCGCGTGGGACTACCGCGACGACGCGGGGTCGGAGCACACCGGGGTGCCCGAGGACGCGACGTTCTTCGAAGCGGCCGGGACCGGGGCGGACACCCGGGGCTGACCCCCTCGCCCCTCCAGGTGCCGGGCGACGCACGCCGTGATCGCGGGGACCACCCCCGTCATCGCCGGGCGCCAGGCCGGGACGGAGTTGACCTCGCAGATCGTGTAGGAGCCGGTGCCGGTGAAGAGGAGGTCCACCCCCGCGACGGCCAGGCCGACGGTCCTGGCGGCCTGGACCGCCAGCGCCTCGGCCTCGGGGTAGCGGCCGTGGCAGAGCGCGGCGGAACCGCCCCGCGCCAGGTTCGAGGCGAGCCCGCCGTCGTGGGACGTGCGGATCTCCGCGGCGACCGCCTCGCCGTCCACGACGACCACGCGCAGGTCACGGCCGTGGGAGGAGGCCACGTACTCCTGGAAGAGGTAGGGCGTCTCCTGCGCGAGGTTCCCCGCCACATCGCGCAGCAGCCGGGCGTCCGGGGCGAGGAACACCCCGTTCCCGCCCATTCCGCTGACGGACTTCACCACGCACGGTGTGCCGGGGCCGCCGTCGCGGACGACCGCGGAGAGCGGAGCGGTGGCGTACGAGAGGGAATCGGGCACCGGCAGGCCGGCCAGGGCCAGCTCCTGGAGCTGCCAGAACTTGTTGTGGCAGACGAGCTGGGAGTCCAGCGGATTGAGGAGCGTCGCCCCCATCCGCTCCAGGTGCCGCATCAGGGTCATCTCGCGGTCGTGGCGCTGGGACCCGGGCACCTGCCGCACGCAGACCACCTTCGGCGCGGGCACCTCCAGACCGCCCAGGGTGCGCAGGAAGAGCCGCCCCTCGCGCACGCCGAAGAGCAGCTCGTCGGTGTGCCAGACGGCGAACCGGGAACCGTGGATCCGCCCGAGCGCCGTGGCCAGTTCCTGGGTCGAGCGTCTCAGGGGCGCCGGGTGCTCCCGCACCAGCATCCAGACATCCGCGGGTGTCCGGATCACCGACTGCGCCATCTGCCCGCCCTCGTTCCGTTGTCGCCAAACCCTGCAAGAACCCATCCCCGGTGCCCTCACCCGGAACACCGGGCCCAGGCCGGCCGGGCGAGCCGTCCCACGGTGCCGGACGAGCGGCCGAAAGCGGGCCGTCGGGCGGCGGTGGGGCTTCTCGGCCGCCGCGCCCCCGACTACGGTTCCCCGCGCCCGGCCGCCGAAGGGCGGTGACCCCGGACCCAGGGATGGAGGCGCGCATGACCGACGGCACGCTCTACGAGAATATCGGCCCGGGATACGCCCGGACCCGCCGCCCCGACCCGCGCGTCGCCGCACGTGTCCGACGCGCCCTGCGCGGCGTCCGTACGCTGCTCAACGTGGGGGCGGGAACGGGTAATTACGAGCCCGACGACCGCGCCGTCGTCGCGGTCGAGCCCGCCGCCGCGATGCTGGCCCAGCGGCCGCCCACCGCCGCACCGGCCGTCCGGGCCGTGGTGGAGGCGCTGCCCTTCGGCGACACCGCCTTCGACGCGGCGCTCGCCACCTTCACCGTGCACCTGTGGCACGACCTGGCCGCGGGCCTCGCCGAACTGCGCAGAGTGGCCCGGCGCCAGGTCATCCTCATGACCGAACCGGAGATCGGCCGCGGGTTCTGGCTGACCCGCTACTTCCCCGAGTCGCTCACGCTGCCCAGCGAGGCCCACGCGCCCGCGGTCGCGGACATCGCCGAGCACCTGGACGTCCAGGCCGTCGAAGCCGTACCGGTGCCCGCCGACTGCACCGACGGATTCGTCGGGGCCTTCTGGAACCGGCCGGAGGCGTTCCTCGACCCCGCCGTCCGTGCCGGGATGTCCATCCTCGCCCAGCTCTCGCCCGAGGCCGCCGCGCGCGGGGCGCGGCGGCTGCGGAGCGACCTGGCGAGCGGCGAGTGGGACGCCCGCTACGGACACCTGCGCACGCTGGGGACGTACGACTACGGCTACCGCCTCGTCGTGGCCGGCGAGCTCACGGACGGGCGGGCTTCCCCGGCCCGTACAGCCAGTTGGTGAGGGCGGGCCCCGGGTCCCTGGGGGAGAGCGCGCGAGCGAGGGCGACGAACTGCTCCGTCGTGCCGTGCCCGTCGCGGTGCCGCGCCGCCCACGCGCGCAGCAGGCGGAAGAACGCGCGGTCGCCGACGGCGGTGCGCACCGCGTGCAGCGCCATCGCCCCGCGGTCGTAGACCGGTGCGTCGAAGAGGTGCGTGAAGTCACCCGGGGCGGCGGGCGGGAAGGCCCATAGGGGATCGCTCACCGGCTTGGCGTAGTCGGTGTCGAACGCCTGCTGGGCACTGGGGCCGCCGTGCTGCTCGGCCCACAGCCACTCCGCGTACGTGGCGAAGCCCTCGTTCAGCCAGATGTCCGGCCACCGGGCCAGACTGACGGAGTCACCGAACCACTGGTGCGCCGTCTCGTGCACCAGCGTGACGATCGCGGGCGCGTGCGCGTACAGCGGTCTGGTCTGCGTCTCCAGGGCGGTGTACGGGATCTGCGGCGCGTGGTCGACGATCGCCCCGGCGGCGCCGAAGGGGTAGGGGCCGAAGAGCCCGCTCTCCCAGTCGATGATCTCCGGCAGCCGCTTCAGCGCGGGGGCCGAGGCGGCTGCCTCGCGGGGGTCCACCGCGGTGAAGACGGGAAGCCCGGAGGCGGTGCGGTAGCTCTCGGTGCGGAACTTCCCGACCGTGGCCGTCGCGAGGTAACCCGCCATCGGCTCGGGGCTGTGCCAGCGGAAGGTGGTGCGGCCCTGGTGGGTGCGGCGGCCGGTGAGCGTGCCGTTGGCGACGGCCGTGTAGCCCTCGGGCACGGTGATGGCGAAGTCGAAGGCGGCCTTGTCCAGCGGGTGGTTGTTCAGCGGGAACCAGGTGCGGCTGCCCTGCGGTTCCCCGGCCACGAACGCGCCGTCGTCGGTGACGTTCCAGCCGTCGTACGGATCCCCGGGAATGTTGACGGCCTCCGGTTTTCCGTCGTACGTCACCGTGACCTGGAAGAGCCGGCCGCGGCGCAGCGGGGTGCGCGGCGTGATGACCAGCTCCTGGCCGTCGCGTCGGAACGCTGCGGGGGCCGAGCCGACCCGCACGGACCGCACGGTGAGGCCGGAGAGGTCGAGGTCGAAGCGGGAGAGGTGCTGGGTGGCGCGCGCGGTGACGACCGCCCGCCCGTCGAGGTGGGTGTCGGCCGGGGTGTAGGCGAGGGTGAGGCCGTAGTGCAGGACGTGGTAACCGCCGTTGCCGTCCAGCGGGAAGAAGGGGTCGCCGAGGCCGGGGGCCCCGGCCGTCGGCGGACCCGGCGGTGGTGCGGCCGGGGCGGCCGCGGTCGTGCCGGTCAGGGCGACCACGGTGCAGAGGGATACGAGAGTGCCACGGAAAGCGTTCAAGGAGCTTCCTTCCGGTCGTCGGCGCCGACGTGACACTTCCCGTACTCGTGCCTTCAGAAAGCGGAGTTGGCGGACCAGCGTGCCAAGAGGGCCTCGTCGCCGACCACTTCGAAGGCGTCGGAGGTCCGGCCGAGCCGGCCGTACATGAGGAGCAGCAGGTCCGCGGCGGTGCCCCGTACGGTGACGTCGGCGCGCGTGCCGGCCGTGGCGTCCGGTTCGAGCCCGAAGCCGTCGGGGCGCAGGCGGATCAGCCAGTCGCCGTCGGTGTCCGTGCACGAGAAGCGCAGGGTCTCGCCGTCGCCCCGCAGCTCGGCCACCCTGGGGGCGAAGAAGGCCGCGTAGGGGAGGTTGACGAGGAACTCGTCGACGCCGTCGGCCGCGAGGCCGGGGTCGATCACGGACGGGAGACCGGCGGCCGCCTCCGCGTCCGTGCGGTGCACCAGCGTCTCGCACAGCATCCGCCGGATCCAGAACCGCGCGTGGGGATCGGCTCCCCACACCCACATGGGCGCGTCCGGGTCGACGGTCGCGAACGCGCTCGCGGCCTCGGCGGCGCTCGCCGTGAGCCAGTCGGCGTAGCCGCTCTCCTCGGCCGGGAGGCGCAGCTCCAGGTCCCGGCTCGCGGGGCGCTCCTGGACGCGCCCGCGCAGGAGGGCGGCGAACCAGCGCTGCACGCTGCCGGTGTGCTTGACGAGGTCGGCGAGCGTCCAGCCGGGGCAGCCGGGTACGGGTGCGCTCAGGTCCGCGCCCTTGACGACGGCCACCATCCGGGCGGTCTCCGCCGCGACGGCCTCGCGGTGGGCGGCGGGGGACGGTGCCCGGCCCGACTGATTCGACATGTCCATTTTTGCCGCGCTTTCGTGAGCCTTCCGGCCCGGCGGTCCGACGGGCCGGGCTCTGCGCGCAGACTGCCACACGGCCCCGGTGCCCGCGCGCCCGGGACCTGATGTCGTCGCGCGGCGGCCGCCCGCGCCGTCAGCTCCCCAGCACCGCGCCCGCGAGGTCGAGGCCGAGGTCGTGGCCGTGGTGGACCGGGAGGCCGACGTCGGTGAACCAGTCGGCGGTGGCCTCCGGGTGCGGCCCCACGACCCCGACGCGGCCCGCGCCGAAGGGCGTGACGAGGGCCGCGACCGTGCCGTTCGTATAGGTGGCCAGGACGGTGGCGGGCGCGCCCGCGTCGAGGAGGAACCGCGGGCCGTCCTGGAAGAACAGGGTGCGCCGCAGGCCGCGCCAGTCCACGTCGACCAGGGTGTTGCTCTCGTCGTGGACGGTGGCACCCGGTGAGCCGATGTACTGGTCGGTGTCGCCGGGCAGCAGGCCGAACCCCGGCGTCGCCCCGGCCAGATAGCCGCCGAGGCAGAAGCCCAGATAGCGGCCGCCGCCGTGGACATAGCCGCGGATCGCCTCACGCTGCCGTCTGAGGTGCCGGTACGCGTGCGACAGCGTGCCGCCGCCCGGCTGGGCGTACACCCGGGCCTGGGCCAGTGCTTCGGCCGTCAGCGGTACGGCCTCGCGCGGGCCGGTGTAGCGGATGTCGAGGTCCCACGGCCCGGCGGCCAGCAGCCCGGCCACCGCTTCCGGGCAGCCGGGCAGGGTGGCCGGGCCGCGGTAGACGAGCGCCAGCGGGCGCTGCCCGGCGGCCCGGACGGGGAGGTCGGCGGGGGCGCTCCCGCTGCCGAACGCCCGGCGGAGGGAATCGAGGATGCCGTTGGGTGCCATGAGTACTGCCTCACCGCCCGTGCCGGAAGGGCGCTCACCGGTGGCGGGGCGCGAGCGCGCGCTCGCGACCGGCGTCCCGGCGGGTCATGCCCTGGGCCGGGATACCGCGCCAGCTGGTGCCCGGTGTGAGGTGCTCGCCCTTCATGAGCAGCGACAGCGCGTCGAGCCAGACGCCCTCGCCGACCACGCCGTCGTAGAGCACGATCGCCCGGGTGCCGATGCTGGTGCCCGCCTGGAGGGTGACCGTCGACATCTTCATGACACGGTCTTCGAACAGGTGTGTCTGCAACGATACGCCCGTGCCCACCGCGGCGTCGTCGCCGATGTCCACCAGGTCGAACTCGGTGAGATAGGTGGTGCTGATCCAGGTGCGCCGCCCGATGCGGGCGCCGAACCAGCGCAGCACCGGCGGCAGGAACGGGGTCCCGGTCAGGGCCGCCACCCCGGCCGGTACGGCGGCCGCCTCGAAGAGGCCGGTGACGAACTCCGTACGCCGTACGAACCAGCTCCACAGCGGCTCGACGCGCGGCCGGTAGACCCCGGCGACCAGGCGCTTGACCACCGCGCAGTACGCGATCACGCCGAGGCCCGCGCTCATCAGCAGGACGGGCGCCACCAGCAAGGGGAGCACGAGGCCCGGCAGGCGGACCACATCGGCGAGTGCCAGCACATACAGATACAGGCTCGTGCCCAGCACCGACGCGGGCATGGTGGCGCGGAAGAACTCGATGCCCAGCCGCTGGAGCACCGCCTTGCGCGTCGGCGCGAACGTCAGCTCCTCGGGGAAGGAACCGCTGCTCTGGCGCACCGGCAGATGGATGGCCGGCGACCCCAGCCACGAGGTGCCCTCGGGCACCTCGTCCCGCGGTGGCACCGTGCCCACACCCACCAGGGAGCCCGGCCCCGTCCGGGTGCCGGCCGGTACGAAGGCGGCATTGCCGATGAACGCCCGCCGGCCCACCTCGGTGGGCCCGAACGAGACACGCCCGGCCGCGAAGGAGGCGGCGCCGACGCTGGCCATGTCGGCGACGAAGCTGCCGTCGCCGAGGGTGAGCAGGTCGGGGTCGAGGTGCGCGGCGGTGGAGACCTCGGCGCCCCGGCCGATCCGCGCGCCGAGGACGCGCAGCCACGGCACGG
The DNA here is from genome assembly GCF_055558795.1 of Streptomyces sp. NPDC025618. Classification (NCBI taxonomy): domain Bacteria; kingdom Bacillati; phylum Actinomycetota; class Actinomycetes; order Kitasatosporales; family Streptomycetaceae; genus Streptomyces; species Streptomyces sp. NPDC025618. The sequence continues at coordinate 33,379 of NZ_JBVHLW010000046.1, read as the reverse complement.
TGTAGAGCGTGGCGTAGAGGGAGTTGGTGAACGTCAGGCTGAACTCCAGGAGCTTGTCCGCCAGCCACTTGCGCACGCCGAGCGCGGACCGCAGCGGGCGCACCCCGGCCGGCACGGCGGGCAGCACCAGGCGCTTGCCGACGGCGACCGCGCAGCACACCGTCAGCACGTACACCGGGCCGGACAGCACCGAGGCGAGCAGGGCCGCCCAGGTGTCCCAGGCGAGCAGCGCCCACCACACCAGCACCAGACTCGGCACGGTCATGGCGAGCACGGCGGCCTCCAGGGCCGCGAGGCCGAGCAGCGCGGCGGCGAGGTGGCGCGGGCGCCACCGGCCGCCGTCGCCGTCGGCGCGCAGCATGGCCTCCACCTCGGGGGCGAGCGCGTCCGTGGGGCCCGGCGGCGACCCGGCCCAGCGGCCCCCGGGGGGAATCGCCTCGCCCTGGCCGATCACCGACTGCTCGCCGAGCCCCGACCCCGCCCCCATGCGGGCGCCGGGTTCGAGCACCGCGTTGGCGCCCACGTAGCACCGCGGGCCGATCTCGATCGGGGCGACGGTCACCCAGCCGTCCGCCACCCGCCACGGGTGCAGGGTGGCGCCGTAACCGATCGCGGAGTCACCGCCGATGCGCAGCAGCGTGGGCAGCGACACGGCGTTGGTGGCGATCGTGGTGCGGGGCCCGACGCGCGCGCCGAGCAGGCGCAGGTACGCGGCCATCATGGGCGAACCGCTCAGCACCGGCAGCGGGCTGAGGCCCATCACCAGGCCCAGCGTCCACAGACGGAGGTACGTCCTGCCCCACAGCCGGTAGCGGCCCGGCCGGATGCCCGCCGCCAGCGGGCGCGCGAGCGCGGCCGGGACGATCCAGCGCAGGAAGAAGTATCCGATCAGCACGGCGGCCGCGGCGTGCAGCGAGGTGCGCAGGGTGAGTTCGCCGTCGCCGTGGTCGAGCACCCAGGCCAGCGGCAGCGTCAAGGAGAGCAGCACCAGATAGATCGCCCCCGCCTGGGCGGCCCCCGCCACCGCGATCCGGCGGCCGCTGTGGCGGATGGGCTCGGGACGGGACGGGCCGGTGGGCGGGACGGTGGCCGACGGCGCGCCCAGCACGGCCGCGAGGCCGCGCACGGTCGGGTGGCCGTAGAGGTCGCGCAGCGCCGGGGCCCCGGTGCCCCGGTCGCGCAGCAGTGACACGACGCGGGCCGCGAGGAGGGAGTGGCCGCCGAGGTCGGTGAAGAAGTCCGCCTCCGCCGAGACCGACGCGGCGTCGATGCCGAACGCCTCCGCCCAGGCGTCCCGTACCCGCTCCTCCAACTCGCCTCGCGGCGCCACCACTTCGCCGCCGCCCAGCAGGCGGCGGCCGGTCGGCGGGGGCAGCCGCCGCCGGTCCACCTTGCCGCTGGGCATGGCGGGCAGCTCGCTGAGGACGTCCAGGAAGGACGGCACCATGTAGGCGGGCAGCCTGCGCCGCGCGTGCTCGTGCAGCCGGGCGAGGAGTACCTCGTCCGGCTCCGTGCCGTCCGCCGACCGCACCACGTAGGCGGAGAGTTCGCCCGCCCCGCCCTCTGAGCCGGGCGAGGGCAGCAGGGTGGCGGCCGCCTCGGCCACGCCGGGCTCCTCCAGCAGCACGTTGTCGATCTCGCCCAGATCGACCCGGTGTCCCCGGACCTTCACCTCGGCGTCGGCCCGGCCCAGATACTCGAACTGCCCGTCCGGGGTCCTGCGTCCGAGGTCGCCCGTGCGGTAGAGCCTGCCGCCCGCCGGGGCCAGCGGATGCTCGATGAACCGGTCGGCGGTCAGCTCCGGCCGCCCGACATAGCCACGGGCGACGCCGGGGCCGCCGACGCAGATCTCCCCGACCGCGCCGTCGGGCACGGGCCGGCGCTCCTCGTCGAGCAGCACCACCACACAGGTCGGCAGCGGCCTGCCGATGGTCACGGGCCGGCCCGGCAGCAGCTCCCCGACGGTCGCGGTGACCGTGGCCTCGGTCGGGCCGTAGGTGTTGAGGATGCGGCGCCCCGGCCTGCTCCACCGCTCGACGAGCCGGGCCGGGCACGCCTCGCCGCCGACCATGACGGCGCGCAGGAGCGGCAGGTCCCGGGGGATCGTCGCCAGCAGCGTCGGCACGCAGTACAGGACCGTGATCCCGCGCTCCTCCAGCCAGTCGGCGAGCTCGGCGCCGAGCTGCCCGGGACCGGTCGGGCCCGCGACGAGCGTGGCGCCGACCGCCCACGTCGGCCAGATCTCCTCGATGGAGAAGTCGAAGGAGACCGTCATGCCCTGGTGGACCCGGTCCTCGGGCCGCACGTCGTACAGCCCGGGGACGACGCGGAGGAAGTTGCAGATGCTCGACTGGGCGATCCGCACCCCCTTGGGCCTGCCGCTCGACCCGGAGGTGTACATGATGTACGCCAGCGGATCGTCCTCCTCCCGGCCGGGCGGCGGCCGGGTGTGGGGCGCCGCCGCGAGCTTTGCCCCGCACGAGCCGAGGTCGACGGCGCGTCGGGTCAGTTCTCCGGCGGCCCGCTCGGCACCGGGGGCGGTCAGCACCAGGTCGACGTCGGCGTCCTCCGTGATGTAGGCGACGCGGGCCGGTGGCGACGCCGGGTCGACCGGCACGAACGTCGCACCCGCCTTGCCCACCGCCAGCAAGGACGCGTACGTCTCCACCGACCGCGGCACCAGGATCGCGACCCGCGACCCCGGGCCGACGCCGAGGCCGCGGAGGTGATGCGCGAGCTGGTTGGCGCGGGCGTCCAATTCGCCGTAGGTCAGCCTGTGCCGCCCGCACTCCAGCGCCGTGGCCGACGGCGAGCGGTCGCACGCGGCCTCGAACACGCGGTGCAGCCGTGCGGCGCCCGCGGCCGGCCTGTACGTGGCCATGCCTCCATGGCATCGCCGATCACACGTGATCGCATCCCTGGGCCGGAGAGTGCGGCCCAGGACCGCTCACCTGAGCAGGCCGGCGAGGCGGGCGAACAGCTCACCCGCCGCGGCGTCGGCACCGGGGGAGAGGGGACAGAGGTTCAGGAAGCCGTGGACCAGCCCCTCGTAGTTCCGCGCGAACACCTCCACCCCGGCGTCGCGCAGCGCCTGCGCGTAGGCCAGACCCTCGTCGCGCAGCGGGTCGTACTGCGCGGTCGCGACGATCGCGGGCGCGAGACCCGCGAGGCTCTCGGCACGCAGCGGGGAGACCTGGGCGCAGCTCCGTACGGCCGGGTCGTCGCCCGCGTAGAGGTGCTGGATGTCGGCGATGTTCTCGGTGGTGAGCATGAACCCGGCCGCGTTCTCGGAGCGGGAGGCGTACTCCCCGTCGAAGTCGGTCGCCGGGTAGGCGAGCAACTGCGCCGCGAGCGGGCGGCCTTCGTCGCGGAACGTCTGCGCGATCACGGCACAGAGGTTGGCGCCCGCGCTGTCCCCGGCCAGGGCGAGGCGGTCGCGCCGCGCGCCGTACTCCGCGATGTGGCCGGCGACGTGCCGCGCCACGGCCAGGCAGTCCTCGTACGGCGCGGGGAAGGGGTGTTCGGGGGCCCGGCGGTAGTGGACGGCGACCACCACGGCGCCGACATCGTGGCACAGACGGCGCGCGACCAGGTCGTGGCTGTCGAGGTCGCCGGTGATCCAGCCGCCGCCGTGGCAGAAGACCACGGTGGGGGCCGGGCCGTCACCCGTCGGCCGGTAGATCCGCACGGGCACGCCCCACGCGGGGCCGGGCACCGTGGTGTCCCGCACGGAACCGACCTCGACCGGCCGGGCGGGCGCCGCCGCGGCCGCCAGCTGCCGCTCCGCCTCCCGCAGCTCCCGCGGGTCGGTCGTGCGGATGCGCATCGAGAGGATGGAGTCGACTCCGTCGAGGAGGGCGGCGATGGCCGGGTCGAGAGGCATGGGGGATACCTTTCCCGGACGGAGCGGATCCGATGTCCCCTGTGGGCGTGCCGGGGCACGAGCGCGTCAGCCGACGCGCCGGAGCGCCTCGGGAGTGAGGTCCGCCAGGGTGGGATAGCCGTCGACGGCCATGAGCAGATCGGCCTCGGCCAGGACCGACCGCAGGACGTGGACGATGCCGTCGGTGCCGCCGAGCGCGAGGCCGTAGGCGTACGGGCGGCCGATGCCGACGGCGGTGGCGCCCAGGGCGAGCGCCTTGACGACGTCCGCTCCGCCACGGACGCCGGAGTCGAAGAGGACAGGCAGACCGTCGGCTGCCTCGACGACGCCGGGCAGGGCGTCGAGAGAGGGCAGCCCTCCGTCGGCCTGGCGGCCGCCGTGGTTGGAGCAGTAGACGCCGTCGACGCCGCCGTCCCGGGCGCGGCGCACGTCCTCGGGGTGGCACAGGCCCTTCACGATCAGCGGCAGCGTGGTGAGCGAGCGCAGCCAGGGCAGGTCGTCCCAGGTGAGGGGGTTGCCGAAGAGCTCGCTCCAGCGCAGGGCCGCGGCCCGCGGGTCCTCCTCCGGCGTACGCTCCAGGCCGGCCCGGAAGACGGGGTCGGAGGTGTAGTTGGCCAGGCAGTGGCCGCGCAGCTGCGGGAGGTTGCCGGTGCTCAGGTCGCGCGGGCGCCAGCCGGTCAGCCAGGCGTCCAGGGTGACCACGATCGCCTTGAAGCCCGCCCTCTCGGCGCGCCGCACCAGGCTTTCGGCGAGCTCCCGGTCGGTGGGGGCGTACAGCTGGAAGAGCGCCGGCGTCCGCCCCGACTCGGCCGCGACCGCTTCCAGCGGGTCGACGGAGAAGGTCGAGGCGACCATCGGCACGCCGGTACGGGCGGCCGCCCGCGCCGCCGCGAGGTCGCCGTGCCCGTCCTGGGCGCACAGCCCGATGACGCCTATCGGCGCCATGAACAGGGGCGAGGGCAGTTCCATGCCGAACACGTCGACCGAGAGGTCGCGTCGCGCGGCCCCCACGAACATCCTGGGGTACAGCCCCCACCGGTCGAAGGCGGCCACGTTCGCCCGCTGGGTGCGCTCCTCGCCCGCGCCCCCGGCGACGTAGTCGCGCACGGAGTCCGGCAGCACCGCCAGCGCTCTGGACTCCAACTCGTCGTACTTCACGGGGAACCGCGGCCGGACGCCACGCAGCCCGTCGAAGTAGATCTCGTTCTGGTAGGAACCGAACGGCCGGCCCATGAATCAGTCCTTCCTCTGGCGCTCCTGGTCGTGACCACCCTGCAAGGCGGTGCGGCCGTCCGGCAACGGCGCCTGCCTGCCGCGCGGCCACCCGATCCGCGCCCGGCAGGTGCGGCGCCGGGTGTCCGGAGGCACCACGGCTTTCCGTACGCCCGGCGGCCAGAAACGCGCCTTCGGCGTTCCTGTGAGGGGCGCGCGGAAGCAGGCCGGGGCGAATCCGGGCGGGCAATCCCGGGAGTCCGGCGGCGCTCCTGCTAGCTTCCGCCCATGGAACAGCGCGTCAGTCTGATCACCTTGGGCGTTGCCGACCTCGGGCGGTCCCGGGCCTTCTACGAAAAGCTGGGCTGGCGGGGACAGGAGACCGAGGAGACCGTCTTCTTCCAGGCGGGCGGTCTCGGGCTGGTCCTGTGGAGCCGCGACAAGCTCGCACGGGACTGCGGCCTCGACGACGGCCGCGGGACCGGCTTCGGTGGCATCGTCCTGGCCCACAACGTGCGGAGCCCCCAGGAGGTCGACGCTCTCCTCGCGGCAGCGCGGGGGGCCGGGGCCACGGTCACCAAACCGGCGGAGACGACGCTCTACGGCGGCTACGCGGGGTGCTTCGCGGACTCCGACGGCCACCTGTGGGAGATCGCCCACAACCCGGGATTCCCGCTGGCCGAGAACGGGTCGCTGACGATTCCGGACTTCGGTCCGGCCGGGGCCTGAGCACTCCGCGGTCGCCCCGCCGGGGCCGTGAACTGATGGCGCAACAGGACCGAGGTCCCGGGTTTCCGGCGACGGCGCCAGATCCACGTGACCAGCCACGTCCTCGTCCCCGCCGAACACCCGGACCCGCGCCGCGTCATCGTCACCACGGTCGCCTGACCGGGCGGGCCGCCTGGGCCGTCGGGGGGAACCGCGCGCCCGGCCCCGGAGCGGCCCGCCGCGAAGTGCCTCCCCGCCCGCCCGGTGAAGGTAGAGAGGGGGAAGCGGCCGGAGCGGAGAGGACGACGTCTGATGGAGACCACGGTCACGGAGATCGCCCCCGACATCTACCGGCTGTCCACCTACATCGGCGAAGCGGACTTCCTGTTCAACCAGTTTCTCGTCGACGCCGAGGAACCCCTGCTCTTCCACTGCGGACTGCGCGCGCTGTTCCCCCTCGTCAGCGACGCCGTCGCCAGGGTCACGCCGGTGGCTGGCCTGCGCTGGATCACCTTCGGCCATGTCGAGGCGGACGAGTGCGGCTCCATGAACTCCTGGCTGGGCGCGGCGCCGCGCGCCCAGGTCGCCCACGGCGCCATGGGCTGCGTCGTGTCCGTCAACGACCTGGCCGACCGGCCGCCGCGCCCCCTCGACCACGGCGAGGTCCTCGACCTCGGCGGCAAGCGCGTACGCCGCCTGGAGACCCCGCATGTCCCGCATGGCTGGGACGCCGGGCTGATGTACGAGGAGACGACCGGCACGCTCCTGTGCGGGGATCTCTTCACCAGGATCGGCGACGCCCCCGCCCTGACCGAGGGGGAGATCGTCGGGCCCGCCCTCGCGGCGGAGGACGCCTTCGGCGCCTCCTGCCTCACCGCCACCACCGCGCCGACGATGCGCGAGCTCGCCGCCCTGGAACCGGCCACCCTCGGCCTCATGCACGGCCCGTCCTACACGGGGGACTGCGGCCAGGCCCTGCGCGATCTGGCCGCGGCGTACGAGGAACGCTTCACACGCTCCGTCGAGCGCTGACCCCCGCGCCTCCCAAGTCACCCCTCCACCGCCCGCCGCCACCGCAGGTGGAGCGTGTCCAGGCCGGGCAGGGCGCGGTCCGTCATGAAGCACACCGTCGAGATCCCCCGATAGGTGAGCATCAGCGAGCCGAGCGGGCTCGCCTCCGGGAGGCAGCCCACGGGCAGTACGCGGGTCACCGGGTCCCCGCCGAGCTGGAGGTCGTGCCGGACCAGCAGCCCCGACACCCCCACCGCGGCACGGCCCGGGCGGCCGGCGGTCCGCAGCAGCCGGGGCAGGGCCCACGCGGGAACGTACGACAGGGACACGGCACGGCGCAGCGCCTCGCGGTGGCGCGGGCACCTCAGTGGGGCCGTGGCCCGGATCGCGCCGTCCAGCCGCTCCGCCAACGGGACGTCCCCGCCCGGCAGCGCGAGCGGGATCATCACCACCTTGTTGCCGGGGGCGGCGGCCTCCCCGGGGCGGCGGAGGTTCGCCGGCATGATCATCGGCAGTTCCGCGGAGCGGCGCGCCGGCGGCCAGTGATCGCCCGCCCAGTCCTGCACCGCGTGCGCCAGCGTGGCGAGATAGGCGTCGTTGACGGAGCCGCCCCGGGCGTGGCCGACCTCCCGTAACCGCTCGACGGGCACCTGCGCCCAACGGAAGGTCCGCCGGGCGGACAGCGGATGCCGGGCGGAGGCCCAGATGCCGGATCTGCCGCCCGCGCGCGCCGTCGTGGCCACGGCGCGGAAGCAGTCCCGCAGGGTCACCGGCGGGGCGGGGGAGAGGCAGGGCACCACCGCCGACGACTGGCTCTCCGGGATGGCCCGCGCGGTGAACAGCGTCTCCAGGGTGTGCAGTATCCCCGCGCCGTCCTGCATGGCGTGGTGGACGAGATAGAGCAGCGCGTACCGCCCCGGCTCGTGGCCGCGCAGCAGATCGACGCGCCAGTGCGGCGCACCCTCGGGCAACGGGACGCGGATGAGCCGCTGGACCTCCCGGTCCAGGTGCTCACCGCCGGGCGGCAGCACGTGCTCCACGACATGGACGGCCGGATCGACGAACGGCGCCCGCGTCCATCCGCTGCCCGTGCCGGTGAGGAAGTGCGTCAGAGCGGGCAGGGCGGGCAGCCGCTCGGCGACGTGGTCACGCAGCCGTCCGACGGGCGGGGCGGTGCCGGTGAGATGGAGCAGGGCCCCGATGCGGAGCTGGGCGTCCGGATGGTGCACAGGGAAGCTCCACATCGCGCGGTCGATGAGGGCGGGCGGATGCGTGTGGCCGTGCGTGCCAAGGGACATGGCCGGACTTCTTCCCCGTCCCGCCCCCCGCCGAACCGGAGGTTCCGCTCCGGCCGCCCTGACCCGGATCCTCCCCGCACGTCCCTAGCCGCGACCCGCCGTCCGTGAAAGCCTGATGCGCCCGAGACGACCCAACTCGCCTCACCCGACCGGGAGATGACATGGCCTCCACGGAGGACGGACGTCCCGCCACCCCTCCACTCCGATTAAGCGTCAACGGAGCGCGGCACGACCTGCCCGCCGACCCCCGCACGACACTCCTCGACCTCCTGCGCGACCACCTGGATCTGACCGGCGCCAAACCCGGCTGCGACCACGGCACATGCGGTGCCTGCACCGTGCACCTCGACGGACGGCCCGTGCTGTCCTGCCTGATCCTGGCCGTCACCGCGGCTGGCCACGACGTCGTCACCATCGAAGGGCTCGCCGGCGCGGCCGACGACGCCGACGGCCTGCACCCTGTGCAGCGCGCCTTCATCGACCACGACGCCCTCCAGTGCGGCTACTGCACCCCCGGCCAGATCATGTCGGCCGACGCCTGCGTGCGCGAAGGCCACGCGCGCTCCGCCGCCGGGATACGCGAGTTCATGAGCGGCAACCTCTGCCGCTGCGCCGCCTACCCCAACATCGTCGCCGCGGTCGCCGCGGTCGCCGAGGAGAGGTGACCGTGCGTCCCTTCGCCTACCGCCGCGCCGGATCCCTCGACGAGGCGGTGCGGGCCGCCCGTGAACCCGCCACCGCCGTCCTCGCCGGTGGCACCACCCTCGTCGACCTGATGCGCCTCGACGTCATGCGGCCCCGCCACCTCGTCGACATCGGCGGCCTCACCGAGCTCCGCGCCATCGACACCCGCGGCCCCGTACTCCGCTTCGGCGCGCTCGCCAGGATGGCGGACGTCGCCGAGGACCCGGACCTGGCCCGGCACCACCCCCTGCTCACGGAGAGCCTGCGCCAGGCCGCCTCGCAGCAGCTGCGCAATGTGGCGACCGTCGGCGGGAACATCCTCCAGCGCACCCGGTGCGCCTATTTCCGCGACGGCGTCTCACCCTGCAACAAGCGCGCGCCGGGCTCCGGTTGCTCCGCTCTCACCGGAGTGAACCGCGAACACGCCGTCCTGGGCGGCTCGGACACCTGCGTCGCCGTCTACCCCGGCGACTGGGGCACCGCACTCGCCGCCCTCGACACCGAGATCGAGCTGATCTCCTCCGAAGGCCCCCGGACCCTGCCCTTCGCGCACCTCCACCGGCCCTACGACGACCGCCCGGACCGGGAGACCGTGCTGCGCCCCGGCGAGATCGTCACCGCGATCACCGTGCGCGCCACCCCGGCGGGCCGCCGCTCCGCCTTCCTCAAGGTGCGGGACCGGGCGAGCTACGCCTTCGCCGTCGCCTCGGCCGCCGTCGCCCTGGAGCTGACCGGCGGCACCGTGACGGACGCGCGGATCGCGGTCGGCGGCGTCGCCACCCGCCCCTGGCGCAGCCGGGAGGCGGAGGCCGAGCTGACCGGCCGCCCGCTGACCGGGGAGGCCGCCCGCCGCGCCGGACGGGCCGCCTTCGCCGGTGCGCGCGGCCTCGGCGGCAACACCGTCAAACTGCGCCTCGGCCCGCGCGTCGTGGCCGAAGCCCTCATGATCGCGAGCCGGAAGGAGCAGCACCGGTGACGGACATCGTGGGCGCCCCCGTGGCGCGCGCGGACGCGCTCGCCAAGGTCACCGGCACCGCGCGCTACGCGGCCGACGTCCCCGTGCCGGGCACGGCCCACGCGGCGCTGGTCACCAGCACCGTCGCGCGCGGCCGGATCACCGCCCTCGACACGGCCGCCGCCGAGGCGGTCCCCGGCGTATGGCTGGTGCTCACCCACCGCAGCCCCGAGGCCGAGCTGCCGCCCGGCCGGTTCGTCGGCACCGGCGGGCTGCTCCAGTCGAGCGTCAATCCGCTGGCCTCCGACGAGATCCACCACATGGGCCAGATCGTCGCCCTCGTGGTCGCCGACTCGGCCCGGACGGCGGAGGAGGCCGCGCACCTCGTCACGGCGGAGTACGAGCCCTGGCCCGCCCACGCCACGCTGGCGGAGGAGGCGGACGGCGCCCTGCTCTTCGAGGGCGCGTCGATCGAGGTCGGGGACACCGGGCGGGCCCTGGCCGCGGCGCCGGTCGTCGTGGAGGCGGAATACACCACGCCCGCGATGCACCACCACCCCATCGAGCTGTACGCCACCACCGCCGCCTGGCGAAGCGGCGTGCTGACGGCGCACGTGCCCACCCAGGCGGTCCAGGGCACCCGGTCGGTCCTGGCCGAGATGTTCGGGCTGCCGACGGGGAGCGTGCGGGTGCTCAGCGCGTACGTCGGCGGGGGCTTCGGCGGCAAGGCGACGGTGCTCTGGCACACGGTCCTCGTCGCGGCCGCGGCCCGCGCCCTGGGCCGGCCGGTGAAGCTCGTGGTGCCGCGGGAGCGGATGTCCACGGTCGGTTCCTTCCGCCCGCAGACCCGCCACCGGGTGCGGCTCGGCGCCGGGCCCGACGGGCGGCTGCTCGGCTACGAACACCACACCTGGGGGCAGAACTCCCGGTCCGACGTCCTGCCCCTGCCCGGCGCGGAGGCCACCGTCCGGCTCTACGCCTCCCCGAACATCAGCACCCGCGAGTACGTCGTGCCCACGGACGTCAACACCCCGGGTTTCATGCGGGCGCCCGCGGAATACCCCGCCGCCTTCGCGCTGGAGAGCGCGATGGACGAACTCGCCGAAGCGCTCGGTATGGACCCCCTCGAACTGCGGACGCGCAACGAACCCGGGCGGGACCCCGTCACCGGACTGCCCTTCAGCAGCCGCTCCATGACGGCGTGCCGGCGGCGCGGCGCCGAGCTGTTCGGCTGGTCCCGGCGGGACCCCAGGCCCGGCGCGATGCGCGACCGCGACGGGCAGCTGATCGGCTGGGGGTGCGCGTCCTCCCTCTACCCCGTCCTGCGCGCCCCTTCCCGCGCCCGCGTGCGGCTCACCGCCGACGGCCGCGCCGAGGTCCAGGCCGCCACCCACGACATCGGCACCGGCGCCGCCACCGTGCTCGCCCAGATCGCCGCACAGGAACTGGGCCTGCCCGTCGACGCGGTGACCGTCCGGCTGGGCGACAGCGACCTGCCCGCCGCGCCCCTGTCCGGCGGTTCGATGACCACCGCGTCGGCGGGCTCCGCCGTGCGGGCGGCGGCGCGGGCCGCCCGTGAGCGGCTGCCGGCGGCGGGCGCGCTCGCGGACCTCCCCGGCGGGGTCCTGGAGGCCGACGCCTCGTGGGTGCCGCCGGAGCTCGGCGCCGAAGCGGTGCGCCGGGGCCTGGCCGGTGGCTTGGTGCAGGCCCCCGCGGTCGGCGCCACGCATGTGATGTTCAGCCACGGCGCCCAGTTCGTGGAGGTCCTCGTCGACCCGGCGACGCGGCGCGTACGGCTCGGGCGGATGGTGGGCGTCTTCGCCTGCGGGCGGGTCATCAACCCCCGTACGGCCGGGAACCAGTTGGCGGGCGGCATGATCTGGGGAGCGGGCCACGCCCTGCTGGAGGAGACCCAGGTGGACCGGAACCTCGCCCGCTTCACCAACACCGACCTCGGCGGCTACCACATCGCCTGCAACGCCGACATCGGTGAGGTGACCGTGGAGACCGTCGACGAGACGGACGACGTGGTCAACCCCCTGGGCGCGAAGGGCCTGGGCGAGCTCGGCATCGTCGGCACGGCGGCGGCGGTGGCCAACGCGGTACGGCACGCGACGGGAGTACGGGTGCGCGACCTCCCCGTACTCCTGGACGACGTCCTGCCGCCGTCGGACGAACGGGACTGACACGCGTCGGCGCCCGCCGCCCGCGCCCGCCGCCGGCGGCCGGGCGGCGCCCGGCGGACCGGAAGGGTGAACCGGCGACCGGCACATGGCCCCGTTCGGGGGAACCGCCGTGCTTACGGGAACCGGGTATGTGCCCCCTTCGGGCGTGAACTCCCGGGCGTCCACGGGGCGGTGACACGTTTCGGCCACGGTCCGGAAGTCGCTCACGTGGCCTTACGGCGACCGCCGCCCCCGGGGAACGGCTCCGCGCCGCAGACCACTCGCATATGCCGCCTTCCGGCAACCCACCCGCCCCGTACTCCGCCACTGCTAGCGTCGCGCGGCATGGAGCAGCTCTTCAGCCACGACGAACTCGCCCTTATCACGGCGGCCGCAGACGAAGCGGGAATGCCCCCGCGGGAGTGGGTCCGCTGCGCGGTCCTCCAGCACCTCACGGAGGATCCGTACGAGGAGGTGCACGCCGCCTCCCGCACGCCCTACCGGCCGGACCTGGAGCACGCCCTCTGGCCGGTCACCTCCCACACCCGGTCCGGCAGGACCATGCACGAAGTCCATCACGCCGGCTGCTGGGTGCCCAAGGGCGGTGAGGAGACCCTCACGACGGCCGAGGCGCGTGACGAGCTCCTCGCGAGCAAGGCCCGCCCGTGCGACGCCTGCCTGCCGGAACGGTTCCTTACTCCCGTGCCGTAGCCGCCGGACGGGCCCGGATGCCGGCGGGTGCGGATTTCCGTAAGGGATCCGTCAGGGCGGGGCTGAATCGCCGTTCTGCCTCAGAGGCAATTCCGTGGGCCCCGGCGAGGATTCGCCGGCGGGCGGGCAACGCCGCCCGGTGAATTGTTCGTTGATATTCGATGCGGGCCGACGCAACGCTATGCAAAGACCGGGCGTCCTGCCAGTGACGGTTCACACAGTGCCGTATGGGATACGTCAACTCGCGGGCCGGCGCCGGAGCGGGGGACGGACCGGGATATGGCTCACCATATCGGTCGTTTGCCGCGCGCGGGCGAATCATGCCATCCAGCCGTATGTGTGGCCATCACGGACACCACCGTTTCCGGCCAATCCCGACGTCCGGGGCGTCGCCGATTTTGCGGTACGTTCTGCCGTGTTCCATTATTGTGAGCGTGCGTCAGTTGTGATGCGCAAGCGACGCGAGTATGTGGGGGACATATCTCGTTCAGCTTTCAATAGGTGGCGGCGGTGCACTGCTTCCCGCCCCGCCGGGGAACACTCCTCTTTCTTTCTCGTCACTAGGCAAAGGCCGCATGCCCGTCCATCAGCTTCCGGACCTCATACGTCACGCCCGTGAAAACTCCCCGTTCTATGCGAATCTCTACGCTTCCCTGGCGCCGGACGTGGATTGCCTCACGGCTCTTCCCGTCGTGGACCAGGGAGAATTCTGGGCAGCCAACACACTCCACGACAATCGCGTGCTCACCGCGCCGCTCACCGAGGCGGCCGTCTACAAGACGGGCGGCACCACCGGCGCACCCAAGTTCTCCTGCTACACCCGGGAGGAATGGCGGGAGTTCGTCACCGCGTTCGGCGCGGGGCTCGTCGACGCGGGGCTGAAGCCCGGTCACCGCGTGGCGGATCTCTTCTACGCCGGTGAGCTGTACGCCAGCTTCCTCTTCATCCTCGACTCCCTCGCCCACGCGCCCGTGGAGAACGTGCGCCTGCCCATCGGCGGCGCCGCACCGCTGGAGTCGACGGTCCCCACCCTCCGCGACTTCGCCGCGCAGGTCGTCGCGGGCACCCCGACCACGCTCTGCCGCCTGGCCGAGCACCTGGTCGCCCAGGGCGAGCAGCTGCCCGCCGTGGAGCTGCTGTTCTTCGGCGGCGAGGCGCTCTTCGACGACCAGCGCCGCCTGCTGGCCGCCGCCTTCCCCAATGCCGAAGCGCGCTCCCTCGGTTACGCCAGCGTCGACGCCGGGCTGCTCGGCTGCCCCGTACCCGGCCCCGACGCGCGCGTCCACCGCGCCTTCACCCCGCACTCCGTCGTCGAGATCCTCGACGAGACGACCGGGGAGCCGATCACCGAGCCGGGCCGCCCCGGACGCGTCGTCGTGACCAGCCTCTTCCGCGGCCTCATGCCGATCATCCGCTACCCCGCCGGTGACCGCGCGGAGTGGACGGAGACCGAGGGGCACTTCCGTATCCTCGGCCGCGCCGAGGAAGGCGTGCGCGTCGGACCGGTGTCGCTGTACTCGCAGGACGCGCAGGACGCCGTCACCGAGGCCGACACCGAGGGCCGCATCGTCGGCATGCAGCTCGTGGTGCGCCGCTGGGACGGCCGCGACGGCCTCGTCCTGCGCCTGGCCACGGCCCCCGGTGACGAGGACCCGGCCGGTCTGGACGTCCTCGCCAAGGAGGTCGTCGAGGGGCTGTGCACGGCACGCCCGCTCTACCCCGACAGCCTGCGCGCCGGATTCGTCCACCCGATGGAGGTGGAGTGGGTCCGCAACCGCGACCTCGTGGTCAACTCCCGCTCCGGCAAGCTCATCCGCGTCATCGACGAGAGGCCGACCGCATGACCGCCCCGACAGTGGAGCGGACCGGCAGACTCCCGCTCGTCCTGCGCAACCGCGCCTTCGGCGCCGTCTGGCTCGGCCAGGTGCTGACCCAGGCCGCCGTCCGGATGTTCCAGGTCGGCGTCTCCTGGTGGCTCGTCGCCTACGCCGTCAGCGGCGGCAACGGACTCGCGTCCGGGCTGTTCATGGCCGTCAGCACCCTGCCCGCCGTGGCCCTTGCCCCGGTCGTCGCCCGCGCCATCGCGCGCGTCGCCCACCGCACGCTGCTGCGAACCGCCGCGGCCACCGCGGGTGTTGTCGCGACGGCGCTGGCCGCCTGGGCCTACGCGAGCGACCTGCCGCTCGCGGCCGCGTACGCCGCGACCCTCGCCCTGGCCACCTGCCAGGCGTTCTTCGACCCCTGCCTGACCACCTCCGTGCCCGAACTCGTCGACGACGAGGACATCGAGGCGGCCACCGGCTTCGAGCTGTCCACCCAGTCGCTGGCGAGCCTCGGCGGGGCGCTGCTCGGCGCCCTGATCGTCGACCGCGCCGGAGTGGCCGGACTCGCCGTCGGCTGCGCGGCCGCCTATGTGACGGCCGCCGTCCTCATCGCGACCGTGCGCTTCCGCGGCGCGGCCGCCGGCACCGAGGAGGCCGCGGGCGGCGAGGAGCGCCGGACGCTGCGCCAGGTGCTGTCCGGCCTGCCCTTCGTCCGCAGGATCCTCATCAGCTTCACCGCCGCCAACCTCTTCACCACCGCCGTCTTCGTCGTCATCCCGCTCTACACCAAGGGCGTGCTCCACGGCGGAGGCGGCACCGTCGCCCTGCTGGAGGCGTCGCTCGGGGCGGGCACGCTGATCGGCTCGTTCACCGGTGCCCGGGTGCCGGGCCGTCCCACCGTCGTCGGCTCGCTGTGCCTGGCCGCGATGGCCCTGGCCCTCGGCCTGCCCGGCATCGTCGGCGAACGGCCCGTCATCGCGGGCTGCCTGGCCGTGGCCGGCTGGTGCGTCGGCGTGATCGGCGTCCGCTTCGTGGCGCTCTTCCAGCGCCTCGTCCCCGCGGCCGACAAGCCCGCCTTCTTCGCCGTGATGCAGGCCGTGCTCGGCGCGACCTTCCCCGTGGCCTCCCTGCTCTTCGGCGCGCTCGGCGACCAGCTGTCCCCGCAGACGCTCTGCCTGATCCAGGCGGCCGGACTGGTGCCCGCCGCCTGCGCGCTGGCCCTGCTGCGCGAGAGCGCCCCCGCCCCGGAGGCCGCGCCCGCGGCGGCCGAGCCGGAAGCCGTGGGAGCGGCCCGGTGAGCGTCACCATCGAGCAGGCCACGCCCGCCGACATAGCCGAGCTCCGCCAGCTCTACTACGCCGTCTACGGGCCGCACTACCCCACCGCCCTGGGCACCGACCCCGCCGTGATGTCCCGGCTCATCGCGGACCCGTACACCCTCTGGCTCGTGGCCCGCCGCGCCGGAACCGGGGGCGTCGTGGGGTCGGCGGCCATCCACAGCGAACCCGGCAGCCGCCTCGGCCGCCTCGAAGGGCTTGCCGTCCACCCCGACCAGCGCGGCTCGGGCCTCGCCGGGGCGCTCACCGACGAGCTGTGCTCCCGGATGCTCGGCACCGGCCGCCTCGACTCGGTCTACGCCACGGTCCGCACCGTCAGCGCCGGACCCCAGCGCGTCGTCTCGCGCAACGGCTTCCGGCCGATGGGTATCCTGCCCAACGCGGTCGACCTCGACTGCCGGGAGAGCCTCGCGCTCTACGCGCGTCACTCTCCCGGTGTGCTGGACCGGCGGATCCCCGTCGACGAGGTGCCCGCGCCCCTGCTGCCGCTCCTGCGCAACGTCGAGCGCAGCCTCGGCATCAGCTACGCGGGCACCCGGGCCACCGCGCCGCTGCCCGCCCCGGCCAGGACGTCGGACGTACGGCTGGAGATGATCGAGGCACCGGGCTTCGTCCGCCGCCGCTTCCACGACCGGTTCCCCGACGCCGCCCAGTGGTTCTACCCCCTGCACACCCCGAATGTGCTGCTGGTGCCCGACGACGGCGACTTCGAGGTCTACGCCTATCTGAACCGCACCGGCAAATACTGCGCCCTGGTCGCGGGCCACCCCGACCCGGCGGCCGCCGCAGGTCACCTCGAGCCGATCACCCGGGCGCTCACCCGCGCCGGCGCGGGCTATGTCGAGGCCCTGGTGCCGCTCGCCCACCACGGCGCGCTGTCGGCGTTCCTGGCCCAGGGCTTCCTCCCGAGCGCCCTCTACCCCGCGATGCGCCCCGAGGGCGACGGCTTCCACGACTACGTCGTGCTGACCCGGACCACCGAACACATCGACTTCCGCGGCGTCGTCGTCGACGAACCCCTCCAGCCCTACCTGGACTTCTACGTCTCGGCCTGGGCGTCGACCTATCTGCCCGCCGTGACCGCACCCGAGGTTGTCTCATGAGCCCCGTGAACCCCCATCTCGCCCCGATCGACGTCCCCGACCCGCGGTCTCTGCCCCGGGTCCAGGAACTGTGCGACCTGGCCGACCCCTACGCGACCGGCCCCGCCGAGGACGCGCTCTTCACGGCCGCCATGGCCGAGATCAACGCCTGGCACACCGACCGGTCCCCGTTCTTCCGGAAGCTGTACGAGGCCACGGCGGACACCGGGCCGTACCGCGCGCCGCTGGTGCACGCCAACTTCTTCAAGCGCCACGAGGTCCTGTCCATCCCCCGAGGCGACGTGGACCTGCACCTGACCTCCTCCGGCACCACCGGCCAGAAGTCCCAGATGTTCTTCGACCGGTGGACGATCCGCTCCGCCCAGCGCATGGTCGCCCGCATCTTCGACCGCAACGGCTGGATCACCCCCGAGCAGGACGTCAACTACCTCCTCTACAGCTACGAACCCGCCCGCGACCTGAAGCTGGGCACCTCCTTCACCGACAACTACCTCTGCGACTTCGCGCCCGCCCGCCAGGTCGAGTACGCCCTGCGCAACACCGGCAACGGCCACGAGTTCGACCCCTTCGGCTGCGTCGCCGCCCTGCGCCGCTTCGCGGAGGAGGACGCGCCCGTACGCATCCTCGGCTTCCCTGCCTTCCTCTGGTTCACCCTGGAGCGGATGCGTGCCATGGGCCTGCCGCCCCTGACGCTCCCCGAGGGCTCCCTGGTGATCCTCGGCGGCGGCTGGAAGGGCCACGCGGACCAGCGGATCGGCAAGGACGAGCTCTACAGCCGCGTCACCGGGCAACTGGGCATCCCCTCCGAGCGGATCCGCGACACCTTCGGCTCCGTCGAGCACTGCATCCCCTACATCGAGTGCGACCACCACAACCTGCACGCACCTGTCTGGTCCCGGATCGCCGCGCGCTCCACCCGCACCCTCGACGCGCTGCCCTACGGCGAGCCCGGCTATCTGCACCTCGTCTCGCCGTACATCACCTCCGTGCCGGCCCAGAGCGTCCTCATGGGCGACCTCGCCTCCGTCCGGCCCGGCAGCGAGTGCGGCTGCGAGCTCGCCACCGACTGGTTCACCGTCCACGGCCGGGCCGGGGTGAGCCGCAACCGCAGCTGTGCCGTCGCCGCCGCCGAACTGATGAAGGGAATGTCATGACCGACACCATGAACCACCACTACTGGCAGGGCGCCTTCATCGGTGACGACGAGGCCGAGCGCCGGCTGGCCACGCTGCCCGCCGCCGTCGAGGCCGCGCTCGCCGCGCCGCTCGACACCGAGACGGTCCTCGCGGCCTGCGACCGGCTGGCCACGGCCCTGGCCGACCCGGCCCACCCCGTCTCCGTACGCCTCGCCGAGCACCTCCCCGCGGACGAGGACGGCGACCTCCTCGCCGAACTCGCCGCCTTCCTCGGCCGCGACGCCCTCACCCGCAAGCTCCGCCGCGAACTCGGCTCCACCGCACCCCAGCGGCTGGGCCGCCCCGACGCGAAGGAGACCGTCTACGAAGCCTGGGCGCCCGTCGGCCTCGTCGCCCACATCGCCCCCGGCAACGCCGCGAGCGTCGCCCCGCTCAGCCTCGTCGAGGGCCTCCTCGCCGGCAACGTCAACATCCTCAAGACCAGCGGCGGCGACACCCTCCTCGCCCAGCACCTGCTCGCCGAGCTCGCCGCGCTCGACCCGACCGGCGCCCTCGCCGACCGCGTCATCGTGCTGCGCTTCTCCTCCTCCCGGCAGGACTGGCTGCGCCTGATGTGCGCGCCCGCCGACGCCGTCGCCGTCTGGGGCGGCGAGGCCGCGGTCGAGGGCGTGGCCGCCCATGTGCCGCCCGGCTGCCGCCTGGTGGAGTGGGGCCACAAGATCTCCTTCGCCTACCTCACCCGCGACGCGTGGCAGGACCCGGCCACCCTCGCCGCGGTGGCCGCCGACGTCTGCGTCTTCGAGCAGCAGGCGTGCTCCAGCCCCCAGGTCGTCTACCTCGACACCGAGGACGCCGACGAGGTCTTCGCCTTCGCCGACCGCTTCGCCGAGGCCCTGGCCGCCGTGCCCGCCCCCGCCGGCGAGGCGCTCGACGCGGCCGAGGAGGCCGAGCTCACCACCACGGAGCTGATCGCCCGCCTGGAGGAACACCTCGGTCTCACCCGCGTGCTGACCGCCCCCGACGGCACCTGGCGCGTCCTGGCCGACACCCGCCCCGTCCTCACCGCTTCCCCGCTGCACCGCAGCGTGTGGATCAAGCCGCTGCCCCGCAAGCAGATCATCCCCACGCTGCGCCCCATGCGCCGCTACCTCCAGACCGCCGGCATCGCGGGCAGCCGTACGGACATCGCGGAACTGTCCGGCACGGTCCTGGCCGCGGGCGCCACCCGCGTCACGCCCGTCGGCGCCATGACGGCCGGCTACTCCGGCGAACCCCACGACGGCGTCTACGCCCTCCAGCGCTACAGCCGCCGCGTCGCCGTCCAGGCCGACGAGCGCTTCGCCACCACCGCCTGCCTCGACGACCTCGCCCGGCCCGTCGTCCTCCCGCCGCCCACCGGGCCCCTGCGGGACAAGGCCGACGTCCAGGAGCTCAACCAGCACGTCGACCCGCGCGACGCCGAGCTGTACTTCCGCAGCGGCGGCAGCACCGGCACCCCCGCGCTGTCCCTCTTCAGCTACGACGACTACGACACCCAGATGCACGCCGCCGCCCGCGGCCTGCTCGCCGCGGGCTACGACCCGGCCCGCGACCGCACCGCCAACCTCTTCTACTGCGGCGGGATGTACGGCAGCTTCATCAGCTTCTTCTCCATCCTGGAGCGGCTGGGCGGCGTCCAGCTGCCCATGGCCGCGGGCACCGACCACCGGGCGACCGCCGAGACGCTCATCGCCCACCGGGCGGACACCCTCTTCGGCATGCCCTCCTACCTGTGGCAGCTGCTCCACGAAGAGGCGGACCTGCTGCGCTCGTACGGCGGCATCCGCAAGATCTTCTACGGCGGTGAGCACTTCACCGCGGAACAGCGCCGCACCCTCACCGAGACCTTCGGCATCGAGGTCATCCACTCCATCACCTACGGCAGCACCGACCTGGGCCCGCTCGGCTATCAGTGCACCGAGAGCGGCGGCAGCGTCCACCACCTGCACGCCGACCTGCACACCCTGGAGGTCCTCGACGTCGACGACGACCGCCCGGTGGAGCCGGGGGAGACCGGCCGGCTGGTCTTCACCACCCACGCCCGGCGCGGCCAGAACCTCGGCCGCTACGTCATCGGCGACCTCGGCCGCACCCTCCCGGGCCGCTGCCCCTGCGGCAGCCACGCCCCGAGATTCGAGCTGCTCGGGCGGCTCGGCGACGTGATGCGCGTGGCGACGTACTTCCTCAACTACCGCCGGTTCGTGGCCATCGCGGAGCAGCGCCTGCGCTACAGCGGCGAGCTCCAGATCGTGCTGGCCAACGGCGGCCCCCGGGAAGCGCTCACCGTCCGCATGGAGCGCGCGGGCGACGTACCCGCGCAGGCGGCACGCGACGCCTTCCTCGCCGACTACCCCGAGCTCCGCTCGGCCGTGGACGAGCGGCTGCTCGAGCTCACGGTGGAGACGGTCGACGGCGCCGACCTCGACCGCACCCCGATGAGCGGCAAGCTGCGGGCGGTCGTGGACACCCGGCAGTAAGCGGTGCGCGGGAAAGGGGGGCGGCGCGCCTGCGCCGCCCCCCTTTCCCGTGCGGGCTCAGCCGAGCCAGTCGGCCGCGAAGGCGCGCGCCGGATTGCCGACGAAGACGCGGGTGACGAAGTCCTCGCCCAGCTCCTCCGCCAGCGCGGGCCGCAGCGTGCGCAGGAGATACGGCATGCCCGGACCGCCGCGGGCGGCCGCGGTCGTGGTGTCCCCGCCGAGCAGGACCCGGTCGGCGTGCCCAGCCTCCGCGAGGGCGGTGAGCGCGTCGAAGAGCCGCCAGTCCGTGGCGTGATGGGCGCGCGACGGCCCGTCGAACGCCAGGAACGCACCGGCCCGCGCCGCCCGGAGGTGCGTGCGCGTGTCGGGGCAGCGCCCCAGGTGGCCGAGCACGACGCTGCCGGGCGGCACCTCGAACTCGCCGCAGAGCAGGTCCAGTACGTCCATGGCGCCGGTGCCGAGTTCCAGATGCACCGCGATCGGGGCGCCGGTGGCGTGGTGGGCCTGTGCCGCGGCGGCCATGGTCAGCCGGGCGTGGGTGTCGAGCCCGTGGAAGCCGCCGGCCACCTTGATCAGCCCCGCGCGCACCGGCCCGGTCGTCAGATCGGCGACGAACGTCTCCGCGAGCCGGTCGCCGAGCCGCTCCAGCACGCCCGGCTCGTAGTGCGCGGCCTGGTGCAGCCCCGTCGCGGCGACGATGCGCACCCCCGTCTCCCGGGCCAGGCCGGGGAGTTCGGCGCGCCGCCGCCCCATCCCGCGAGGCGTCCACTGCACGACCGTGCCGCCGCCCAGCTCGCGGAACGCCCGCAGCTCGGCGGCCGCCGCGTCCCGGTCGTCCAGCTCCTGGCCGGGCAACCGCGGGCTGCGCAGGAAGAGGTGGTCATGGGCGTCGCACACCCCGAGCTCCCCGGCGGGGAGGTCGCCCAGCACGGTGCGGACGGCGGCGGTCATGCGGCGCTCACCCGGCCGGATCGTGACGCGTGCAGCTCCATGTCGTTTCCTCCCGCTCGCCGTTCCCGGTGCGTAACGCTTCACCCGTTACAAGATCACTGTAACGGGTGAAGCGTTACGATGCACGGGTGAACGATGACGAACGGCAGGCCCTCCGCTTCGACTGCGGTGCCACCTGGCTCAATCTGCTCGCGACCCGCGGCCGCTGCTTCGGCGCGGACCCCGTCGAGCGCATCGCCACGCCCGAGCGGCTGGGGGAGTGGCTCGACCGCAGCGAACTGGCACCGGCGCGGCGGCCTTCCATGGCCGATGTGCGGGAGGCGCAGGCGCTGCGGGAGACGCTGCGGGCGCTCGCCCTCGCGGTGGTCGCCGACGAGCCACCGCCGGCCGGAGCGGTCGGCGGGCTGACCCGCTTCCTCGACGCCACGCCCGATCCCGTGCGTCTGGTGACGGGGGAGCGGCTGACGAGGGAGCCGCCGCCGACGGTGGTGGCGGCGCTGGGGCGGGTGGCGCGCCAGGCGGTGGACCAGTTGACGGGGCCGGGCCGGGAGGTGCTTGCGGTCTGCCCCGAGTCGGACTGCCGCGGTGTCTTCGCGAACCTCACCGGCCGTCGCCGCTGGTGCCCTTCGCCCGCGTGCGCCAGCCGCGGCAGGGTCCGGGCGCACCGCGAACGCCGCCGGACGGGCCCGGGCGGCCCGTCCGGCGGCTGAGGGTTCAGCCGACCCCCACCGGCGGGGCCAGCCGCGCCGCGGAGGTGCCCAGCCCGCTCGGCGCGAACCGCGGCGCGGGCGCCGCCGGCCTCGCGCGGTGGCGCAGCAGGTCCTCCTCCGCGTAGCGGGAGCACCCCTGGTGCCAGTTCAGGATCCCCGACATCCAGTTCTTGAGCTCGTCCACGTATCCGTTCAGTGCCGCGCGGGCTTCCTGATCCAGGCCGAAGTCATCGAAGAGCGCGGGCAGTTGGACGGCGACGATGTGCTGGAACTCGCGCATCCGGGACACCAGCAGGTCGGCGACGATGCCGAGTGCCTCGGTGATCCCGCAGTCGAAGAAGTTCTGCACCACGAGGACGGCGTTGTGCACCTCGCCCTCGAACTCGATCTCCTTCTGGTAGGAGAAGATGTCGTTCATCAGACAGGCGTAGTCGGCGGCCGCGGACTCCAGGGCCCTGACGGGCCGGGTGTCGTAGATCTCCGGTGGTACGGAGTCGCCGTGGCCGATCCGGCAGAGGCTCATCGTGAGGTCCGAGCCGAAGGTCTTGCGCCGCATCTCGATGTAGTCGACGGGCTCGGGGACGCGGTTCTGCTTGTGGTTGGCGAGCTCCCACAGCCAGCTCTCCAGCATGCCCGTGACGCCCGCCCGGAACGTCCGGCGGTCCTCGGGCCCCATCGGGCCCGCCGTGCGCCGCCACAGGTCGGCCAGGCCCCGCTCCAGCGGGGTCAGCGGCGCGGGCATCGCGGCGAGGTCCGACGGCATGAGCGCAAGGAGCCGTTCGTGACACGCCTTCGCCGCCGTCATGTCCGGGGTGCGCCCGAACGCCACCGGGTAGTAGTCGTCCGCGTATGTGCCCCAGGTGAGCCAGTCCGAGGCCAGGTCCAGCTCGTCGGGCGTCGCGTCGGGGTGGATGCCCGCCGCGCACAGGGGCAGGTCGATGTCCTTGAGCCGGGCCTCGTCCCAGACCTCGGACCCGGGCAGTCCGGGCACGGGCTCCAGGATCCCCATGCGGTGGCTCCACTCGACGTTGTGCCGCCGGGCGCCCTCCAGGTGGGGGCTCAGCCGGAGCGCGTACGGCATGGCGAAGTCGGGGTGCGGCAGCGGGCCGACTTTCTGGAAGGGGGTGTGCGTGAAGCTCCTGATCCGCGCCGGTGCCGACGCGACGAGGGACGACACCAGCCGGGCCGCCGAGGTGCCCAGTCCCGAGGGCCCGGCCGGCAGCCCGGCCGCGGCCGCGAGGGCCGAGCGCTCCGAAGCGCCGGTCTCCGCCGCGGCGTTCATATAGCGGCTGGAGCGCATGTGCCACTCGTGCCCGCCGGACTGCCAGTCCTGGAGCCCCTTCACGTACGCGAAGACGTCGGCCCATGCCTTGGGCCCGAGGCCGTGCTCCAGGAGCAGGGGCCCGACCTCGGTGAGCGCGGTGTGCTCGAACTGCTGGAGCCGGGAGGTGAGCAGGTCGTTGACGGCGTCGGCGGCCTCCTGGGTACCGCAGCCCAGGAACTTCTCCAGGACCAGGATCGCGTTGGCCAGCTCGCCCTCGTCCTGGGTCTCGCGCTGGTACGAGAAGATGTCGTTGCGCAGGTGCACGCCGTCGGAGAACGTGTCCTTGAGGACGCGCATCGGCCGGGACGCCGCGATGGCGGCAGGGACCTCGGCGCCCGCCGCGTGCTCCACGAGGTTCGCCGACCAGGGGGCGCCCCCCACCTTGCGGCGCATCTCGATGTATTCGACGGGGTTGGCCACCCGGCCCTCGTCGATGTTGGCGAGCTCCCACAGCGACTCCTCCAGGAGGTGCCGGGTGCTCTCCCTGAAGCGCCGCCGCCAGTCTTCCGACATCGTCGGGACCGTGCGCGCCCAGAGGTCGGCGAGCCCCGCCTCGACCTGGTTGGCGGGCGCCTCGGTGGCGTCCTGAGGGCGCAGGGGCATGAAGGCCGGCAGGCGGTCGAGATACGCCTTCGCGCCGGTCAGATCGCGGGTGCGCTTGAAGATGTCGAGGAAGTGGTCGTCGAAGAAGAACACCCAGACGTACCAGTCGGTGATCAGGTCGAGCTCCGGACCCGAGGCGTCGGGGTGGGTGTACGCGCACAGCAGCGCGTAGTCATGGGAGTCGAAGTCCGACTCGTCCCAGATTCCGGAGCCCTCGATCATCCGCATCTCGCGGGCCCACGCCTTGGAATGGACGCGGGCCCCCTCCAGACGAGGGTTGAGGCGCGCCGGATACGGCATGTAGAAGGACGGGAGTTCGAAGGGCTGTGACATGGTCGACCACGCTAGTTCGCGGGTACGTGCCGGATAGTTCGGGAAGTCATATTTCCGCCCGATCCGGTGAATGCCGCCGGTGGTCCGCTTAAGGATCTTGTGTCTGGTGAGCCCCCGCGGTCTGGTCTCCCGGGGTGACCGTTCCGCGATCTTGCGTACGGGACCGGGCGCCCGCACGTAAGGTCGTGAGCATGGGCGATGACTCGTTGCAGAAGGACGTACTCCAGGAGCTCGGCGACGACCGGATCGAGGAGCTCGCGGGCGAGCTCGGCACGGACACCGAAGCGGCCAGGCGGGTCGTGGAGGCCACGGTCGCCGAGCTGCCCGACGAGCTGACCGCGGCGCCCGCCGGGGTGCAGGGCCTGGCCGGGCTCGGCGGCGGGGGCCTGATGTCCGGTGTCCTCGCCAAGCTCAGCGGGCCGGTGGCGAACGCCGTGGCCAAGAAGACGGGGCTGCCGCCCGCGACGGTCGCCCGCGCGCTGGAACTGCTGCTTCCCGTGGTGCTGACGACGATCGCCAAGCGCCGCAACCGCTGACCGGAGCAGCGGGGGCGGACCGGGTCCGTCCGCCCCCGGGCCGCCTCGCGCGGCACTCGCATAACATCGTGGTGTCCGCAGCCGCACGCCCCACGACCATGGACCCAGCAGTGACCGGAGCCGCCCGCCCCCGACGCACGCGCCTCAGGCGATCCCTGCGGGCGCTCGCGCTCATGGCACTGGCGGCCGTGGCGACGGGGTGCCAGGTCGCGGGGGAGCCGCTCGCCGCCGGTACGACGGCGCCCGTCGCGGCCCCCGCCCAGCTCTGGCCCGACCGCACCCCGGCCCCCACCCCGACGGGTGAGCAGCACGAGGATGTCACCGCCACGCGCGTCCCGGGCATCCCTGCCGTACCCTCCGGCGACATCCGCGAGGTGGACCCCTACGCCGTGGTCAAGGCCGAGGTCGCCGCCCACCGGCACGACGTCACCGGCGCCGACGGGCTGGACGAGGAGACCGCCGCCAGGATCGGGTCCTGCTCCGAGGCGGCGCGGAACTGTCCCATCCGCACCCCCGTCCACCGGGACCTCACGGGCGACGGGCGCGACGACCTGATCGTCGGCATCGAGATGAGCGACCACCTTCTGGGACTGCGCTGCTACACCCTCGACAAGGGCGGGCTCACCCGCGTGATGTCCACCGTCGTGCGGCCGTCGTCCATCGAGGTGGCCGGCCGGGACGTGATCGTCTGGGAGCCGTCCGACACCCCGCACTACGCCGTGCGCTCGGTCTACTCCTGGGACTCGCACCGGCATTACATGGAGCTGAAGAGCGACGAGATCCGCCGCGTCGAGGCCACCACCGCGCCGCGCCCCACGGAGTCCCGGCGATGACGACCCGGCTCCGCGCGCCACGGCTGCCCAGGATCGCCCGCTTCGGCTCGCTGTACGGGAAGTTCACGCTCTTCCTCGCCGTCATGTGCTGTGTCGTCGCCGCGGTCCTCGGCACCCTGGTGCACGTCATCGTCACCCGGCAGACCGTGCACCAGGCCCGCGTCGAGGCGCTCCAGCGGCTCGACTCCGCCGCCCGTGCCTATGCCGTCGGCGACCCCGTGCACCACCAGGCATCCCTGAACCCGCCCGAACTTCCGCCCGGGCTGCGGGATCTGGCGCTGCACGGCCGGCGCGGCACCGCCCTCGGCGACGACCACGGCGTCGCCACGATGTGGGCCGCCACCCCCGCGGCCGGCGGGGTCCTCGCCAGCCGGCTCGACTACCGCCACAGCGCCGCCACCATCGAGGGCCTCGACCGGGCCATCATCGGCTCCTCGACGCTGGCGATCGGCGGGACCCTGCTCGTCGGCGTCTTCGCCGTCTCCCGGGTCACCCGCCGGCTGCACCGCACCGCCGATGTGGCGCGCCGCATCAGCGCGGGCGACCTCGACGCCCGGGTGGCCGACCCGCGCACCACCGACCCCTCCAAGCCGCAGGACGAGGTGGCCGCCGTCTCCGCGGCGCTCGACGCGATGGCGGGCACCCTCCAGGGGCGGCTCCAGAGCGAACAGCGGTTCACCGCCGACGTGGCCCACGAGCTGCGGACCCCGCTCGCCGGCCTCCAGGCCTCGGCCGACCTGCTGCCGCCGGGGCGCCCCACCGAGCTCGTGCGCGACCGCGTGCAGGCGCTGCGCCGGCTCACCGAGGACCTGCTGGAGATCTCCCGGCTGGACTCGCTCACCGAACAGGCCGACTTCGGCGAGCACCGCGTGGGGCGGCTGGCCACGCGGGCCGTACGGGCCTCCGGCCTCGACGCCGAGGTGCGCGTGGTGCGCGACGCCTGCGTGGTGACCGACCGGCGCCGCCTCGAACGCGTCCTCAGCAATCTGCTCGCCAACGCGCACCGGCACGGCCGCCCGCCCGTCATCCTCACCGTCGACGGCCCCGCGATCACCGTCCGCGACCACGGCGAGGGCTACCCCGGCTATCTCCTGGAGCACGGCCCGCAGCGGTTCCGCACGGAGCCGACCGGCTCCGGCGGCAAGGGGCACGGCCTGGGGCTGACCATCGCGGTCGGCCAGGCGAGGATCATCGAGGCGCGGCTGACGTTCGCGAACGCGGCGGACGGCGGCGCCGTGACGGTCCTGACCCTGCCCGAGTGCGACGACGACCACGAGGCCGCGCCGGAACCGTGACCGGCACCCCTCGCCTCAGGTGCCGGACGGGCCTGAAGCGGCGGACGCGAGGCGCGTCTCCTCCGCGTGTGCCCGAGGGAGGAACCACCGCGCCAGGGCGGCGTCGAGGGCGTCGAGTTCCCCCGCCGCGCCGGACGCCGCCCACGCGACGATCCCGTCCGGCCGCACCAGCAGCCCGCCGAGCTCCGACGAGGAACGCGCCGTGACCACGGGGACGCGGTCCGTGGCCCTGGCGCGTACCGCCTTCGACCCCGCGAGATCCAGCAGGACGCCCCGCCCGTCGTGCAGATGGTCCGCCAGCCGGGTGCCGTCGGCGAGTTCGAGGTCCGGCGCGCTGCGCCCGACCAGCGGGTGGTCGCCGGGGACGGCGTAGCGCTGCCACACCCCGGAGATCTTCTTGACGAAGTACGTGGTGGCGTCGGCGGTGCCGGTCAGCTCGGTGACGACGTCGCGCAGGGCGCTCGCGTGCGACTCCGGCCGCATCAGCGCGACCTGGGCCCGCGTCCACTGGAGCACCCAGGCCCCGATGGGGTGCCGCTCCGTGGTGTAGGTGTCGAGCAGCCCCTCGGGCGCCCGCCCCTGGACGGTGGCGGCCAGCTTCCAGCCGAGGTTCACCGCGTCGCCGATGCCGAGGTTGAGCCCCTGGCCGCCGAAGGGGGAGTGGACGTGCGCGGCGTCGCCCGCGAGCAGGACGCGGCCCTTGCGGTAGTCGCTCACCTGGCGGGCGTTGTCGGTGAAGCGGGTGGCGGAGTGCACGCGGGTGACGGTGACGTCGTCCACCCCGGACACGGCCCGCAGGCTCCTCTGCAGTTCCTCGGCGGTGACGGGCGCGTCGCGGTCCGCCGGGGGCCCGTCGAACTCGACGGTGAGGATGCGGCCGGGGAACGGGCCGTGCGCGTACGTCCCGCCGGGTGTCCAGTTCCAGCCGGTCCCCAGCCGCTCGGCGCCCTCCATCTCGACGATCGCCTGATGGCCGGTGATCCCGGGATCCGTGCCGGGGAAGTCGAACCCGGCGAGCTTGCGGACCGTGCTGCGGCCGCCGTCGCAGCCCACGAGCCAGCCCGCGCGCACCGTTTCAGCGCCGAGGCGCACCGTCACGTGGTCACCGGCCGCGTCGAGCCCGGTGAGCTCCGCACCGCGGCGCACCTCGACGCCGAGTCCGGCCGCGTGCCGGTCGAGCAGCCGCTCCAGGGCTTCCTGAGGGACGAGGCCGACCTCGCCCGCCGGTCCCGCCGCGGCGAGGTCGGGGTCGGTCTCGTCCAGGAGGTCCGCGCTCAGCATGATGCCCGCGAAGTGCCCGGCGAACCTCGGCGCCCGCGCGGGCGGCCCGTCCCCGGCGGTCACCCGCTGCCGGGCGAAGGAGGTGATGCCGGCCATGCTCCTCTCCTGGATCTCCCTCAGCGCGGGCAGCAGCCCGCGCCGGTAGAAGGCTTCGGCGGTCGGCGAGTTGATCGCTCCCGCCTTGATCGTCGTGTCCACTTCGGTGAGCCGCTCGACGACGAGCACGTCCACCCCCGCGAGCCGCAGCTCGCACGCCAGCATCAGCCCCACGGGGCCGGCTCCTGCCACCACCACGTCGTAGTCCATGAACGAAAACTGTAGTCGCTAAAAATTTTTGGTGGGTACTATTTTTTCCATGAGCGAGGACTTCACGGCCGAGGACGGGCGGCGCCGGGAACCCGGCCTGCGCGAACGCAAGAAGCTCCGGACCCGGCAGCGGATCTCCGACGTCGCCACCGCGCTGATCACCGAGCGCGGCTTCGACAACGTGACCGTCGCCGAGGTCGCCAAGGCGGCCGAGGTCTCCACGATGACGGTCTTCAACTACTTCCCGCGCAAGGAAGACCTCTTCCTGGACCGCATCCCGGAAGCCGTCGAGCTCTTCACCCGCGCCGTCCGTGACCGGCGCGCGGACGAGACGCCGGTCGGCGCCGTGCACCGGCTGCTGTGCGAACTCCTCGACCGGCGCCACCCGCTGGCGAGCATCGGTGACCGTTACCCGGCGTTCTGGCGGATCGTGCTGGACTCGCCCGCCCTGCGCGCCCGCGCCCGCGAAGGCGTCGAGGAACTGGAGAACGCGCTCACCGAGGCCGTCGCCACGACGACCGGCGCCGCGCCCGGCGACCCCCGCCCACGCCTCGTCGCCACCCTCATCGTCGCCGCCTACCGCACGGGGTACGTCACCGCCGCCGCGCGCCTGCTCGCGGGCGAGCGCGCGGACGACATCATCGACAGTCAGCGGGATTACCTGAACGGCGCGTTCGCGGCCCTGGAGCGGGCGCTCGACGGCTGACCCGTACGGCGGCACGCCGACGATGTCACCCGGACGCCCCTTCCGGAAAGCCGGTCGTCAGCCCGCGAAATAGCGTCCCTGACATGACGTCCGTACGCCGTCCCCCGCGCTCGACCCGCCTGGCGCGCGCCGCCAGGGCGGCCGCACCCCTCGCGGCCGCCGTCCTGCTCGCCCCCGGACTCGCGGGCTGCACCACCACCTCCGGCCACGCGGCGGGGGAGCCGGACCTCTCGGCCTACTACGAGCAGAAGATCACCTGGCAGGCGTGCTCGCGGGAGACGGACAAGGCGGTCAAGGAGGAGACCGCGAAGGCGGACGCCTCGGCCGAGTGCGGCCGGCTCAAGGTCCCGTACACCTACGCCGACCCCGGCAAGGGGGAGCTGAGTCTCGCGCTGATGCGCTACCGCACCAAGAACCAGGACGAGCGCGCCGGCTCGCTCGTCCTGAACTTCGGCGGCCCCGGCGAATCGGGGCTCAGACAGCTCAAGGAGTACGGCCCCGACGGCTTCAGCAAGGCCGGCACCCGCTACGACCTCGTCACCTTCGACCCCCGCGGCGTCGGCGCCAGCTCCCCCGTGCTGTGCGGCGGCGGGAGCGGCACGGCCGAGGCCGGCCCCCCGCCCGGCCCGGACCTCTCGGGCCCCGGCGGGATGGCCGACTTCATCGCCGCGCAGGAGAAGGCGCTTCAGCGCTGCAAACGGACGGCGGGCGACATCATCCCGTACGTCGGCACCGTCAACACGGCCCGGGACGTGGACGTGCTCCGCGCCTCGCTCGGCGAGGAGAAGCTCAACTACCTCGGCTTCTCCTACGGCACCAAGCTGGGAGCCGTCTACGCCCACCACTTCCCCTCGAAGGTCGGGCGCATGGTCATGGACGGCGTCGACGAGCCCGCCGCCGACCTCAAGGACTCCACCCTCGCCCAGACGGCCGCCTACCAGCGGGCGCTGCGCCACGCCGTGGAGATGTGCACCAGCCGGGGCGAGGAGGACTGCGCGCTCGGCTCCGACACCGACAAGGCCATGGCCAACGTCGCCAGGGCCTTCGACGACCTCGACGACCAGCCGATCGACTGGCCGGGCGGCCGGAAGCTCGACCGGGAAGGCGCCATCGAGGAGACCATGGGCCTGCTGCGCTCCCGGGAGAGCCTGCCCGAGACCCCCAACCTGCTGGCCGCCATCATCTACCACGTCCACCCGGGCGAGGCCGCGGCACTGGGCCGGGCGGCGGCCGACGGTGCGGGCGGCAAGCGGGAGAACGGCGTCCACGACAAGGTGGAGGAGGCCATGACCGCGATCAACTGCGCCGACACCTCGGGCCGTTACAGCGCCCGGCAGGTCGTCGCCGCCTACGACGAGTTCGTCCGGGCCTCGCCCGTCTTCGGCCCCTTCATGGCCGCGGGCATGGCCACCTGCACCGGCTGGCCGCAGGCCGGGGACGACGCCTCGCACGACGTACGCGCCGTCGGCGCCCCCAAGATCCTCATGCACACCACCGAATACGACCCCGCCACCCCCGTCCAGTGGCTGCCCAGGATGGCGGCCGCGGTCGGCTCCGCCGTGACCATGACCGACCCCGGCGGCGGCCACAGCGTCTACGGCACCCAGGACGCCACGTGCGTCAACGAGCGCATCGACGCCTTCCTGCTCGACGGCACCCTGCCGCCGGACCGCTCCGCCTGCTCCTGACGCGGCGCTGCTCCATTGGGACGGACTGCGAACGCCCCGCGGGTGGCGTGGCCGCGGCCCGGGGCAGTCATCAACTCCGAAGGGGCGTCGGTCCGTACGCCCCGGCCAGAACCCGGCCCGCGGTGCCGAGGGGCGCCGTGGGCACATGAGGAACGGAGCAGCTAACGATGCGTATGCGACACCGGGCCGGAACCGCGGTAGTGGCCCTCGCCCTGGCGGCGGCATCGGCGGGGACGGCCCTCGCCACGGAGTGCGAGCACGACGACGCCTTCCTGACGGCGGCTCACCAGGGCAACATGGCCGAGATCGCCGCCGGCAAGGACGCCGCACGGCACGCCGTCATGCGGTGTACCAAGGAGACCGGGGAGGTGCTCGTCAGCGACCACACCCGCATGGACGAGTCGCTCCGGGCGCTCGCGAAACGGCTGAAGGTCACCCTGCCGAAGGCCGTCACGGCCGCACAGGAACAGCAGATGACGGACCTCAGGAAACGGGCGGGCACCCGCGACTACGACAAGATGTGGCTGAAGGCCCAGGAGACCGGCCACGTCATGGTGCTCAAGCTCATCGACGACGAGGTCAAGTCGGGTAAGGACGACGAGGTGCGGGGAGCCGCCCGCGCGGCCCGGCCGTTCGTCGCCCACCACCTCGACCTGGTGCGCGACTGCATGCGCGTGCGCTGACCCGCCGCGCGCCGTCCCGGGTACGGGCCCTGTCCTCGCCCGTACCCGGGACGCCGGTTCAGGCGGCGGCCAGCGGCTGCTCGGCCCAGATCGTCTTGCCGTCCGCGGTGAACCGCGTGCCCCAGCGCTCCGTGAGCTGCGCGACCAGCAGCAGGCCCCGGCCGCCCTCGTCGAAGACCCGGGCCCGGCGCATGCGCGGCGAGGTGCTGCTGGCGTCGGAGACCTCGCAGATCAGCGACGACACGTCACGGATGAGCCGCAGCCGGATCGGCGCGTGCGCGTGCCGGATGGCATTCGTCACCAGCTCGCTGACGACCAGTTCGGTCGTGAAGCCCAGCTCCTCCAGCCCCCACGCCGTCAATTGCTCGGACGCGTGCTTGCGGGCATCGGCGACGGTGGCCCGGTCCGCGGGCAGGCTCCAGGCGCGCACGTGGTCGGCGTCCAGTGCCCGCGTACGGGCCAGCAGCAGCGCGACATCATCGGCGGGCCGCGCCGTCCGGTCCGGCAGCAGCGCCGCCAGCACGTCGTCACAGATCCGCTCCAGGGACGCGGGCGGATCCGTCAGGACCTCGCGGAGCCTGACGGTCCCGGGACCGGTCCCGGGGTCGCGCCCCTCGACGAGACCGTCGGTGTAGAGCGCGAGGAGGCTGCCCTCCGGCAGCTCCGTCTCGAACGCCTCGAAGGGCAGCCCGCCCAGCCCGAGCGGCGGACCGCTGGGGACGTGCGCGGAGCGCGCCGTGCCGTCGGGCAGCACGATCACGGGCGCCTGATGCCCCGCCCGCGCCATGGCACAGCGCCGCGACACCGGGTCGTAGACCACATACAGACACGTGGCGCCCGTCTCCCGCACGGCGGTCGCCGGCTTCGGCCCCTGGCCCTGCGCCAGTTGGATGACGAGGTCGTCGAGGTGGGTGAGGAGCTCGTCCGGCGGCAGATCGAGGTCGGCGAGCGTACGGACCGCCGCGCGCAGCCGGCCCATCACGGCGGACGCCTGGAGGCCACGGCCGATGACGTCCCCCACCACCAGCGCCACCCGGGCACCGGACAGCGGGATGACGTCGAACCAGTCGCCCCCGATGCCCGCCTGGGCGTCGGCCGGCAGATACCGCGAGGTGACCTCCACCGCCCCCTGGTCCGGCAGCCGGCTCGGCAGCAGGCTGCGCTGGAGGGTGAGCGCGGCGTTGCGCTCCTGGGCGTACCGCCGGGCGTTGTCGACACACGCGCCCGCCCGCGCCGCGATCTCCGCGGCGAGCAGCAGGTCGTCGGCGTCATAGGTGCCGTCGCCGCGCACGAAGACGGCCACGCCCAGCGTGGTGCCGCGCGCGCTCAGGGGGACGGCGAGGACGCAGCCGACGCCCCGCTCGCGGACGGTGGCGGGCACGGCGGAGGTGTCCGACAGCCACGCCTGGATCCCCGGGTCGTCGCCGCTGTGCAGGGACGGCTTGCCGGAGGCGAGCGCGCGGGCCGCCGGGGAGCCGGGGCGCGCCTGACCCGGGCCCGGGTCCGCGCCCGGGCCGTCGTCGGAGGCGGTACGGGCGGGGGGGGGGGGGGGGAAGGAGGGGGGCTGAGACGCCGCCATCCCTCCGCC
>NZ_JBVHLW010000045.1:0-48990 GCF_055558795.1 Streptomyces sp. NPDC025618 | reverse complement strand
GGGGTTGGGGGGGGGGGGGCGAGTTGGGGCCATCAGCGGCGGGCGACCCGCAGCGCACCGCGTTCCAGGTCCCCAGCCCGGAAGACCCACCCCCGGCACCCACCACAACCACAGCCCGGCCGGCGATTGAGGCCACCCGAACCCCAGCCACACACAACCCCTACGCCACAAGAGTGGCACCCCCCAACCCCCCATCAGCCAAGCGGCCCAACCCAGAGAGCTCAACCCCAAGACGCCCCGCACGATGGACCCGTGGGCCCCCGGCTGGTCCAGCGCCGTCTTCGGGAAGGATCCGTCTTGACCCCTCACAGCCTTGAGCAGCTGCGCCGTTGCACCGTGGCCGTCGACCTCGGGGCCGCCCGTACCCGGCTCTACGTCCGGGACACCGGACTGATCGTGGACGAGCCGAGCATCGCGGCGGTGAACACGCGCACGGGTTCCCTGATCGCGGTGGGCGCGATGGCGGAGGGGATGGCGGGGCGTACGCCGCACCACATCCGGGTCGTGCGGCCCATCTCCGGCGGCACGGTCGTGGACATCGACATGGCGCAGCGCATGCTCCGCTTCCTGGTGAGCGACAAGATCCGCCGGGCCTGGCGGCGCAAGCCGCTGCTGCGGGCGGCGGTCTGCCTGCCGCACGACGCGGAGCCGCTCGCGCAGCGGGCGGCGACGGAGACGCTGACGGGGCTGGGCGCGCGCCGGGTGGAGCTGGTGGACACGCTCATCGCGGCGGCCGTCGGGTGCGGGCTGCCGGTGGAACAGCCCGAGGCGACGATGATCGTGGTCTGCGGGGCGGCGTCCACGCAGGTGGCCGTCCTCTCCCTGGGCGCGATCGTGGCGGCCGAGAAGGTGCTGGTGGGCGGCGATGCCATCGATTACGCGGTGGTCCAGCACCTGCGCAGCAGGCATGAGCTGATGCTGCCGACGCAGGGCCTGGCGCCGTTGCAGCGCGCGCTGTGCGCGGACCCCATGGAGGAGGGCGCGGAGGTGCGCGGGCGCGATGTGGCCACGGGGCTGTCCCGCACGGTCATGGTGAGCACCGAGCACGTCCGCGAGGCGATCCACACCCCGCTGACGGGCGTGCTGGACGCCATCGGGCGTGTCCTGCGCGACTGCCCGCCGGACCTCGTCGCCGACCTCGCGGAGCGCGGCGTGATGCTGGCCGGCGGCAGCGCGGTGCTGCCGGGTCTGGACCGGATGATCGCGGATGCCACGGGGATGAAGGTGCGGATCGCGGAGCACCCGGACACCTGTGCGGTGATGGGGCTGGGCGCGATGCTGGAGGGCAGGGTGCGCCCGCTGCACCTCGACCCGATGGCCACCTGACCCCGGGACCCCGCCCGCCCCCTTGGGAACTTCTTTACCTTTGGGTCCGTTCCGTCTGTGCACCCCTGATTTTCACGAGGAGAGACACAGATGGCGCTCTGGGACCGGCTCAAGGACTCCGCCGCAACGATGCAGGGTCAGCTCGTGGCGAAGAAGAACGACCTCAAGAGCGGGGCGTTCCGCGACGCGAGCATGGCGATGTGCGCGCTGGTGGCGGCGGCCGACGGCTCGATCGACGCCTCCGAGCGGCAGCGCGTCGCGTCGCTGATCGCGACCAACGACGTCCTCCAGAACTTCCCGGCCGACGACCTCCAGGCCCGCTTCAACGACTACTGCCAGAAGCTGACGGCCGACTTCGACTTCGGCAAGGTCAGCATCCTCCAGACGATCGGCAAGGTCCAGAAGAAGCCGACGGAGGCGCGGGCGGTCATCCAGATCGGCATCGTCATCGGCGGCGCCGACGGCGACTTCGACAAGGACGAGCAGGCCGTCGTCCGCGAGGCGTGCTTCGCGGTGGGCATCAACCCGGCGGAGTTCGACCTGTAAATCAGGCGCGCGGTCCGGACACCGTCCGCCGCAGGCGCAAGGGGGCCCCTCCCCCGTCACTCGCCTGCGCGGGCGGTGTCCGCGAGCGCGTGGAAACCCTTGACACCCCGCCGCACCCCTGTTGAGCATGTGCGCATGACGGGGGAGTCAAAGAGGGGTTGTGAGCCGCGTCCTGCGCGGGCTCGCGTCAGATCGCGACTTGGTCGCCGTACCGGTTCCGCCGCTGCCTTCGACGCTCCGTCACCGCACCGGCAGGGCCGCCCCCCACGCCACTATCGGGCCCCGCTGTGTGCCGAAAGCCCCATTCGCCAGGCTCCACCTGCTACCGAACCCGGATAGCGGGACACTTCCTGTGCGTTCCGGTGGGCGGCCCGAAGGACCTCGGACGACCGCGCGGACGCACCGGCCCTTCCCGAATGGCACACAGTGGCAGAGATATTGCACGTGATGAGCCCAGGGCAGATGGGACGCCTCCTGGGTGACTGGCGTTCGCGCGGCCCCGCGTACGACGCGCTGGCGCGGCGCGTCCGGATCCTCATCCGCGAGGGCCAGCTGTCGCCAGACACCCGGGTGCCTCCTGAACGGGCCCTCGCCGGGCAGCTGGGCATCAGCCGCACCACCGTCACCAAGGCGTACGACATGCTCCGCGCCGAGGGCCGGCTGCGCAGCGCGCGGGGTTCCGGCACCGTGATCGCGCTGCCGGAGCCGGCGGCGGACGGCCCCGAGACGGCCTCGCCCTGCCCCGCCGCGCAGTGGTGCAGGCCCGCCACCGACTGGGCGGCCGACTTCGCCTCCGACCTCCTGCACGTCCCCGACGAGCATCTCGGCCGGGCGCTGGACGCCATCGCCCCGGCCGTGGCCAGGGCGTTCGCCGACCGGAGCCATGAGCCGTACGGGCTGCCGGAGTTACGGCAGGCCGTGGCCGACCGCTACACCGCGCGCGGACTGCCCACCTCGCCCGCGCAGATCCTGATCACCCAGGGGGTCGGGCACAGCTGGCAGCTGATGCTGCGGCTGCGGGCCCGGCCCGCGCAGCGCGTCCTCATCGAATCGCCCGCGGCACCCCACGTCATGGACGCGATCTGGCTGCACGGCGCCCGCCCGTGGCCCGTGGGCCTGGGGGCGAACGGCTGGCACATCGAGCTCTTCAGCGCCGCACTGCACCAGACCAGGCCCCAACTGGCGCTGCTCACGCCGGATTTCCAGCAGCCGACCGGCCATGTGATGCAGACCGAGGAGCGCCGCCTCCTCGTACGGACCGCGCTGCGCACCGGCACGCTCTTGGTCGCCGACGAGAGCGCGGCCGATCTCCGGCTGGACGAGGGCGGCATGCCCGAGTCGCTCGCCGCGCACGCCCCGGAGGGCACCGTGGCGCTGATCGATTCGGCGCGGGCGGTGACCGGGGACGGTGTGCGGGTGGGCTGGATCCGCGCGGCGACGTCGACCGTGCACCGGCTCGCTGTGCTCAACAGCGGCCTGGGGACGACGTGTTCGGTGCCGGACCAGGTGCTCGCGGCCCGGCTGATGGCCTCGGCGGACGAGTTGCTGGCCAAACGGAGAGCGGCACTCCTGGCCGGCCGTACGGCCCTGGCCTCGGCACTCGACCTGCATCTGCCCAGCTGGCGGTACACGCTCCCGAGCGGCGGGACCACCTTGTGGGTCGACCTGGGCACGGCCGTCAGCAGCGCGCTGGCAACTGCCGCGGAACGGCACCGGGTTCATCTGCTGAGCGGCCCGAGGTTCGGCACCGGCGGCACCTACGACAGCAGGCTGCGGCTGCCGTTCACGCTCGACGAGCACCTGCTGCGGGACGGCGTCCGGCGGCTGGCCCGCGCCTTCGACGAGGTCGCGCAGACCGCGGAGGCCGGGGCCGCCGAGCGCCCGGAGAACCGGAGCCCGGTCTTCGTCTAGGGCAGGCCAAGCCTTGCGAATTGGCTATTTGAAGCGCGCCCCCCATGTTTCATACTGGTAAAAGAAATTCTGCGCGGCCCTTCCCATTCCGTCGATGACCCTGGGCCCGGCCTTTTCTGTCGCCCGGTGGAATCACCATCGAAAGGCTGTATAGAAGCATGCCTAAGCTCGACCGTGATCGTCTTGAGTCCCTCGCCGCCGAGCTGCTGGAGAAGCAGTTCAAGCGCGTCCCGAAGATGCGCGAGCTGCACCGCGGCGAGTGGATCGACCGGGATTACTACATCCGCCACATCACCGAGACCGTGCTGCGGATCCGCCTCAACAACGAGGTGGACAGCTACGCCCTCTACAAGGTCGGTTCCAAGGACGATCAGCTGGCCGCGAAGCTGGCCCGCTATCTGGCCGAGGAATTCGGGCACGAGAACATGTTCACCCGTGACCTCCAGAAGTTCGGTCTGACGATCGAGCAGCTGGACGCCACCCCGGTGCTCATCTCGACCGCCAAGCTGATGGGCTAC
Source organism: Streptomyces sp. NPDC025618 (assembly GCF_055558795.1). Taxonomy (NCBI): domain Bacteria; kingdom Bacillati; phylum Actinomycetota; class Actinomycetes; order Kitasatosporales; family Streptomycetaceae; genus Streptomyces; species Streptomyces sp. NPDC025618. The sequence goes on along the minus strand of NZ_JBVHLW010000045.1, from coordinate 44,689 downwards.
CTGCGGCTGGAGGCCGACCACGCGGGTCCGGCCCCCACCACCATCTGGGACTGGTTCGTCGAGTGGTACTCCGACCGCTACAACCCGGTCATCACCGACAAGGCCGCCGAGGAATTCGGCAAGGAATATGTGCACGGCACCCAGGCGCACATCGCCTTCGACGAACAGCACGACCACGACGAGCTGATGTTCCGGACCGTGTCCCGCGCGGTGGAGAACTTCAGCACGCCGGAGAAGGCCGAGATCTACCTCACCACCTTCATCGACCTCATCGGTGACTATTTCGCCGAGCTCTACGAGGTCACCGTCGGCGCCCGTGAGGCCGTTTCCGCCTGACAGCGCCCGGCGCACCGGCACCGCTGTTCCGACCAGTGAACGCAAGCGGCGGCCCCGACCCGTTCCGGGCCGCCGCCACCGATGTCCCGGAGAGCCACTGCAATGACCGAACCGCTGCCCCGATCCCGTATCCGCATTCTGGTCGTCGAGCCCATGTCGTCCGGAAATCAACTGCTCGTCGAGGCCCGCGCGCTCGGCTTCGAGCTCGTCGTCGCCTCCTACGACCGTGACGACCGGCGCATTCCCGGGCCGCTGCGCGAGCACATCGACAAACTCGTCGTGGTGGACACCAACGACGAGCCGGCGCTGTACGAGGCGGTGGCGGAGCTGCATCGCGAGCGGCCGTTCGCGGGCATCGTGCCCGGCTTCGAGTTCTACGTCGGCACGGCCGCCCGGCTCGCCGGCCGGCTGGGGCTGCCCGGCCTGCCCGTGGCCGGCGTGGAGGCGCTCCGGGACAAGGCGGTCATGCGCGACCGGGCGCGGGCCGCCGGGCTGCGGGTGCCGCGCTACGCCGAGGCGTCCGACGCCGCCGGCCTGGACGCGGCCGCCGCCCGGGTCGGCTTCCCCGCGGTCCTCAAACCCACCCGCTCGGCGGGCAGCATCCACGTCACGCGGGTGGAGACCACGGCGGAGCTGCGCCGGGCGTACGACTGGATACGCGCCGACCCGCGCACCGACATGGGCCGCGGCCTCGACGGGCCCGTGCTGCTGGAGGAGTACGTCGCCGGGCCGGAGGTCAGCGTCGAGGGGTATGTGCTCGACGGCCAGGTCGCCATCGTCTCCGTCACCTCCAAACTCCTCGGCGCCGAGCCCTACTTCGTGGAGCTCGGCATGATCGTCCAGCATGAGCTGGAGCCACCCGTGCGGGCCGCCGTCGAGGCGTACGTCACCGACGTCTGCCGCGCGCTGGGCGTCACCCTGGGCCCCTTCCACTGCGAACTCCGCCTGCCCGACGGCGATCCCGTGCTGATCGAGATCGGCGCCCGCCTCGCCGGGCACTCCATTCCCCAGCTCGTGGAGCTCGTCACGGGCGTCTCCCTGGCCCGCGTCATGCTGGCCGCGTACACCGGGCTCGACCCCGCCGAGCTGGGCGTCTTCTCGGCGCCGCGGGCGAAGTGCGCGGCGATGCGGTGTTTTGTCGCGGAGTCGGGGGTGCGGTCCTTCAACGGGCTTGTGGGGCTGGAGGAACTGCGGGAGTCTGACGACGTGTTGGATGTTTCGCTCTATTACGAGCGGGGGGCAGAGGTCCCACCCGCGGAGGACTTTCGGAGTCTGCTGGGACATGTCATCTTCCAAGCGGAGTCCTTCGGTGAGGCGGTCGCACGCTGGAACGCGATCGGTGATGCGGTGCGGCTCGCTTGACCGGCGCTTTTTCCCCTGCCCGCCCCTTCCCGGCTGCGTCTGACGGCGGCTCCGCCACGTGAGGGGCTGCCGCCCCAGACCCAGCAACACGCTTCGCGCGTTGTCCTCGGACGCCGGACAGGCTGAAGCGAGGTCACACAGCGGCCGCCTACATCCGTCGAGGACGAACCCTTTGGAACAGACCGCATCCCCGCCCGCCCAGGACAACCGCATAGGCAGAGACTTCGGCTTCCTCTGGTCCGCCAGTCTCATCGCGCCGCTCGGTGACGGCGCGCTCGTCGCCGCGTTGCCGTTGGCCGCCAAGAGTCTCACCGACGATCCCCGGCTGATCTCCGGCGTCGCCTTCGCGGCCACGCTGCCCTGGCTGCTGCTGTCGGTGGTCGGCGGGGCCCTCGTCGACCGGATGGACCGCCGCCGGCTGATGCTCGGCGCGCAGATCACGCAGGCGCTGCTGGTGGCGGTCATCGCCGTCCTCGTCTCCAGTGGCCTCACGCGGATCTGGATGCTCTACCTGCTGCCGTTCGGCGTGGCCTCCGCCGAGGTGCTGTTCACCACCGCCGGCCAGACCGTCATCGCCGCCGTCGTGCCCGAACGTCATCTGGAGCGGGCCAACGGCAGGCTGGTGGCGAGCGAGACGGTGGCCCGCGAGTTCGCCGGACCGCCGCTCGGCGCGGCCCTGTTCGCGTTCGCCGCGCCGCTGCCGTTCTGGCTGAACAGCCTCACCTTCGCCCTGTCCGTCCTGCTCATCCAGCGCATCCGCGCCCCCGCCCGGGAGCCTCGCCCGGCCGACGGCCAGAAGCTGTCCGCCGAGATCGTCGCGGGGCTGCGCTGGCTGCTGCGCCACCGGCTGCTGCGCACGCTGTCGCTGGTCGCGGGGGCGGCCATGTTCTGCGAGGCCATGGCGCTGTCGACACTGGTGCTGTTCGCCCACGACGAGCTGCACGTGGGCGACCGCGGCTACGGCGTCCTGCTGGCGGCCATGGCGATCGGCGGGGTCGTCGGCGGGATGGTCGGCGGCCGCGTCGTCGCCCGCGCCGGGCCCCGGCTGACGGCCATCGGGGCGCAGACCGCCTGCTCGCTGATGTGGCTCGCGATCGGCCTGGTGGGCCGCAGCCCGGTCACCGTCGTCGCGCTGTTCACCGTCTTCTCCGTCAGCGTCTCCCTGTGGGTCGTGGTGGTGCAGTCCGTGCGCCAGCGGCTGGTGCCCGCCGAGCTGCTCGGCCGGGTGTCGGGCGCCGCCCGCATGCTCACCTGGGGCGCGATGCCGCTCGGCTCGCTCGTCGGCGGCTTCGTCGCCAACTCCTTCGGCCTGGTCTCCCCCTGGCTCGTCGGAGGCGCCCTCTCCCTGCTCGTCACCCTGATCGCCCTGCCCGCCCTGATCCGCTGGGACCACTGACCGAACGCCGGACACCACCACTGGGGAACGCCACCGTGAACGCACAGTCATCCGGGCAGGACACTGCCCCGCTGCTCCTCGTCCTCAACCGGTTCGACGACGAATTCGGCGAGTACCACCGCTTCGTCCCGCCCGGCAGCTTCCGGCTCGCCTATCTGGCCACCGCCGACGCGCTCGCGCCCCTCGACCGGGACGGCGCCGTCGAGACCGTCGTCGTCGAGGACATGGCGTACGACACGCTGCTGCCCGCCGCCCGCCGCATCGTCGAGACACACGGCCCGCTCGCCGGCATCATCGGGCTGTCGGAGTTCGACCTGATCACCGCGGCCCGGCTGCGGGAGGCGCTCGGCGCGCCGGGCCGGAAGACGGAGTACGTCCTGCGGTTCCGCGACAAGACGCGGATGAAGCGCTGGATCCGGATGGCCGGGGTGCGGGCTCCGAAGTACCGGGCGCTGGACTCCGGTTCGCACGCCAAGTCCCTCGCCGACGAGCTCGGCCTGCCGATGGTCCTCAAGCCGCGCGACGGCGCCTCGGCCAAGGGGGTGCTGCTCGTGCGCACCGAGCGCGAGCTGGAGGAGGCCCTGGAGAGCGTCGACCGGGGTGGCTACGAGGCGGAGGAGTACGTCGAGGGCGCCATCCACCACGTGGACGGCATCCGCCGCGACGGGCACTTCCACTTCGCCACCGCCTCCGCGTACGTCAACACCTGCCTGGACTTCACCCGCGGCCTGCCGCTCGGCTCGGTGCTCCTCGACCCGGGCCCGCGGCGCGACGCCCTGATGGGCTTCGCGGCGGACTGCCTGGACGCCCTGGAGCTGTGGGACGGCCCGTTCCACCTGGAGGTGATCGTCGACCCCGCCGGGGAGCACGTGTTCCTGGAGGTGGGCCTGCGGCCGGGCGGGGCCGGGGTGCCGTTCGTCCACCGCGACATCTTCGGCATCGACCTCTACGCCGAGTCCGTGCGCGCGGCGGTCGGCCTGCCCCCGATGACCCCCTCGGACGAGCTCACCCAGCCCGGCCCCGGGGTCGGCGGCGGCTGGCTGGTCTTCCCCGAACCGAAGCCGTGGCCACGGCGCGTCCTCAGCCGCAACTCGCTGGTCGAGGCGATACCCGAGTTCTACGGGGAGGCGCTGCCGGCCCCCGGGCAGGTCTTCGACGGTGAGGGCGGCTACGACCACGCGGGCGGCCGCTTCCTGCTGCGCGGGCCCGACGAGGCGACCGTCCGCCGCGCCGTGCTGGAGGGCATCGCCCGCTACCGGCTGGAGACCGCGGCCGTGACCCACGCCCCGGCACGATGAGCGACGGCACCCTGCGGGTCCGCCTCGGCATGCCGTCCGCGATCGACCCCGGCACCGCCTTCGAACACGACGGCGCGCTGATCGCGGGGGTCATCGCCGACCCCCTCGTGGACAGCGACCCGGCCACCGGCCGGCTCGCCCCCGCCGCCGCGAGCGGCTGGGAAGTGGCACCGGACGGGCGCTCCGTGCGCTTCGCGCTCCGCCCCGGCGTGCGCTTCCACCACGGCCGCGAGGTGACCGCCGAGGACTACCGCTACGCGCTCTCCCGCGTGGTCGCGCCGGAGACCGGCTCCGAACTGGCCGAGCACCTCGCGGTGGTGGAGGGGTACGAGGACGTACGGGCGGGCCGGAGCGCCCGGCTCAGCGGGGTGCGCGTCCTGGGGCAGCTGCTGCTGGAGATCCGGCTGACCGGCCCCTTCCACGACATCGCGGCCGTCTTCAGCCACCGGGCGACCGCGCCCGTACCCGCCGAACTGGCCGAGGCGGACCCCGCCGGGTTCGCCCTGCGCCCGGTCAGCAACGGCCCGTACCTTCTGACGGGGCCGTGGCGGCCGGGCGAGGAGCTCACCGTCGAGCGGTTCGACGGCTACTACGCCGCCAACGCCGCGCACCCGGCGGGCGGGGCCGGGCGGGCGGCGCGGATCACCTTCCGCACGGACCCCGATCTGGCCACGGCCCACGAGGAGTTCCTGCGCGGCGAGGTGGACGTGACCGAGGTGCCGCCGACCACGATCGACGTGGCGGCGCGCGAGGGCGGACCGCGCTTCCGCGTCACGCCCAACCCCATGGTCACCTTCCTCGCCTTCCCCACCGGCGTGCCGCCCTACGACGATCCGGTGGTGCGGCGGGCGGTGGCCATGTGCGTGGACCGTGCGGCGATCGGCCGCAGACACTTCGCGGGCACGCGCCCCGTCGCCCACCGGCTCCTGCCGACGGTCCTGGACCCGGCGGGCCCGCTGCCGCCCGTCATCCCCTACGACCCCGCCGGGGCGCGCCGGCTCCTCGCGTCGCGGGGGGCGGCGCCGCTGCCGCGCTTCGTCTTCCGCTATCCCGCCGGGCAGGGGCATGAGGGGTGGGCGGCCGATCTGGCGGCGGGGGTGGGGGCGGGACTGGGCGTCCCGGCCGCGGCCGTGCCGGCGGAACGGTCCTCCTTTCTCTCCGAACTTCCAGGTTTGGACGGGCCGTTCCGGCTGAACTGGCAGATCGATTTTTTGTCCGCGGACAGTGCGGTGGCTCCGCTGTCGCGGAGTGTGGGGTACGGGGATGCCGCTGTCGAGCGGTTGCTCGCGCGGGCGCGAGGGGTGCCGGACGCGGCTTCGCGCCTGGCGGCGTACCGGGAGGTGGAGGCGCTGCTTCTTTCGGCGCTGCCGGTGTTTCCTCTGTGGGAGGGGGCGTTGTATCACCTGGTGGGTGAGCGGGTGGCTTCGCCTGGGCCGCTGAACGATGTGTTCGGGGAGCCGGTGCTTCGCGGGTACGGGGTGTGATTTCTGGCGGGCCTCGGCGAGAGGGTGCGGGCGGGTGGCGCTTTTCCCCAGCCCCGCCCCTTCCCGAAACCGGGGAGACCACCGGACCCCAGCGCCCTGCGGGCGCGTCCTCAATCGCCGGACGAGCTGATATTCAGCCCGTCCGGCGATTGACGACAACGCGCGAAGCGTGTTGCTGGGGGCTGGGGGCTTGCCCCCACGCGGCGGAGCCGCACATCAGACGCAGCCGGGAAGGGGCGGGGCTGGGGAGAAAAACCCCGCCTCAAGCCACAGGCACCGCCGCCTCCGACCGCGACCACGTCCCCAGGGCGATCTCCGCCGTGATTCCCGGGCCGAACCCCGCGATGACCCCCCGCGCGCCATCCGCCGCCCCGCCGTCCAGGAAGAGCCGCTCCAGCGCGTCGAAGATCACCGCCGAGGCGATATTGCCCCGCTCCGTGAGCGTCGCGCGGCTGTAGCGGAACATCTCCGAGGGGAGGTCCAGGTAGGTGCAGAGGTCGTCCAGGATCCGGGGGCCGCCCGCGTGGACGACGTAGAAGTCGAGGCCGGACATGTCCCAGTCGTAGGGCTCGGCCATGGCCCGCATGGCGGGGGCGAGCATGGCCATCGTGCCGGGCACCCGCTTGTCGAGCATGAAGTGGAAGCCGGTGTCGCGGACGCCGTAGGAGATCCAGTCCTCGGTGTCGGGCACCAGATGGGAGCCGTTGCACTCCAGCCGGACGCCGGAGCCGCCCTCGCCCCGGACGACCGCTGCCGCGAGGGCGTCGCCGAAGAGGCCGTTGGAGAGGAGATTGCCGACGCCGAGGTCTGTGGGCTGATAGCAGAGCGAGCAGAACTCGCAGGAGACGATCAGCACGTTCGACGCCGGGTAGGCCGTGCAGAAGTCATGGGCGCGGTTGATGGCCGCGCCCCCCGCGGCGCAGCCGAGCTGGGCGATGGGCAGTTGCCGGGTCTCGGACCGGAAGTCCATGGTGTTGATGATCCAGGCGGTCATCGACGGCATCATGAAGCCGGTGCACGAGACGTAGACGATGAGGTCGATGTCCCGGGTGGTGAGCTCGGCGTGGTCGAGGGCCTGCCGGATCACGTCCGGCACCCGGGACTTGGCCTCGATCTCGTAGAGGGCGTTGCGGGCGGTGAAGCCCGGGTGTTTGAGGGTGTCCTCGATGGGCTGCACCAGGTGCCGGGTCTGCACCCCGGTGTTGCCGATCAGTCTCAGGGCGAGGCCCAGCTGAGGGTGGTCCGCGTGCAGCGTGCGCGCGAGATCCAGGGTTTCTTCCCGGGTGATGACGTACTCGGGGACGGCGATGGACGGCCTGCACAGAGTTGCCATGATCCGCTCCTTACCAGGCGACCGGCAGGGCGAGCGGATAACGCCAGATGGAGACGGTGTTCCACTGCACCTCCTCCGCCGGTACGGCCAGCCTCAGTTCGGGAAAACGGTTGAGCAGGGTGCCGATGGAGACCTGGAGCACCATGCGGGCCATGTGGGAACCCAGGCAGTGGTGGCTGCCGTATCCGAAGGCCATGTGGACCGCGGGGTCCTTGCGCTCGAAGTCCAGCTCGTCGGGGTGTTCGTAGACCATCTCGTCGCGATTGGCGGTCAGATACGACACATGGACCGTGTCGCCCGCCTTGATGGTCGTCCCGTCGAGGTCGACGTCCTCCAGGGCCACCCGCGGGATGCCCACGCCCTGGCGGAACGGGATGAATCTCAGCAGCTCCTCGATGGCCTGCGGGAGAAGCTCGGGCCGCTCCTGCAGCTGCATGAGGTGCTTGGGGTGGGTGAGCAGGGTGTAGATGATGTTGCTGATGTCGTAGGTGGTGGTGTCGTGTCCGGTGACGACCAGCAGCATGGCGAGCACCGCCAGCTCGTTCTCGTCGAGCATCTCGTCGCCGATGCGCGCGGTGGCGAGTGAACTGATCAGGTCGTCACCGGGGTTGCGCCGGCGCTCCTTGCCGAGCTCGCTGAAATAGGCCCGCAGACCGGCCTTCGCCTCGGCCGCGGAGGTCTTGTCCGCGGCGGCCATGGACATCATGGCCATCGCCCAGCCGCGCAGCTGCTTGCGGTCCCGCTCGGGGATGTCGAGCAGCTCGCAGATGGTCATCAGCGGGAGCCGGCCCGCGAGGTGGTCGGCGACGTCGGCCGGAGCGCCGTGCTCCTCCATGCCGTCCAGCAGGGCGTCGACCGTCTTCTGGGTCCAGGGTCTGAGCTCCTCCACCTGCTTGGTGGTGAACGCCTTGACGATGAGCTTCCGCACGCGGTTGAGGTCGGGAGGGTCCATGACGTTGATCGCCTCGGCCTGGACGATGGGCGCCGGGGTGATCCGCGGGAAGTCCATCCCGACCAGCGCGGCCCGGCTGAAGCGTCTGTCCGAGGTGACCGTCTGCACGTGGTCGTAGCTCGTGACCAGCCAGCACCGGCCCTCGCCGTACGGCATGCGGACCCGGACGACCGGGGCCTCCGTCCGCATCCGCGTCATGAAGGGGTCCGGCTCCAGAGCCTCATCGTGTCGGAAGGGACAGCTTCGCACGGAGTCCGAAGTGGTCATCGCAGCACTCCCATTTGCCCAGGGCCCCGCCGATGGCGCGCCAGCCTATTTTCAGACCATGCCGCAATGACAAGCACGCCACACACAAGCCCCAGCGATTCACCCGGACGATGGATTTCTCATGGAATCACCGGCAACATCCCCCTCTCCCCCATCTTTTTCCCCTTTACTTCGCCGCTTCCCTTTTTGCCCGCAATAACGGAGTTCCGGGGTACACCCGTCCGGTCCCCCGTTTGCCTCTTCCGGTTGCTCTCGAGCTGCGGATGCCCACGGATCCTTTTACAGTCGAATCCGACATCACGGACAAGTGATGACATTCCGCTGCAAGGAGACGCTGATGCTCGCTCAAGAGACCCTCCGACTCGTCGCAACCCCCTCCGAGGCGGCCGCGATCGGCACGCTGATGGTGGAACCCGAGGCCACGGTCAGCGATCCGCCACTCCCCGCACCCGAAGCGGCGGGCTTCCTGCTCGCGCTGCTCCTCCTGTCCCCCAAGGAGCCGAAGGAGCCGAAGGGCAAGTGAGCTCGCGGGCGGATTTCGCCGCGGCGGCCGATGATCTGGCGATCCGTGTCCTTGGTGCCCTGCGGGGCGCCAAGGGCACGGCGCTCGTTGCCCGCCACATCGACAGCGCCCCCGACGCCCTGGCGGCACTCGCCGCGATCCGGGTGATCGGGGCGGACACCTTCTCCCCGTACGTCCTGGCCGACGCGGCCTTCCACGCCGAGGACGCGGCCGCCGTGGCCCGCTCCTTCGAGGCGTTCCCGCTGCCGGGCACCGGGCCCACGGCCCCCGTGGACGAACGGACCGCCGCCTGGCGCGACTGGGCGACGGCACAGCTGCTGGCCCGCCTCGGCGGGAACGGCACCTGGCGCGTGGACGCCGCGCAGCCCGAGGGCGACGCCGCGCTCGCCGACACCGCGGACTGGCAGCGCTGGTCCGTGCGCATGGCCCAGCTGGCGACGCTGGCCACCCCCGGACTCGACGGGCCCGTGCACGAGGCCGCCCGCGGCGCGGCCCTGCCGCTCGGCCGGGGCGTCACCCGTTCGCTCCTGCGCCGCGACTTCCCCACGGCGGTGCGCCTCATCCGCTGGCTGGCGTGGCTCGCCCACGAGGGCGTCCCGCTCCCGCTGGAACCGCTGCTCGCGCTCGAACACGTACGGCTGCTGGGCGGCGAGAGCCCGCGGACGGCCCTGGACCTGGCCGTCGCGCGCCACCTGCTCGAAGGACGGCACCACCAGGGCACGCAGGAGGTACGGACATGACGGTTCCGGAAGCCGTGGCCACGGCGGCCCGCAGCATGGCGGACCGGGCCCTGTCCTGGCTGCACGCCAACCGCGCGCACGGCGCCCTCCCGGAAGGCACCACCGAGACGATCGCCGACCCCGACAGCGTCTACAAGCCACTGGGCGAGACGACCCTCGCCGCGTCCATCCTGTTGCGCGACGGCGTGGCCGGGGCCGGCCAACTGGTCGCCGCGCAAGCCCTGATGGACTTCACCTGGCAGCAGCTGCGCGAGGGCGACATGCTCTACGAGCGCCAGCTCCGGCACACCCTGATGACCGATCCGCTGGAGATGTACGCGCCCTTCGTCCGCTGCGGCTACCGCCACGCCGACCTCGACCGGCTGCTGGCCCACCGCGCCCGGCTGCGCTCGGTGGAGGGCGTCGAGCTGCTGCCCAACCGCCGGCTCGCCGTCGCCAACGCCGCCCGCGTCGCCGGGCTCGCCCACGACGCCGACTGGGCCGCGCTCGCCCGCGCCACCTGGCTGGGCGCCACGCCGGAGCCCTGGGCGATCAACTGGATCACCGCCTACGCGATGACCCACACGGTCTTCCACCTCACCGACTGGGGCGGCCGCCCGCACGGTCTGCCGCCGGACCTCACCGCGTACGTACGGACCTGGCTGCCGGTGTGGATCGACATCTGGCGCGAGGTCGGGCAGTGGGACCTGGTCGCGGAGCTGCTCATCGTCGGCGCCTCCCTGGACGAGCCCTACTGCGAGCCCTCGGACTGGGAGGCCATCGCCGCACTCCAGCACGAGGACGGTTTCGTGCCCCGGGACGCCGACCCCGTGGACGACGACCCCCACCAGCGGTTCAAGGACCACCAGCACACCGTGGTGGTCACCGCCGTCGCGGGCTCCATCGCGCTCGCCCGCGCGGCGCGCGAGCCGTGAGTGAGGCGCTCGCCCGTGCCCTCACGCCCCTGTTGGGCGCCGCCGACGGCGCGCGTGCCGTGGCCGTCGCGGCGGTGCGCGGCGAGGAGCGCGTGCTGCTGTGCCGGGGGGCTGCCGAACCCGGAACGCGCTTCGAAGTCGGCTCCCTGACCAAGACGTTCACGGCACTGCTGCTCGCCGAACTCGTCGCCCGCGGGGAGGTGCGCTACGACGATCCCCTGGACCGCTATCTCCCACGCGTCGTACCGGGCCCGCCGATCACCCTGCTGCACCTGGCCACGCACACCTCGGGGCTGCCCAGGCTGCCGCCGGGGCTGATCGGCCGGGAGGCCCGCGCGGCCTGGTTCAGCAATCCGTACGCCGCCTTCACCTCCGCCGACCTGATGGCCGCCCTCCCCCGCACCCGGCTGCACCACCGGCCCGGCACCCGGGTGCGCTACTCCAACTACGGTGTGGGGCTGCTGGGTCACGTCCTGGCCCGCGCCGCGGGCGGTGACTACGCGGACCTCCTCACCGAGCGCGTCCTCGCGCCGCTCGGCCTGTCCGACACCGACTGCGACCCCTACCGCCCCCAGGCCACCGGCCACTGGCACGGCAGGCCGCGGCCGCCCTGGCTCGTCCCCGGGCTGCCGGGCGCCGGCGCCCTCCGCTCCAGCGCCCGCGACCTGCTCCGCTGCCTGCTGGCCCTGCTCGACCCCGAACGCGCCGGACCGCCCGGCCTGCGGACCGCGCTCGCCGACGTGCAGCGCCCCCGGCTGGCCCTGCCCCGCACCGGCCACCGTGTCTGCCTCGTGTGGAACCTCCGCCCGCGCGGCGGCCGGCCGCTGCTCCATCACTCCGGTGGCACACGGGGGTTCAGCGCGTTCGCCGGGTTCCTGCCCCGCTCCGGCTGCGCGATCGCGGCCCTGGCCGACACCTCGCCCACTCCGCTCGCCCCCTTCGTGCAGGCCGCGTACGGGACGCTGTGCGCCCTGGACGGGTCAGGCGTCGGCGACGTGCCGGGTGACTGTGTCCGCGAACTCCCGGGCGGAGGGCGAGAGAGCCGACCACTGCCGGGCGGCCCACCCCACGTCCAGTGACGGGATGCCGCTGACGGGGATCAGCCGGACGCCGTCACCCGCCTGGCCGAACAGCCCCGGCACCGCGGGTATCAGCGCGTGCCCCAGCCCGAGTTCGGCGAGGAGCAGCGCGGTGTCCCAGTCGGTGGCCCGCGTGGTGGTCGCGCGCGCCGGGAGGCCGTGTTCACCCAGATAGTGCTCCACCTGCCGGCCCGAACTCGTCCCGGCGGGCGGGCGGATGAGCCGGGTCCGGGCCAGGTCCTCGGCGCGCAGCGCGCTCTCCTGCGCGAGCGGGTCGTCCGGCCGTACGGCCAGCACCCAGTCGAGGCTGGCGACCGGCCGCTGTTCGACGCCCTGGATGTCACCTCCCGGGGTGATGGTCACCCAGGCCAGGTCGACGGAACCGGCCCGCAGCACGTCCAGGCAGCGGCCGCTGGAGCGCTCGGTGCGGAACTCCAGGCCCACCTCCGGGAACGCGCGGCTGAAGTCCTTGATGGCCGGGCCCAGGAAGTTGCGGATCGTCGTGGCGCCGGTGGCGATGACTACGCCACCGCCGTGGCCCGTCCGCAGCTCGTCGAGCATCCGCAGTCCCTCGGACAGCGCGGTGAGGCTGTCCGAGGCGGCGCGCCGGAGGATCCGGCCGGCCGGCGTGGGCACGACGCCGCGCGGCCGGCGCTCCATCAGCGGGAGGCCGACCTCCTTCTCCAGGCGGCGCACGTGCTGGCTGACCGCGGACTGCGTGCACTTCATCTCCCGGGCCACGGCGCTGAGGTTGCGTGCCTCACACACCATGACGAACACCTTCAGGTCGTCGAGGGTCATGGATCAACCCTAAGCTTTTCCTTGAAGGTGTAGGGGCAACTCTTAGGATTGACTGGGTTGCTGATGCGGCGACATCATCTAGGGCGACGGCGGCAACCTGGGCGCGGCCGTTCGCCCCGAGCATGCGCGGGGCCGACAAGGACAACAGCCGCGCCCGGGTGCCGACCTCCCCGCTCACGGGACCGGCGCCATCTCAGCCGGAGAGGCCCCGCCCCAGCACCGGTACCGCGCGCAGCAGTTGCCGCGTACAGGCGTGCCGCGGGTCGTTCCAGACCGCGTCCACCGTGCCCCGCTCCACCACCCGGCCCTGCCGCATCACGAGCACGTCGTCGCACAGGTAGCGGATCACCCCCAGGTCGTGGGACACCACGCACAGCCCCATGCCCCGCTCCTTTGTCACCGCCCTCAGCACGTCGAGGATCTGTGCCCGCACCGAGACGTCGAGCGCGCTCACCGGCTCGTCCGCCAGCAGCACCGAGGGTTCCGGGGCGAGCGCGCGGGCGATGGCGACGCGCTGGCGCTGGCCGCCCGAGAACTGGTGGGGGTAGCGGCCCGCCGCGTCCGCGGGCAGGCCCACCGCGGCGAGCAGTTCCGCGACCCGCCCGGCGGAGGCGGCGCCGCGCAGGGGCTCCGCGACGATGTCCCGTACGCGCATCCGCGGGTCCAGCGAGCCCATGGGGTCCTGGAAGACGACCTGGAGGCCCGCCCGGCCCGCGCCCTCCACCGTGCCCGACGTCGGCCGGTCCAGCCCGGCGAGCAGGCGCAGCAGCGTCGTCTTGCCGGAGCCCGACTCCCCCACGACGCCGAGGCGCCGTCCGGCGCGCAGCTCCAGACCGACGTCCTCCAGCGCGGTGACGTACGCGCGCGGCGCGAAGGGACGGGCCCGCGGACGGGCGTAGCGGCGGGTCAGGTTCCGGGCGGTGAGCAGCACCCGGCCGGCCTCCCGGGGCGTCTCCGGCGACGGCGGCACGGTCCCGGCCGGGGCGCTTCCGGGGCGGGGGTGCCAGCAGGCGACGGTGCCGCCCGCCGCGTCCGTGACCGGTTCGGGGCGTACGGCACAGGCGTCGTCCGCGTAGGCGCAGCGGTCCCGGAAGACGCAGCCTTCCGGCAGCGCGCCGGGCGCGGGCACGGTCCCGGGGATCGCCCGTGGGCGGGCGCCGGGCGAGAGGTCGCACGCGGCGAGGAGGGCCTCGGTGTACGGATGGGCCGGGCGCGACAGCACCCGCCGCACGGGCCCGCTCTCCACGACGCGCCCGCCGTACATCACCAGCACGCGGTGGCACACCGAGCCGACGAGCGCGAGGTCGTGGCTGATGTGGAGCACCGCCGTGCCGCGCTCCTCGGACAGGCCGGTGATCAGGTCGACGATGTCCTTCTGCACGGTGACGTCGAGGGCCGTGGTCGGTTCGTCGCAGATCAGCAGGGCCGGGTCGTTGGCGAGGGCGATGCCGAGGACGCCGCGCTGCCGCTGGCCGCCGGAGAGCTGGTGGGGGTAGGAGCGCGCGGCGCGGACGGGGTCGGGCAGCCGCAGGCGGCCCAGGAGGCCCACCGCCGCCTCCCGGGCGGCGGCGCGCTCCGTACGGGCTCCGTGCAGCCGCAGGGTCTCCGCGATCTGCGGGCCGACGCGCATCACGGGGTTGAGGGCGGTCATCGGCTCCTGGAAGACCATTCCGGCGAGCTTTCCGCGCACGGTCGACAGCTCGCGGTCGGAGGCGCCCACGAGGTCGAAGGGCACGCCGTCGAGCCGGGCGCCGCCGGTGGCCCGCAGGGTGTCGTCGAGGAGGCCGAGCAGGGCGAGGGCGGTGAGGGTCTTGCCGGAGCCGGACTCGCCGATGACGCCGAGGCGTTCGCCGCGCGCGAGGGAGAAGGAGACATCGCGCACGAGCGGCACGGCGCCCGCGGTCACGCCCAGCCCGGTGACCTCCAGCAGGGGCGCGGTGGTCATCGGACTCCTTCGAGCGTGGGGTCGAAGCGGTCGCGCAGCCCGTCGCCGAAGAGGTTGAGGCCGAGGACGGCGGCGGCGATGGCGAGCCCCGGCCACAGGCACAGCTCGGGCTTGGAGAACAGCAGCTCCTGGGAGTCCAGCAGCATGCGCCCCCAGGAGGGCGTGGGCGGCGGGGTGCCGAGACCCAGGTAGGACAGCGCGGCTTCGGCGAGCACGGCGGTGGCGAAGGCGACGGACACCTGCACGATGACGACGTCCCGGATGTTCGGCAGGACGTGCCGCCAGGCGATGGCCACAGGGGTGCGCCGGGCGAGCCGGGCCGCGTCGATGTACTCGGCCGCCATGACGCGCAGTGTGGCCGCCCGGCTCACCCGGGCGAAGCCGGGCGCCGAGGCGATGCCGATGGCGGTCATCGCGGTGAGCGTGCTGGTGCCGTAGACGGCCGCCAGCATGATGGCCAGCAGCAGCGCGGGGAAGGCCAGCAGGAAGTCGCTCACCCGCATCACCAGCGCACCGAGGAATCCTTGGGACATCCCGGCCGCGATGCCCATCGGCACTCCGAGGACCGTCGCGGAGCCGACGGCCACCAGCCCCACGAAGACGGTGGTGCGGGCCCCGGTCATCAGCCTGCTGGCGACGTCCCGGCCGAACTGGTCGGTGCCCAGAAGGTGTCCGCCGCCGGACGGTGCCAGCCGGTGGGCCGCGTCGACGTGCAGGGGGTCGTAGGGGGTCCACAGCAGGGAGAGCAGCGCGGCGGCGAGGACGAGGGCGACCAGGGCGCCACCGGCCGTCAGCGTGGCACGGTGTCTCATCAGCGGCTCCGCAGCCTGGGGTCGAGCAGGTGGTAGAGCAGGTCGGTCACGACGTTCACCACGAGCACCGCCACCACCAGGACGGTCACCACGCCCTGCACCAGCAGCAGATCGCGGTCGGCCACGCCCTGGAGGAGCAGGTCGCCGAGGCCGGGGACGACGAAGACGCGCTCCACGACGACGGCGCCGACGAGCACCGCGCTCAGCTGGAGGCCGAGCACGGTGAGCACGGGGACGGCCGCGTTGGGCAGGCCGTGCCGCCACAGGGCGGCGCGGCGGCGCCTGCCCTTGGCGCGGGCGGTGCGCAGGAAGTCCTGGTGCAGGACGGTCAGCACGGCGGAGCGCACATAGCGGGTGAGGACGGCGCCCTGCACCAGGCCGAGGGACAGGCACGGCAGGACGAGGTGGCGCGCCCACGCGCCGGGGTCCTCGGCGAGCGGGGTGTAGCCGCCCGCCGGCAGGACGCCCGCCCGGACCGCGAAGACGTAGACGAGGAGGATGCCCGCGAGGAAGGCCGGCACGGCGATGCCCGCCTGGCTGAGCGCGGACAGCAGCGTCCCGGCGGCCCGGCGGTGCCAGGCGGCGGCGAGCACACCGGCGGGCAGCGCGAGGAGCACGGCGACGCACATGCCGCCCAGGGCCAGCCAGCAGGTGACGCCCAGACGGTCGGTGATCCGGGGGCCGATGGGGTCGTGGGTGACATAGGAGGTGCCGAAGTCGCCGTGCGGCAGCCCCTGGGCCCAGTCGAGATACTGCACGGCCAGGGGCCGGTCGGTGCCGAATTCGTGCCGCAGCGCGGCCACCGCGCCGGGCGTGGCGTTGGTGCCGAGGGCCACCTCGGCGGGGTCGCCCGGCAGCACGGCCAGGAAGGCGAAGACCACGAAGCTCGCGATCACCGCGCTGATCAGCAGCGAGGCGAGCTTGCGCGGCAGCAGCCTCACTTCTTGGCCCAGCGGACACCGGTGAGCTCGAAGCCTTCGCCGGTCTGGTTGACCGGCAGGCCGGTGAGGTTCTTGTCGGCGACCATCAGGTTGGGCATCAGATACAGCCAGTCGGCGGCCGCGTCGTCGGACAGCAGCCGGGCCGCCTGGCGGTAGCGGGCGGTCTCCTCCGCCGGCTTCCCGGCGTCGCCCTCCTTGAGCAGCCTGCCGAATTCGGGGTTGTCGTAGTGGAAGTAGTAGCCGCTGTCGGCGAAGGTCCACAGGTCGCGCGGCTCGGCGTGGTCGATGATCGACATGTCGTAGTCGCCCTTGGTGAAGACCTCCGACAGCCAGCGCGCGGGGAACTCCAGCGGCTCGATCCCCACCTTCAGCCCGACCTGGTCGAGCTGGGACTTCACGACCTGTGCGGCGGAGACGGCGTACGGCAGGTTGGGCACCCGCAGCCGCAGGCTCCTCCCCTCCGCGCCCGCGTCCTTGAGGAGCTGCTCCGCCTTGGCCGGGTCGTACGGATAGCTGCCGGTGAGGTCCTCGTACCAGGGGTCGGTGGGGGTGGCCATGGTGCCGATGAGCTTGCCGTGGCCGGATCGGGCGGTGGCGACGAGCGCCCTGTGGTCGATGGCGTGGCGCACGGCCTGGCGGACGCGCTTGTCCTTGAACGGCTCGCGGGCGTTGTTCATCGACAGGACCACCTCGCCGGTCGAGGTGCCCTCGATGGTCTGGAAGCGGTTGGTGTCGGCGAAGCGGGAGAGCGACTCGGGGGCCTGCACCGTGCCGAGGACGTCGATGCCGTGGGTGAGCATGGCGTTGTTCATCGCCCCGGCGTCCTTGAAGTACTTCAGGGTCACCTTGCTCAGCTGGGGCGCGGTGCCCCAGTAGGCGGAGTTGCGGTCGAGCACGATGCGCTCGCCGCGCCGCCGCTCGGCCAGCTCGAACGGGCCGGTGCCCACGGGGTGGTTGGCGAGGTCGCCCACGCCGGTGCGGCTGAACATCGCGCCGACGCGCTCGGTCATCGAGAACAGCCAGCCGTTGCTGGGGCGGCCGAGCGTGACCGTGACGGTGTGGTCGTCGGCCTTCTCCGCCTTCTCGACCACGTCCATCTGGCGGGCGATCTTCAGCTTCCAGTCTCTCTTGACGCGGTCGATCGAGAACACCACGTCGTCGGCGGTGAAGTCGGCGCCGTTGGTGAACTTCACCCCCTGACGGAGGTGGAAGGTGTACGTCCGGCCGTCGTCGGAGCGCTCGTACCGCTCGGCGAGCTGCGGCTGGATCCTGCCCTGCTGGTCGAGCCGGACCAGCCCTTCGTAGACGCTGCCCAGCAGCGCCTGGGGGATCGCGGCGCCGTCGGTGGTGGTGAAGTCCAGGCTCGCCGGCTCGGCGACGAGCCCGACGGACAGGGTGTCGGTACCGCCGGAAGCGGACGATCCGCCACCGGAACCACAGCCGGCCAGCACACCCCCGAGCAGGGCGGCACCGGTCACGAGGACGGGCAATCGCTTCGACCTGGTCACTGTTTCTCCGTCGCTGTGCCGGTCGTCGACTCGACGCCGGCGCGTCGCCGGTCGCACTGTCTCCGCACGGACTTGGAATCGGTGGCCCTCGGGAAAACCTTTCCACGAGGGCAGCTGCCCACGCCATGGACCGGAGGCGGAGGTGATCGAGTTCACGCCCGCGTGGGTGCCCTCAACTCCCTTGCGCAGCCGCCTTCTTCCTCACGCGGTCGAGGGGAAGTCGAGGGGAATTCGACTTCTTCCGACCCGGAGTGGGGCCCGTATGACCGAGATCCTCACCGAGCCCGTGACCGGGCCGAGCGTCTGGCGGTCCGCCGACTTCACCGGCGAGGGCGAGTGGGTGGTGGCCCTCACACCGGAAGAGGTGGGCGAGCTCGACGCGGCACTGACCGCCGCACGGAATCGCGAACTCCCCTTATCTGCCGTGACGTTCACGAATTTCCCCCTCGCCACCTGATCTTTTTCCCCAGCCCCGCACCCCCTAGCCGCACCCCACCGAAGACTCCCTCAGCCCGCCCTCCGGGGATCGCGAGCCCGCCATCAGGGCGATCGCCGTCACGACCAGACCCTCCGCCGCCAGCCACCGCCCCGTGAAACCCTCCAAGCGGCATCCGCCGACCACAGGCCCCGGCACCAGCAAGCGAGCCGAGAACGTTCCGCCCGCCGCGTCGAAGGAGAGCTCCGCCTCGCTGAAGTCGAGCTCCTGGGCCGTGAGCGGATACCAGGTCTTGAAGACGCTCTCCTTCGCGCTGAAGAGCATCCGGTCCCAGGCCACCTCGGGCCGTCGCGCGGCCAGTTCGGCCAATTGCGTCCGCTCGGCCGGGAGGGATATCGCATCGAGGACACCGTCGGGCAGCGGAGCGTCCGGTTCGGCGTCGATGCCTATGGACACGGCGTCGGCCGCGCGCGCCACGACGGCCGCGCGGTAGCCCTCGCAGTGGGTCATGCTGCCGACCACGCCGGCGGGCCAGCCGGGGGCGCCGCGCCGGTTGGGGAGCAGGGGCACGGGTGCCAGGCCGAGTTGTCCGAGGGCCTTGCGCGCGCAGACCCGTACGGTCGCGAACTCGCCCTTCCGCTTGGGCACCGCGCGCACCACGTGCGCGGCCTCCTCGGGAAGGAGGAGGTGCGCCACGTCGGCGGGCAGCGGGCCGAAGTTCTCCTCCGAGACCGTTTCGGCAGGCAGGATGCGCTCGATCACCAGGCTGCTCCTCGCCGCTCGCCGGCCGGTCTGGGCAGGATCTGCCGCAGGGGTTCGCGCGGGGGGCGGGGGCGCCACTCGCGCGGATAGCCGACCGAGACCTCCTCGAAGCGGACTCCGTCGTGCCAGGTGACGCGGGGGATGTGCAGGTGGCCGTAGACCACGGCCGCCGCGCGGAACCTCCGGTGCCAGTCGGCGGTCAGCTCGGTGCCGCACCACTGGGCGAAGTCGGGGTAGCGCAGGATCTCCGTGGGGTGCCGGAGCATCGGCCAGTGGTTGACGAGCACGGTGCGGTGGGCGGGGTCGACGGCGGCGAGCCTGTCCTCCGTGTACCGCACCCGCGCCCGGCACCAGTCGTCACGGCCCGGATAGGGGTCCGGGTGCAGGAAGTGCTCGTCGGCGCAGACCACTCCCGCCTCGTACGCGCGGCGCAGCGACTCCTCCTTGGTGTCGGCGCCGGGCACCCGGAAGGAATAGTCGTAGAGCACGAAGAGCGGGGCCACGGCCACCGGGCCGCCCTCGCCCTGCCAGACCGGATACGGATCCTCCCGGGTGGCGATGCCCAGACTCCGGCACAGCTCCACGAGGTGCAGATAGCGCTTCTCGCCGCGCAGGTCGACGGGGTCCTTGGGGTGGGTCCACAGCTCGTGGTTCCCCGGCGCCCAGACGACCTTGGCGAAGCGGCCGGCGAGGAGGCGGAGTGCCCACTCGATGTCGGCGTATTTCTCGGCGACATCACCGGCGACGATCAGCCAGTCGCCGTCGGCTCTCGGCCGCAGCTGTTCGACGAGAGAGCGATTGTCCTTGTAGACGACGTGCAGGTCACTGACCGCGAGCAAACTTCCGTTGGGCACCGTGATGTCCTCCCCGGCCACCGAAACTAATCGATCATCCGTCCGGAAGGAAGCATTCACGGTCCTTTCCACCCCTGCGGGTCACTTGACCCGGCGGAACACCGAACGCGCCCACCAGTAGCCGACCGCCGTCAGACCGAGGCACCACGCGACGGCCGCGATACCGCTGTTGCCTATGTGCGTGCCCATCAGCAGGCCGCGCAGCGTCTCGATGATGGGCGTGAACGGCTGGTACTCGGCGAACCAGCGCAGCCCCGTGGGCATGGACTCCGGCGGGACGATGGCACTGCCCACGAAGGGGAGGAACTGGAACGGCAGCGGGATGTTGCTGGCCGTCTCGGGGTTCCTGGCGACCAGGCCGATCGCGGCCGCCAGCCAGGTGAGCGCGAACATGAGCAGGGTGAGCAGGCCGGCGGCGGCGGCCCACTCGGCCGGCCCCGCGCTGGGGCGGAAGCCCATGAGCAGCGCGACGCCTATGACGGCGGCGACACTGACCAGGGTCTGGATCACGCTGCCGACGACATGCCCGGTCAGGAATGACGCGCGGGAGATCGCCATCGTGCGGAAGCGGTTGACGATGCCCTCGGTCATGTCGACGGACACGCCGACCGCCGTGGCCATGGCCCCGGAGGTCGCGGCCATCAGGATGATCCCGGGAGCGACGTAGTCGATGTACGCGCTGCCGCCGGAGGGGGTACCGCCTATGCCGTCGCCGAGCGCGCCCCCGAAGACGTAGTTGAAGAGCAGCAGCATGACCACGGGCATCGCGACGACCGAGACCGTCATGGCGGGGTAGCGCAGGGCGTGCTTGAGGTTGCGCCGCAGCATCGTCATCGAGTCGCTGACGGCGTAGGAGATCGTGCTCATCGGACCGCCTCCTTGGCGGAGTTGCCGGTCAGGGTCAGGAAGACGTCGTCGAGGTCGGGGGTGTGCATGGTGAGCGACTCCGCCTCGATCGAGGCGGCCTCCAGGACATCGAGGACGGCGCGCAGCGTGAGGACGCTGCCGTCGCTGGGGACGCGCAGGGTGAGCGTCTCGTCGTCGCGCGTCACGGCACCGAAGCGGGTGGCCGCGGCGTCGAGTCCGCCGAGGTCGGCGAACCGCAGCTGGATGTGGCCGCCGGGGATCCGGCGCTTGAGCTCTTCCGCGGTGCCCTCGGCGACGAGGTGCCCGTGGTCCAGGACGGCGATGCGGTCGGCGAGTTGGTCGGCCTCCTCCAGATACTGCGTCGTCAGGAAGATGGTCACGCCCTCGTCGGTGACCAGGCCGCGGATGATCTCCCACATCGTGCGCCGGCTGCGCGGGTCGAGCCCGGTGGTCGGCTCGTCGAGGAAGATGACCCGCGGGTCGCCGACCAGCGTCATGGCGAGGTCGAGCTTGCGCCGCATGCCGCCCGAGAAGGTGCTCGCGGTCTTCCTGGCCACGTCGGTCAGGTCGAAGCGGCGCAGCAGTTCGGCGGCGCGCCGCCGGCCCTCGCGGCGGTCCAGGTGGTGCAGGTCCGCCATGAGGGCCAGGTTCTCCTCGGCGGTGAGCAGGTTGTCCACCGCGGAGAACTGGCCGGTGACGCCGATCGCGGTGCGCACGGCGTCCGCCTCGCGGGTCAGGTGGCATCCCGCGACGTACGCCTCGCCGGCGTCGGCGGGGATGAGCGTGGAGAGGATCTGCACGGTGGTGGTCTTGCCCGCGCCGTTGGGGCCGAGGAGGGCGAAGACCGTGCCCTCGGCGATGCTCAGGTCGCTGCCGTCGAGCACTTTCTTGTCGCCGTAGGACTTCACCAGTCCCGTGGCGGTGATCGCCGCAGGAGGCGTCATGGCTGTCGGATCCCTTCTGTGGGAAGGGGGCCGGGAGCGGCCCCCGGGAGGGCGCGCCGGGTGGTCAGGCGCGGTGGATCACGATGTCGCCGACGGAGGTGCGGGCGTGCACCTCGACGGTCTCCTCGCCGTCCTCGGGGCCTTCGGCCGGGCCGAGGGAGTTGCGCACGGTGCCGGCGCCGGTGCTCACGTCGAGCCAGGCCGCGGTGGTCCGCCGGATACCGACCTCGAGGTCGCCGGTGGAGCCCTGGAGCGTGACCTTCCCGCGCGCCACCTCGCCGACGTGGATGGCGCCGTTGGCGGACTTGGCCTCGACCCCGCCCTGTGCGACGCCGACCGAGATGGTGCCGTTGGCCGAGCGCGCCACCAGGTCTCCGGCGATCTCGCCGATCTCCGTGTCGCCGTTGCCGTTCTTGACCGAGGCCGCGCCGGCGATCTCACCGATCTCGATCCGGCCCGCGCCGACGATGTCGGCGTCACCCGTCACGCGGGCCACGCGGATGTCGCCGTGGCTGGTCCTGAGGTTGACGGTGGCCGCCTGGTCGACCTGGATGTCACCGAGCGAGGTCTTGAGCCGGCAGTCCCCGAAGGCGCCCTCGCAGATGAGGTCCGCCATGGGCGCGAAGCCCTGGACGTGCGATCCGGCCGGCAGCTCGACGGTCAGCTCGATCGCCCCGCTCCTGCCGAACACGGTGCGCTTCCTGGGGCCCTTCACCAGCAACTTGCCGCCCGCGAAGGTGACTTTGGTCTGCTGGGCGACCCGTACGTCGTCGTCCTTGGCGGAGTTGGCCGGCAGCACCTCGACGACGGTGTCCGTGCGCTTGCCCGCGATGATCCGGGCGATGCCGACATCGAATTCGAGGATGACGGCGATGGGGTCAGGGGTGTCGAAAGTTGGCATGGCTGTCCCGTCCTCGTGGCTCGTGTGCGTCCCCGCGGTCGGCGGGGGTGGTGGCCCCGCGGCTCGCGGGGGTGGTGAGAGGTGGTGCTCCGTGCCGGTCCGGCTAGCGGACCCAGCCCGTGTATCCCTGGCCGCCCACGGCGCGGCCGCGGGCGGCGGGGCGGGCCCTTCCGCCCGGCTCCAGGGCGGTGGCCACGGCCCGTACGAGCCAGGCGTTGACCGAGAGGCCCTCCTTGCCCGCGGCCTCCTCGGCCTTCGCCTTCAGGTGCGCGGGGAGGCGGAAGTTGATCCGCGCGGTGGCGCCGTCGTCCCCCTCCGGGACCGCGGCCGGCGCGGGTGCGGCCGCCGGCTCGCCTGCCCGCTCGTACGGCTCCTGCGCGGGCGGGGCCGTGACCACGAACTCGGGGTCGAGGCCCCGCAGCCGGACGTCGACCGAGCCGGGCGCGAGATCTCCGGTGACCTCCGCCATCGCGGCGGACAGCGCGTTCAGCAGCATCAGCCGGGCGGCGGACTCCAGGGGCGTGGTGAGCCGGTCGGCGAGGGCTCGGGCTTCCTCGCCACCGGCGTCCGCGGCGACCGCGAGCTCGTTCCGGAGGTTGTCGACGTAGGGCGTGAGGTCCATGGCACCATTATGGCACACCGATGGCGCCATGGCGAGCCATCGTGGCACCAAGTTGTGGCACCGACGGTTCCGCAACGCAGAAAGGCACCGCGACGCGGAAAGGCACCGCCCTGCCTGGCCGGCAGGCGCGGTGCCCGTCTGGTGGGCCCTACCGCGGGTGCGCGCTCAGTCGCGCTCCACCGGTATCCACAGCTCCACGTCCGCCCGCGTCCCCTCCTGCGACAGCCGCGTGCGCAGGATCTCGGGGCCCCGCCGGCTCCGGTACGGGTTGGAGGGGAACCACTGCGTGAACACGTCCCGCCACATGTGCTGGAGCGACTGCGGGAAGGGACCCGAGTCCTCGAAGACGGCCCACGTGCCCGCCGGGACGGCGAGCTCGTCCATGTCCTCGGGCGTGGGCGCGCCCGTCACCGCGCCGTGGTAGTAGTCGAATTCGGATCCTTCCTCCCGGCCCTCGGACAGCTGGTCGCTGACCGAGACGATCCCCTCCGGCTGCTGGTCGGACAGGCAGTGGATGCGCCGGTGCGTCTCCTTGTCGATGCCCTTGATGAACGCGGCGATGGCCGGGTTCACCCCCTCGTACACAAGAGGCACCCGGGCCTTCCTGCCGACCACACGGAACTCTTCCTTCTCCACGATCCGGTATCGCATGCTGCTGCTTCCTTCGACGACGAGCCGGAAGGACATCCGGGGCTGTGAGCGCAGCGCCGCACCCGTGCGGCGCGCCTCGCCGGGCCCGACGCCGTGCATGGCGCGGAACGCGCGGGCGAACGCCTCACCCGAGGTGTAGCCGTAGCGCACCGCGATCTCCAGCAGCGTCCGCTCCCCCGCGAGCACTTCGGCTCCCGCGACGGTCAGCCGCCGGCGCCGTACGTACTCCGACAGCGGCATCCCCGCCAGCGCGGAGAACATCCGGCGGAAGTGGTGCTCCGACGTCATCGCGAGCCGCGCCAGCTCCGCTCCCTCGATCCGCTGGTCGAGGCGGCCCTCTACGTGCTCCAGGGCCTGGTTGAGCTGCTCCAGCACTCCGGTCTCCTTCTCTCTTACGACCTTCACGCTAGGAGGGCCGCGGCCTGCCGCACCCGACTTCCTGTGCCCGTTCCTGTCGGGTGGCGCGCCCCCGGCGCCGCGTCAGCCGGACCCGCGGTCGTACGTGACCACCAGCGTCTTGTCGATCGCGTCGAAGAGCTCCGCCAGCACCGCGTGGTCGGGGGCCTCACCGTAGACGATGGCGGCGAACGCCTGGGTGCCCTCACGCCAGTCGACCACCTGCCCCGGGCGGCGGACGACCTCGACGCGCCGGACGCCCGGCAGGGCCTTCGTTTCCTTGACGCCCGTCATGGAGACGATCGCGCGGGCGTCGAGCGGCGGGGCGAAGAAGCGCTGGAAGGCGATGCGTTGGTGCACTGGTGCGGTGAGGTCCGCGGGGAGCCGTCCCAGGGCGCAGTCGAGGGCGGTACGGAGCATCGGGAACCCCGTCGCCCTGCCGACGGTGTCGTCGATGAAACCGCCCAGCCTGCCGTTGACCTCGATCAGGCGCGGGCCGTCGGCGGTGAGCTTGAACTCGGTGTGGGCGATGCCGGACGTCACCCCCAGCGCGCGCAGCGCCTGTTCGGTGGATTCGGCGAGCCGGGCGGCCGTGGCGGCGTCGACGTTGCTGGGGAAGAAGGCGCCGGTCTCACGGAAGGGGTCCAGCAGGGGCGGCTTGCCCGTGATGCCCACCTGGACGATCCTGCCGCCCACGGCCACCGACTCCACCGAGACATAGTCACCCCACCGCGGGCCGGCGACGGCCGGGTCGCCGACGAGATACTCCTCCAGCACCAACTCGCTCTCGCCCGACGCCAGCAGCTCCTTCACCGTGCGGACGCAGTCCGCGACAGTCCACGCGAGGACGGTGTTGCGGCTGCCCGCGCCCTGTCGCGGCTTGACGACGGCGGGGGCGCCCACGGCCGCTGCCGCCTCGGCGGCGTCCCCGGGCGCGGAGACGGCGGCGTAGCGGGGCAGCGCGGGCACTCCCGCGGCGGCGAGGGTGGCACGCTGGAGGTGCTTGTCGGCCAGGGCGGCGGCCGTGGCCGGGGAGTGGAAGGCAAGGCCCAGACGCTCCGCGAGCGCCGCGGTGGCCTCCAGCGCGCGGTCGCTGAAGGTCGTGATCCCGGCCGGGCCGAGGGCTTCCAGCCGCCGGGCCGTGGCCTCGGCCAGGGGCGCACCGGCGTCGAACTCCACCATGGTGCCGATCTCCCGCAGCAGCGGGAGGTCCTTGGCGACGGCGGGTACGGACAGGTCGCAGAGGAGGAGAAGTTCGCAGTGGCCGGCGGCGGCCGCGGCGAGCTGGAGCGGGGTCACGGAGCCGTTGTCGTGGACGACGGCGAGGCGGGGTGGCATGCGGGTCCTTTTCGGTGGTCAGTCGCGTCCTTTTCGGCGGACAGCGGGTGCGGGGGTGGCCTGTCGTGCCCTCAGCCGCCGGACGGGCTCGCCTGCGCACCCTCGTCCGCCGCGGCCGGCCGGTCCGGCTCCCGGGGACACCGCCTAAGCGCCCAGCAGCTGCCGCAGGACGAAGAACGTCACCACACCGATCGCCGCCACCGCCAGGAAGTTCTTGATCAGGCGGCCCGCGATCAGGGTGACGATGCCGCCGACCAGCGTCGGGACCGCCCATTCCCCGCCGCCCTCGTACATGGGCGTGACGACCTCGGGGAAGACCAGGGCCGCGAGCACCGCTCCCGGCACGTAGTTCAGCGCGGTCTTCACCGCGTCCGGCAGTTCGCGGTCCTGGAACAGCACGATGGGCAGATAGCGCGTCGCGAAGGCGCAGGCGGCCATGCCGATGATGAGCAGGGTCAGGAACATCAGGCCGCCTCCGTGGACTTCGCGCGCTTCTTCTCCCAGGTGTCGCAGCCCGCGCCGATCGCCGCGCCGCCGAGCGTGGCGACGACGAGTCCGAGGTTGTACGGCAGGGGGTGCGCGGCAAGGGCGAGCGCCCCGGCGCCCAGCACCGCGGCCCACACCTTCCAGTTGACCATCGCGCCCGCCATCATGGCGATGAAGATCGCCGTCATGGGGAATTCGAGGCCCTGGTGGGCGATGTCCGGCACGGCCGAGCCGAGAATCATGCCCAGGACGAGGGACGTGATCCAGTTGGCGAACATCGCCATCGACGCGCCGAGGAAGTACCACTGCCGGTCCCGGATGCCGGTCAGCGTCTTGAACTTGTCGACGACGACGAAGAAGACCGCGTCGACCAGCCCGAAGGCCAGCAGCGCCCGCCAGCGCTGCGGCAGCTCGCGCATGTGCGGCCGGAGCATGATCGCGTAGATCATCATCCGCAGGCTCAGCACCAGGGTGGTGAGAAGGATGATCGGCCAGCCCACCCCGTCGCGGAGCAGCTGCTGGCCGGCGAGCATCGCGGTGCCGGAGTTGACGGCGGCGGCCATGGCGACGGTTCCCGCCCAGCCGATGCCCCCGGCGATCCCGGCGGCTCCGGCGATGATGCCCATGGGGAACGCGCCGATCATGAACGGGGTCATGGCCCGCGCACCCGCCCAGAACTCCGTACGGTGCGTGCCCCGGCCCCCGGCCCCGGTGTCCCCGCCGTCGGCCCCTGCCGCCACCGGCTCACGCGTGCCGACGCGTTCGTCCGCCGCACCGGGCTCCTTGGTCCCGCTGCATACGGGCTCCTCCAACGGGTCCACCTCCCTCCACATAGCCACCTGGGGAATTCATGCAGACTGCGGATGCCCCAGGCCGGTCAGCCGGTCCTTGAGCAGCGGGACCACCTCGCCGCGCAGCTCAGCGGGTGACCCCAGGCGGAGAGACTCCACCGCGGCGCGACGATAGAACAGTTGAGCGTCGCTGTCTTCCGTCATCCCGTACGCACCGTGCACCTGCATGACCTCCGCGGTGATCTTGCGCGCGGTTTCGGCCGCCATGGCCAGCGCCTGCGCCGCCTCCAGCCGGACCGCGCCCGTGCGCCGGTCCGCCGCCCACGCGGCGGCCCGGACGACCAGTCGTACGGCGTCGAGGCGGGCGGTGAGATCGGCCAGCCGCAGCGCGATCACCTGTTGGTGGCCCAAGGGCTTCCCGAACTGCTTGCGGGACTTCGCGTAGGAGACCGCCAGGTCGAGAGCGCCCCGGCCGAGTCCGACGAGATACGCGGCCTGCCGGACGCGAGCGGCGTCGAGCACCGTCCGCCAGTCCTCCGCGAGGGAGGCACCGGCGTCCGTTTCCAGCCAACTGTCGACAGGGGCACCGTCGAAGGCGACCGCGTACAGCTCGCCCCGCCCCAGCTCCTCGTGGCGCCGGGCGGTCACTCCGGGCGCGTCCGGCCGTACGAGCGCGACGCGCACCGTGCTGCCCTCGTGGCCGACCACCAGGAGAAGGTCCGCCTCCGGCACGAAGCCGACGAACGTCCGGGTGCCGGTGACCGACTTCCGGTCCTGGCCGACGGTCAGCGGGGCCGGGACGGCGGTCGTGCCGGTGCCGTGCTCGCGCGCTGCCAGCGCGATCCGGATGCCGCCGGCGACGGCCGGCAGGAGCTCGTCCCGCACGCCGTTCGCGTCCGTACGCGCCAGGAGCTCGGCGGCGGTCACCGTGTCCAGCAGCGGCCCCTGGTACAGGGCGGCCCCCAGCTGCTCAGCGGCGACCGCCCAGGCTTCCTGGGGGCGCTCCCGGCCGCCCAGCGCCTCTGGGAGCGACAGGGCGGACAGGCCCAGGTCGGTGAGCGCCTGGTGGACCATGGCGCGGATGTCGGCGTCGTCCTCGGTGCTCGTGCGGGGGGAGCGGTCTGCCATGCGGCGCACCAAGGGGGTGAGCTCTTCGTCGAGGAACTCGCCGAGTCGGGCTTCGAGTGTCCGCTGACCGGGGCTCAGGGTGATCTTCATGTGGGTGGTCCTCCGTACGTTCTGGCCGGCCGGCGGGGTTTTCCCCGGCCCCGTCCCTTCCCGCCGCATCTGAGGTGCGGCTCAGCCGCGTGGGGGCGCGTGCCCCAGGCCCCCGGCTGCGGGCCGGTTCGCGCCTGCGGCGTAAAGCGCCCTCGGTGCCCCGCGGAAGAAGTCCGGGAGCGTCCTCGAACGCCGGACGGGCTGGATGCGGCTGATGCCGATGTGGATGCGGCCTCGGACCCGCCAGGCTGTCGAGACACCTCGCCCTCACGCCAGCAGGCCCAGCCCCGTCGACGCGATCAGCGACCGCATCACCTCCGACGTGCCCGACGCGAGCGTGAGGCCCACCGCCTCGCGGTAGGCGGCCTCGCCCGTGCCCTCCGTCACCGCTCCCTCGTCGTGGCGGGTGAGCGCGCCCTCCAGCCCGGTGAGGTCCAGGTGGGCCTGTGCCACGTCCTGGGCGACCTCCGAAGTGATCAGCTTGGACATGGCGTTGTGCACGTCGTCGCTCGCGCCCTCGCCGAGCTCGGTGACCGAGCGCCAGGCGAGCAGCCGGGCGGCCCGTACCCAGGAGTCGAGCTCCACCAGCCGCGGCCCGTGCACCGGGTGGTCGAGCAGCCCCGTGCCGGCCGCGTGCCGCAGCAGCGCGTCGAACCAGCGGCACGCCTTGGCCTCGAACTCGACGCCCGTGCGCTCCAGTCCGAGGACGCTGTTGATGACCTCCCAGCCGCCGTCGACCTCGCCGACGACGTCGTCCTCGGTGACCCTGATGCCGGTGAGGGTGACGTCGCCGAACCGCTCGTCGCCGAGGTTCCACAGCGGGTCCACCAGGACGCCCGGTGTCTTCAGCGGCACGGCGAACAGCGTGATGCCGTGGTACTTCACCTCGGACTCGCTCGTGCGAGCCGCGCACAGCGCGAAGTCGGCGAGGTGCGACTTCATGCTGTAGACCTTGCGCCCGTGGATCCGCCAGCCGTCGCCGTCCGGCTCGGCACGGGTCTGGAGCGACGCCAGGTCGGAGCCCACGGCGGGCTCGCTGAAGAGGATGCTCGCGGCGCCCTCGCCCCGGGCGATCCTCGGCAGGAGCCGGCTCTTCTGGCTGTCCGTGCCGTACATCATCAGGGCCAGGCCGACGATGTCGATGCTCAGTGTGTGCACGATGTCGGGCACACCGTGGGCGATGAGCTCCTCCGTGAGGATCGCCTTGTCCTGGAGGGTGCCGCCCAGCCCGCCGTACTCCTGCGGCCAGTTGACCGCGAGCCAGCCGCGTTCGCCCAGCCTGCGGTAGACGTCGAGCAGCCCCGGCTCCACGCCCCGCGCGCCGCGGACCGCCGCGACCTCGGCACGGACCTCCTCCGAGCACAGCAGCGCGCAGATCCGCTCGCGGAACTCCCGCTGCTGTGCCGTCGGCTCCAACTCCACCGTTCCGCTCCTCTTGTTCGAAGGCTGCTCGAAGACTGATCGAAGATTTCCCGGCGTCCCGCTCGGCGGGCTGCCCGGCCGGCTGCCCGAGATCCGCTCCGCTCAGCCCGCCGCCGCGTCGAGCGCCCGCCGCACCGCGCGGGCCAGTTCCTCGACGTGGGGCGGCTGGAGCATCGTGTAGTGGGTGCCGGGGACCTCTACGTGGTCGGCGCCGCGCCCGGCGAGCTCGCGCCACAGCGCGACCGGGACGTTGTCCTCCTCGGCCGCGCGGAGGAGGGTGACGCGGGCGTCGACGGGACGCGGCACGTGGGTGCGTACGGCCTCGGTGGTGGCCAGGAACACCCCGACGCGGGCGCGCAGTTCGTCCCGTACGCCCTCGGGTACCAGGTCGCTCTCCTCCAGCAGGCGCACCACGTGGTCCGTCCGCTCGTCGTCGGTGAGCGTGCGCAGGTGCGCGAGGCCGACGTCGGGCACCGGCCGCTCGCGCAGGTGGGCCAGGTCGTGTACGAAGGAGGCCAGGCGCTCGGCGTGGTCCGGCGCGCCCCCGCCGTCGCGCGAGCCCTCGCCCGGAGTGGCGGTGTCGAAGAGGATCAGCGCGCCGATCTCCTGCCCAGCGTCCCGCAGTTGCGCGGCCATCTCGGCCGCGACGGCACCGCCGACGGACCAGCCGCCCAGGTGGTACGGGCCCTCCGGCTGGGCCTCGCGGACGGCCGCGACGTACAGCGCGGCGAACTCCGCCAGCGTGTCCGGGGTCGGGCCGCCGTGGAGACCGGGCGCCTCCAGGCCGTGGAACGGCTGGTCGTCGCCGAGCAGCCGGGCCAGCGGGATGTAGGGCACCGCCGCGCCGCCCGCCGGGTGGACGCAGAAGAACGCCGGGCGCGAGCCTTCGGGGTTGAGGGGTACGAGGATGTCCGGGCTCTCGGCGGCGGGCGCGGTGTGCTCGTCGATCAGTGCCGCGACACCCCGCACGGTCGGCGCGAGGTAGAGGCGGCGCACCTCCAGGGTGACGCCGAACTCCTGCTTGACGGCGGTGGTCAGGCGGATCAGGTTCAGCGAGTTGCCGCCGAGGCCGAAGAAGCTGTCGTAGACGCTGAGTCGGTCGCCGTCGACGCCGAGCAGGGAGGCCCACAGGGCGGCGAGCTTGCGCTCGGTGGGCGTCGCGGGCGGGGTGCGCCCCTGCTCGCCCTGTGCCTCCGGCAGCGGCAGCCGCTTCTGGTCGACCTTGCCGTTGGCGGTGAGCGGCAGGGCGTCCAGCGGGACGACGACCGCGGGCACCATGTGCAGCGGCAGCCGGCCGGCGACGTCCTGGCGGACGCGTTCGCCGTCGAGGCCGGGCGCGCTGTCCGGCTCGAGCACCACATAGGCGACCAGGCGGGCGTGCGGGGTGCCCTGGTCCTGCACCACGACGACGCCCTGGCGCACGGCGGGCAGGCCGGTGAGCGCGTGCTCGACCTCGCCCAGTTCGATGCGCAGGCCGCGGATCTTCACCTGGCGGTCGGCGCGGCCGAGGAACTCCAGATTGCCGTCGGACCGCCAGCGGACCACGTCGCCGGTGCGGTACATCCGCTCGCCCGGTGCCTGCGCGAAGGGGTCCGGCAGGAAGCGTTCCGCGGTGAGGTCGGGGCGGCCCAGATAGCCGCGTGCGAGCCCGGTGCCGGCCACGTACAGCTCGCCCGGCACGCCGACCGGCACCGGCCGGAAGGCGGCGTCCAGGACGTACGCCCGGTGGCCCGCCATGGCGCGGCCGATCGGCGGCGCGGCGGTGAGGCCCCCGGGTGGGCAGAGGTAGTCGACGCAGGCGACGGTGGCCTCGGTCGGGCCGTAGCCGTTGTGGAAGTCCCGGCCGGGCGCGCTCCAGCGGTTGACGAGCTCCGCGGGGAACGCCTCCAGGCCCACGAAGAGCACCCGCAGGTCGTTCAGCGGCGCGGGGTCGAGCAGCCGCAGCACGGCCGGGGGCACGTCGGCGACCGTCACCCGCTCCGCGCGCAGCAGTTCCTGGAGGGCGTCGGGGTCGAGCAGTCGCTCGCGCGGGGCGCCGATGACGGCCGCGCCGGAGCCGAGTGCCGCGTAGAAGTCGAAGACGCTGACGTCGAAGGCGGGGTTGGCGAACTGGAGCAGCCGGTCGTCCGGGGTGATCCGGAACAGTTCGCGGACGCCCTCCACGAAGCCCACCGCCGACCGGTGGGAGATCAGCACGCCCTTGGGCCTGCCGGTGGAGCCGGAGGTGTAGATGACGTACGCGAGGTGGTCGGGGCGGACGTCGACGGCCGGTGCGTCAGCGGGCAGTTCCGCGAGCTCCCCCGCCGCGTCGTCCATGCACCAGTGGTCGACGGGGCCGGGCACCAGGTGGGCCAGGTCCTTGCTCGTCAGTACGGTGCGCACGCCCGCGTCGGCGAGCTGGTGAGCGATGCGGTCGGCGGGGTACTGCGGGTCGATCGGCAGCCAGGCGCCACCGGCCTTGAGGACCGCGAGCTGGGCGACCGGGAGGTCGAGTCCGCGGTCGAGGAGGACGCCGACGACCTGGTCGGGGCCTGTGCCCCAGCGCTCGCGCAGCAGGTGCGCGAGCCGGTTGGCGCGGGCGTCGAGCTCCCCGTGGCCGAGCTGCTCGCCCTCGAACCGCATGGCGACGGCGCCGGGCCGCTCGGCGGCGTGCCGGGCGACGAGTTCGTGCAGCAGCGCGCCTTCCGTGGGCCGGGGGCGCGGCGCGGGGTTCCACTCGCGCAGGACGAGGTCCCGCTCGTGCGCGGGCAGCACCTCGAAGCCGTCGACGCGGGTGTCCGGCGCGGCCACGGCCTGCGCGAGCACACTGTGGAAGTGCTCGACGAGCCGCTCCATGCGCTCGCGCTCGAAGAGGTCGGTGGAGAACTCGATCCAGATGCCCAGCTCGCTGCCCGGCCGGTCGATGACCTGGAAGGCGAGGTCGAAGCGCGAACTGCCCTGCTGCACGGGCAGTTCCTCGACCTCCAGGCCGCCGAACGCGAAGGTGCCCACGATCGTCCCGGTGAGCAGCGTGAAGCTGATCTGGAAGAGCGGGTTGCGGCTGGGGTCGCGCTCCGGGCGCAGCTCCTGCACGAGGGTCCCGAAGGGGATGTCCTGGTGCTCCAGGGCGCCGAGGACACCGCTGTTGGAGCGGGCCACCAGCTCGGTGAAGGCGGGGTTGCCCGTGAGGTCCGGGCGCAGCACGAGGGTGTTGGCGAAGAAGCCGACGAGCGGGTCGGTCTCGGGCCGCGTACGGCCGCTGAAGACGGAGCCGAGGGACAGCTCTTCCTGGCCGGTGTAGCGGCCGAGGACGACGGCGAAGGCGGACAGCAGCACCGACAGCAGCGAGACGCGCTGTTCGCCGGCGAACGCGCGCAGCCGTTCCCCGAGCTCCGCCGGGAGGTCGCGCTCCAGGACGGCTCCGGCCCAGGTGGGCTGTGCCGGGCGGGCCCGGTCGGCGGGGAAGTCCACGGTCGGCAGGCCGTCGAGTGCCTTCCGCCAGTAGGTGACCTGCTCGGTGAGCGCGTCGCTGGTGAGCCAGCGCTGCTGCCAGGCGGCGAAGTCGGCGGGCTGCACGGGCAGTTCCGGCAGTCGCGCCGGGCTGCCGGTGCGCTCCGCCTCGTACAGCGCGGCGAGCTCCTCCGTCACCCGGCCGACGGACCAGCCGTCGGTGACGATGTGGTGCATGACGAGCAGCAGGACGTGGTCGTCGGCGGCGACGCGGAAGAGCGACGAGCGGAAGACCGGCCCCGTCTCCAGGTCGAAGGGGCGCCCGGCCTCCTCGTCGAGGATCTCCCGTAGCCGGTGCCCGTCCTCCCCGAGGTCGGTGACCGGCAGCGGCCAGGGGCCCGGTTCCGCCACCGTCTGGAAGGGCACGCCGCGCTCACTGCCGAAGCGGGTGCGCAGGCTCTCGTGCCGGGCGACCAGGGCACCCAGCGCGGCCGTGAGCGCGGCGGTGTCGAGCGCGCCGCGCAGCCGCAGGGCGAACGGCACGTTGTACACCGGGCGCTCCGGCGCGACCTGGTGGAGGAACCACAGATAGCGCTGCTGCTCCGAGACGGCCAGCTTGCCTTCCCGGCCTACCGCGACGATCCGGTCGCGCTCGGCCTTCTCCGCGCGCTTCTGCCGCAGCTTCATCTCCAGCAGCTTGCGCTTGACGTCGGAGAGACCCTGTCCGGTGCCTCGCTCTGTCTCAGCCATGTCCCTCGTCAACCTCTGTACTCGTCGGCTGTACCCGTCGGCCTGCGGTGGCGGTCAGCGGTGTTCCCCGCCGGCTTCCTCGTGTTCCTGGAGAAGGCGCAGTGCCTCCTCGTCGGTGAGCGCGTCCGCGCCGGACAGCAGCTCCTCCTCGACGATCGCGGCGAGGCCCGCCGGGCTTCCCTCCGTGAAGATCACCGGCAGCGGGATCCGCACGCCGAAGTCCTCCTCGACGCGGGTCATCAGCTGCACCGCCTGAAGGGACGTGCCGCCGAGCTCGAAGAAGCCCTCGTCGGGGTCGATCTCGTCGGCGGTGACCTTGAAGACGTCCTGCCAGATGGCGGCGAGCCCGTCCCGTACGGGGTCCGTGGCGCTCACGCGTCCGCCTCCGAACGCTCGGCCTCGGCGATCTCCGCGGCCTTGTCCCACGGCGGGCGGTGGTCCATGGAGGTGGCGTGGCGCGTCCACACCTCGCGGTGCTTCCAGACCT
The DNA here is from genome assembly GCF_055558795.1 of Streptomyces sp. NPDC025618. NCBI lineage: Bacteria > Bacillati > Actinomycetota > Actinomycetes > Kitasatosporales > Streptomycetaceae > Streptomyces > Streptomyces sp. NPDC025618. The sequence goes on along the minus strand of NZ_JBVHLW010000045.1, from coordinate 10,644 downwards.
TCTCGAAGGCGTCCGCGTAGGCGGACAGCAGCGGCCGGGCGCCGGGCGACAGGTGGGCCTTCTGGATGGTGAAGGAGTCGTCGATGACGGCCAGCGTGGTCGGCTGGTCCTCGGCGCGGTAGCGCCGCGGCGGGACGCCGGGAAGCCGCCACGGGTAGCCGCCGTAGCCGAGCTGTTCCTGGAAGACGCGCTGCTGCGGCAGCGACATCAGCTGGTAGTGCCCGGCGGGCACGCCCTCGGCGCGCAGGGCGCGCATCAGCGAGGCGCGCAGCGGGCCGGCGAGCGCGGGGCCGAGGCCGAGCGCGGCCGGGTCGACGCGGAAGCGCAGGATGTGCCAGGCGTGCGTGCGGTCCTCGGGGACGTGCGGGGTGAGCAGGCCGGGCAGGGCGGAGAGCCGCTCCAGGAAGTACCGGACGTTCTCGTCCCGGATCTTGGCCTCCTCGGGGAGGCGCTCCAGCTGGCTGCGGGTGAAGGCCGCCTGGATGGCGTTCGGCTTGTGGTTGAAGCCGAGCGTGTGGGCCACGTAGGAGCGCTCGCCCTGCTTGGGGATGAGCTCCCCGAACTGCCGCAGCATCAGCGCCCGGCGGGCCAGTTGGTCGTCGTCGGTGGTGATGAGACCGCCCTCGCCGCAGGTGGCGAGGTTCTTGCTGACGTTGAGGCTGAAGGTGTTGATCGCGCCCAGCGAGCCGACCGTACGTCCCTGGTAGACCGCGCCGTGCGCCTGGGCGGCGTCCTCGACGACGGGGATGCCGTGCTTGCCGGCGACCGCGAGGATCTCCGTCATGTCGACCGGCAGGCCGTGCAGGTGGACGACCACGATGGCGCGGGTGCGCGGGGTGATCGCGGCCTCGACGGCCTCGGGCGTGACGTTGAAGGTCCGCGGGTCGATGTCGACGAAGACGGGCACCGCGAGGATGTGCAGCGGCGCGACGGCGGAGGCGAGGAAGCTGAGCGCGGGCACGATCACCTCGTCGCCCGGCTGGATGTCGAGGGCGCCCAGCGCCACGGAGATCGCGGCGGTGCCGTTGCTCACCATGACGCAGTGCTTGGTGCCGACCGCCGCGGCCCACTCGCGCTCCAGCGACTCGATCTCCTGCTCGCCGGAGGACGCCGAGGTGAAGCGGCCGCTGGCCACCGCCCGCATGACCGCCGCCTCGTCGGCCTCGGTCACCCGCGGCCAGGCGGGGATGCGCAGGGAGCGCGGGACGGACCGGGCGCCGCCCCGCATGGCGAGCTTGTCGGGCGACCTGGTGGCGCCCGAACCAGAACCGGCAACAGCCATTACAGTTCCGCTCCTTCGTGTGCGAGTCCTGCCAGCACCTGTTCCAGGTCCTTCAGGAGGGTGTGGGCGCGCCTGGTGAAGCGCGCCGCGCCGAGCCCCTCGGACCGCGTGAGCGCCGCCATGATCCGGATCGCGGACCAGTGGTGGGCGATCCGCTCGACGGCCCGGCCCTGCTCGGCCAGGCCCGGGTGGCCGAGCGTGCGCCCGGCCAGGGCCAGCCAGTCGGCGTGGACGGCCGTGTTGGCCAGGGCCGCGCCCGCGACGACGAACAGCTCGTCGCGTACGCTCTCGCCGGCCGTGAGCCGCTTGCCCATGTCGGCGAAGAACGCGGTGAGCCCGTCGAGGCCCGCGTAACCGTCACCCTGGGCCGGCTCGTGATAGCCGCGCAGGTTGCGTTCGACGACGTCCCGGATGTGCGCCCGGTCGAACGCCGGGAAGTCCTCGGGGTTCGCGTCGAGTTCGACGGACAGCCAGCGGTTGCCTATCCGCACATCCGTGAAGAACATGTCCCGGTCGTGCACGGCCGCGTTCCCCGAGTCGCGGGAGGCGGTCAGCTGCCGCAGGGTGATGTCACCGTGGAAGTGCGGCGGTACGGCGTCGAGCACGTGGACGGTGCCCGCCTCCTCGTCGAAGCCGTGCACGATCACCATGTGGTTGGAGTGCACGTCCTTGTAGGCGGGGCGGAAGGGCAGCTCGAAGTTGTCCACCGCGACGGCCACCGGACGCCCGGCCTCGACCTCGGCCCGCACCCGTGTCCAGCCTTCGGCGGCGTCGGCCGGGCTGTGCCACACGGAGCGCACCGGGTGGTACGGAGCCAGCGCGCCCAGCAGCGACTCACCGGCCGCGCAGGGGTAGAAGTACTCCTCGCGCCGTATGTCACCGGGCAGATGGCGAAAGCGCCAGGCGGCGCCCAGGGTCTCCAGCGGGGCCACGCCTCGGTGCCGCAGGAGGGTCGCCATGCAGGCGTGCAGACAGCCGGCCAGATCGTGGCGCCAGCTGTGCACGTTGTCGATGAGGGTCGTCACTGCGCGGCCTCCGGCGGTGTGGTGGGCGCGAGGGTCATCGCGAACACGTGGATCGCGGGGTTGTCGGGCAGGGTGAGGGCCGTCAGCTCCCGCTGCCGGGTCACGGGTACGCGCTGCCGCCAGATGGTCGGCCCCATGGAGCGCTGGACGTGCCGGGGGTAGTGCAGCCGCGTGCAGGAGAACGCGGCGCTCTCGCCGAAACGGGCCGCCGTCTCCGGCCAGAAGTCGGAGACCCGCAGCCACTCCGGGTCCACCGAGCCGTCCGCGTAGTGCAGTTGGACGAAGTCCTCGGTGCGCCGCTCGGCGGCAGCGAGGACGTGGATCCAGTCGTAGCGCCCGGCGGGCAGCTCCAGGAACTGGCCGGCGCAGCGGACGTTGTCCGGCGCGCCCGCGGCCGGCGCGGGGAAGCGGAAGGGGATGCCGTCGACGGTGATCTCGCCGCCGGAGGGCAGCTCCTCGGCCGGGAAGGTGTTGCCCCAGATGTTGAACGCGCCGTCGGACAGCCGGTCCTCGGTGGTGATGCCGGTGTTGTTGGCGAACGCCGTCAGGTCCAGGCGCGTGGGCGTCGTGTGTGCGGTCTGTGTTCTCAACTCGGGCTTGCTCCAACGGTTCCGTGAGCGGGGGGTGCGGCCGGCGACGGCCGGTGCGTCCGGCCCGGGGCGAGCCGCAGGACGGCCCGCAGCCCGGGGTGGAGGGTGCGCGGCATGAGGTGGGCGGCCACGCGCTCCCGGCCGCCGGGGAAGGAGAAGACCCCGTGGCCCCCGGCGACGGCACCGGCCTCCGGCAGCCACACGGCCAGCCGGGACCGGCCCTCCGGACCGGCGTCGGGCCAGACGTCGAGACCGGCCGCGCCCTCGGCGCCGGTGCGGGCGCAGGCCCTCGCCAGCAGCTCCGACGGACGCCCGCCCGCTTCGAGCACGGCGAGCAGCCGGCCGTCCGCGGGCAGCCAGGCGAGCGCGAGGGAGGACGGCCCCAGCGGCTCGTCGACCAGGGGCAGGGATCCGGTGTGGCACGGTGCGCCGGGGACGCGTTCCAGCGTGGTCTCGGACAGCGGCTTGTCGGCGGCGGACCAGTGGCGTACGGCCCGGAAGCCCATCCGGCCGTAGACGGCGGGCAGGCAGCGCTCCACGACGGCGTCGAGCCACAGCCGTGGCACACCGCGGGCCAGGGCAGCCTCCTCGACGGCCGCCAGCATGCTCCGGGCGATGCCCTGGCCCTGCCGCGCGGGGTCGACCGAGACGCGGTGGACCTCCCAGCCCGCCGCGCCGTGGTCGGTGACGCGCAGGGCGCCGGCGGGCCGCCCGTCCGGGCCGGTGGCCAGCCACACCTGGCTGCCGCGCGCGATGGCGCGCAGGACACCGGCCTCGGTCTCCCGCGCGCCGTCGGGGACCGGCAGGCCGGGGTAGGGGTCGGAGAGCGCGTACGCGGCCCGGGTCAGCCCCGCGACCGGGCCCGCCCAGCGGGCGGCCGCCGCGCGGCCGGAGGGCAGCGGTGTCACGTCGACGGCCACGGCCGTGTGCGCCTCACTCATGGTCACGCAGCAGCTCGTGGAAGCAGTGGGCGCCGAATTCCAGGTCCGCGACCGCGATGCGCTCGTCCGCGACGTGCAGCATGTCGCGGTAGGAGACGCCCGTGGACTGCCGCAGCGGCAGCCAGCCGTAGGTCTCGATGCCCAGCTGCGGGAAGAGCCGCGCGTCGGTGGAGGCGGTGGTGACCATGGGGATCGGCACGCCACCGGGGTCCTGTTCGCGCAGCACCGCGGCGAGCCGCTCGTAGAACGCCCCCAGCCTCGGCTGCGGCATCTGCTCGCCCTCGACGAGGACCTCCAGGTCCATCTCGACACCGGACTTGGCGCGCAGTCCGGCGAGGAAGCCGGGGGTGTCGAAGTCGCCGGGCAGCACCCGCCCGTCGAGCTCCACGGAGATCTCGCTCGGCAGCACGTTCGTCTTGGTGCCACCGCGGATCACCGTGGCGTTGACGGTGTGCTGCACGACCGAGCTCAGGTAGCGGATGTCGCGCTCGTCGAAGCCGTCCAGCGCGGAGGTGTCGGACGGGTCGGCGCGGAAGGCCGCGATCCGGCGGCTGCCGTCCTTGGGCAGCACGCGGGCGAGCTCGCCGAGCATGGTGTCGACGGCCGGGGTGAGCACGGTGCCGAGCCCGCCGCCGTCGATGGCGGTGAGCAGCCGGGTCAGCTTGTGGGCGGCACCGGTGCCGCCGGTGACGCGGGAGGCGTGCCCCGCGGTGCCGCGCAGCACGGCCCGCACCCACACGGCCCGCTTCTCGGCGACCACGATGGGGTGGAAGCGCACCCGGCCGCCGAGGTCCAGGCTCGCGCCGCCGTCCTCGCCGATGGCGTAGCGCACTCCGGCGAACAGCTCGGGGTGCTCGTTCACGAGGAACTTCGCGCCCGCCGCGCTGCCCGCCTCCTCGTCGCAGACGACGGCGAGGACGACGTCCCCCGCGGGCGGGGTGCCGGTGGCCCGCAGCCGCAGCAGGGCCGTGAGCATCATGGCCAGCTGGCCCTTCATGTCGACGGCGCCGCGCCCCCACACCTCGCCGTCGACGAGCTCGCCGCCGAAGGGCGGGCGGGTCCACCGCTGGTTCTCGGTGGGCACCACGTCGACGTGGGCGTGCAGCAGCAGCGGCGGCGCCTCGCCCCGGCCGGGCAGCCGGGCGATGAGGTTGGGCCGGGCGGGCTCGCGGCCGAGCAGCCGGGTCTCCAGTCCGGCGGCGGAGAGCAGTCGCTCCACGTACCGCACGCAGGCGGCCTCGTCGCCGGGCGGGTTGGTGGTGTCGAAGCGGATCAGCCGCTGCGTGAGCGCGACGACGTCCGGTGTCTCCACGGTGCTCATGCGCGTCCGGCCTCCGTCTGCTGCGCCACGAGAGCGTCCAGGTCCGCGGCCAGCTCGGCGACGAGGGCGGCCGGTGCGTCCAGGAAGGCGTAGTGGCCGCCGTCCAGGAGGACTTCGCGGGTGTCGCCCTCGGGGGCGTACGCGCGCCAGCCGGCGGTCAGCGCGGCGGGGATGACGTCGTCCTCCCGCCACCCGACGGTGGTGAGCTTGGTGGGCAACCGCAGCGGCGCGTCGAGCCGGTAGCGCCGGTTGGCCTCGATGTCGGCGGACAGGACGTCCACGCCGAGGTCGATGAGATCGGGGTGCGGCTCGCCGCCCATGGCCCGGGTCAGGGTGATCAGCTCCCCGGCGAGCTCGTCGTGCGCGAGGTCGAGCAGCCGCCCGTACGGGCCCTCGTGGGGGGCCACCTGGGAGGAGAGGAAGAGCCGGCCGGGGACGCGCTCACCGCGCCGGGCCAGCTCGGCCGCGGCGGCGAAGGCGGGCAGGGCGCCGCTGCAGTGCCCGAAGAAGGCGAACGGCCGGTCCAGATGCGGTGCGAGCCCTTCCAGCAGCCCTTCCATGAGCTCCTCGTACGTGCCGAAGTGCGGCTCCCGCAGCCGGTTCTCGCGGCCCGGCAGCTGGACGAGGCACACCTCGGCGGGCCCGACGGTCCGCGGCCACCTGGCGTACATGGAAGCGCCGACGCCCGCGTAGGGGAAGCAGAAGAGGCGCGCGGGGCTGTCGCCCTCCGGGCGGCGCAGCAGCCATTTCGAGGGACGTCGGTCGGCAGTCATCCTTCACCTCATGTCGGGGGCGGTCGCGGGCGGTGCGGGGCGAGTTCAGCCCGCCGACTCCTCGATGATCTGGGCGAGTTCGGCGACGGTCGCGCTCAGGTAGAGGTCGCGGGGCCGGAGCTCCACTTCGTGCCGCTCCGCGACGTGGGCGACGATCCGGGTGACCATCAGGGAGTGGCCGCCCAGCTCGAAGAAGTCGTCGTCGGCGCCGACCTCGTCCAGTCCCATGAGACCGGCCCACAGCGCGGCGAGTTCGCGTTCCAGCGGGGTCGCGGGCGCCCGGAAGTCGGCGTTGGTCCGCGGCCGTTCACGGACCTCGCGGGCCTCCAGGGCGGCCCGGTCGACCTTGCCGTTGCGGGTGAGCGGCAGGGCGTCGACGCGGGCGAGGAGCGAGGGGACCATGTAGGGCGGCAGCGCGGCGGCGACGGCTTCGCGCAGGGCGGTGGGCGGAACGCTGTCGTCGGCGACGTAGAAGGCCACCAGGCGCTTGCCGGACTCCGGGTGGGTGTGGACCACGACGGCGGCGTCCTTGACGCCCTGGTGGGCCACCAACGCCGTCTCGATCTCTCCGGGTTCGATGCGGAAGCCCCGCACCTTCACCTGGTTGTCGATCCGGCCGAGGAATTCCACCACGCCGTCGGCGCGGCGGCGTACCAGGTCGCCGGTGCGGTACATCCGCCCGCCGGGCTCGGCCGCGTGCGGGTCGGGCAGGAAGCGTTCGGCGGTGAGGCCGGGGCGTCCCACGTAGCCGCGGGCCACTCCCGCGCCACCGGCGTAGAGCTCACCGGTCTCGCCCGCGGGCACCTCCCGCAGCCGCTCGTCGAGGACGTGCACGGTGGTGCCGGTGACGGGCAGCCCGATGGGCACGGGCCCGTCGCCGACCGGCCCGTCCATGATGTGGCAGCAGGTGAACGTGGTGTTCTCGGTGGGTCCGTAGCCGTTGACGATCCGGATGCCGGGCAGCGCGGCGAACGTCCGGTCGACGTGGTGCGGCGAGAGGACGTCCCCGCCCGCGAGCAGCTGCCGGACGGTGGTCAGCCGGGCGACGGGCCCCTCGGCCATCTGGTGGAAGAGCCCGGCGGTGAGCCACAGGACGGTGACGCCCTCCTGTACGACCGCCTCGGCGAGCTCGTCGAGCGAGGGCTCCCCGGGCGGCAGGACGGCCAGCCGGGAGCCGTTGAGCAGGGGCGCCCAGATCTCCAGCGTCGACGCGTCGAAGGCGAGCGGCGCGAACATCAGGAAGGCGTCGTCGGGCCCGGCCGTCAGGAAGTTGCTCCGCTGGACGAGGCGGAGCACCGCGCCATGGGGCACGCACGCGCCCTTGGGTGTGCCGGTCGAGCCGGAGGTGTACGCGATGTACGCGGCGTGGCCGGGCCGCACCTCCAGGCCGAGGCCGGTGGTGGGAAGCCTTGAAAGCACCGTCGCGTCGAGCGCGGGGTCGTCGAGGACGAGGGTCCGGGCGAGCCCGGACACCTGGCCGTGGAGCCGCCCTTGGGTGAGGATCAGCTCCAGGCCCGCCTCCTTCACCAGGGTCGCGTGGCGCTCGCGCGGCTGGCGGGGGTCGAGCGCCACATAGTGGCCGCCCGCCTTGAGGATCGCGAGAAGGGCGACCACGGTCTCCACGGACCGCTCCACGCAGACGCCGACCGGGCTCTCCACGCCGACGCCCAGGTCACGCAGGTGGCGGGCGAGCCGGTTGGCCCGCGCGTCGAGCTCGGCGTAGCCGACCCGGGTGTCGCCCGACGTGATCGCCACGGCGTCCGGGGTGGCGGCCGCGCACCGCTCGAAGGCCGCGTGCACGGATTCGGCCGGGTGCGCCGATTCAACGGTCGTTGTCATTCTCGAACCCTTTGCGCGTTTTCCACGGACGGCCGGATCAGCTGCGCAGGCTCAACGGCCGCAGGTCCGTCCACAGGGTGGCTATCCGGTCCAGACACGCCTGCCGGTCACCCGTGAATCCGATTTCGTGCCAGCCCGCCGGGAGTTCTCGTCCGGCGGGCCAGATCGAATGCTGTTCCTCGTGGTTGACGACGATCGCCCAAGAATCCCGCGCCGCTTCGGCAGCCTCAGTCATGATCGGCCCTCTGGTTTATCCGCAGTGCTGCAGTGATATCGCCAGAGCGTAGGCAGGGCCGCCGTAATGCCGCGTCCACCCGGCGGTTGACCTGCCGGGCGGCCGCCCGTCGACCCGGGGTCGCCCGGGTCAACGTCCCGCTGAAGAGCGTCCAGAAATCCTCAACACGCCTCGGCCGGGGTCTGCATCAGGCCGGCGCGGTAGGCGAAGGAGACCAGCTGGGCGCGGTCCTTGAGGTCGAGCTTGTTGCGCAGCCGGTGCAGGTGGGTGCGGATCGTGCTGACCCCGATGCACAGCTCCGTCGCCACCTCGTCGATCGACATCCCCCGGCCGATCAGCGTGAGCACCTGGCGCTCGCGCGAGGTGAGCGAGCCTATGGACGGCCGCAGTTCGGCGGCCGGGCGCAGGTCACGGCCGCGGAACCACTCGACGAGCCGGCCCGCGACCTCGGGGGCCAGGGCGGTGCCGCCGCGGGCCACGGTCCGCACGGCGCTCGCGACCTCCTCGCGCTTGGCGTCCCCGATCAGCACACCGTTGGCACCGGCGTGCAGCACCTCGGTGATCACGTCGTCGGCGCAGTCCATGCTGAACACCACGGAGCGCGGGGCCGGCACGTCGTCGTCGGACCGGGCGAGCCGGCGGATCAGCTCGATCCCGGACATCCCCTGGAACTTGATGCCGGTGACGACCACGTCGGGCCGGTGCGTACGGATCAGCATCAGGGCATTCATCGCACTGTCCGAGACATCGACGACGTCGATGTCCTGCGCGGCCTCCAGGAAGGTTTTCAATCCATTACGAATGATCGGCGTCTCATCACAGATGACCACTTTGATCGCCACCGCGCCCCGCACCCCCAGATCACGTAATCCCATGGCAAAGAGGTGGCCATCCAAGGGGCGGTGCGCCAACAAGTGCAACAGAATTGGCTCACCGCGAGGCCGACCACTCGTTCTGCCTTTGTCACAAGGCCGCAAAGCACCCAGAAACGCGGTGTCCCCCGCAGCACCGTTCGTCAATCTACTTCATGGGGACGGACGGCCGGAGTCCGTGAAGAACGTGACCAAGCTCACCCGGTGGCCCATCGTGGGCAGAAATCGGGTATGTAAATGGCGGTATTCAGCGAATGATCCGGCTGCACTCTTTTGCCAAGGAATCCGCCAATTGGATGGCCTGCACACGGATCTCCGGAATAGCGGTGGTTTCCCATAGATTGCCGCGGCGCGGGGAGCCCAGCGTCCACACCAGCCGCCGCGCCCCGCCGTCCGCCGCGACCAGCCGCCCGTCCGGAGCGGTGTCGAAGCCCAGGTCATGCGGGCCGGGACGGGCCGTTCCGGTGGCGAGCAGGTCCCCCACCAGCACATCCTCCGACCTGCGTACGGAGGCTTCCGCTCCGGTGCAGTTGACGACGGCTCCGAAGCAGCCCGTACCCCCGTCGGTGAAGCTCACACGCACCCCTCCGGGCGAGGGCTCCGCGTCCGCCAAACCCCCTGCCCGGACGGACACTTGACCGCTCTGCCGGGCCGCGTCGAGGGCGGCCGCCGTGCGCGGGGGCAGCCGGTGCCGCAGCACCTCCCACAGCCGCAGGTCCTCACTGAGGAAACGGTCGCGGTCGGTGGCCGGAAGTCCCTGCCACAGCGCGGTGGTGTGCGGCCGCAGCTCGTCGACGGCTGGCCGCCAGTCGCCGTGCGCCCGGCGGTGGTACGCGGCCCGCACCGCCAACCACCGCCGCAATCCGGCCAGATCGGCGACGGCGGGAGGGGTGGGAAGCGGGCCTGAGGCGGCCGGTTTCCCCGCGTGGACGTACGGAACGAGGCCGTGCCGTGACACGGCGTGCACCGTGCGGCCCGGCCGCGCGAGGGTCAACGCCAGGTCGCAGGCAGTCAGTCCGGTGCCGACGAGGAGGACGTCGGCGTCGGCGGGGACGCCGTCGAGCGCGCCCGGCCGCCAGGGATCCGACACGAAGTGTTCATGTTCGCGGAGGCGTCCGGGGACCCAGCCGAGCCCCGGGGCGCCGGCCCCGAGGGCCAGCACGACCGCGTCGGCGTCGACGACAGCGCCCGAGCTCAGGACGATGCGCTGGGTCGCGTCCCCGTCCGGGCCGGCCAGCCGGACCGCCCGTTCGCGCACCCGGCGCACGGCACCGGCGCCGTACCGCGCCACCGCCTCGTCCAGCCCGGCCGCGAGATAGGCGCCGTACGCGCTCCGTGGCGCGAACTCCCCCGCGCGGGCCGTGCGGTGCTCCTGCTCGCCGAGCCAGCGGACGAAGTCGTCCGGCCGGTCCGGGTGGCCGCTCATCCGCCCCGCGGGCACGTTGAGAAGATGACGCGAATCTTGTGTCGCGTACGCGACACCACGGCCCGTTCCGGGCGCGGGGTCGACGAGGGTGAGGGCGACCCGCGCCCCGGCCTCGTGCGCCGCCTCCAGCAGCCGCGTCGACGTCAGCGTGCCGGCCGCACCGGCCCCGACGACCGTGACACGGAAGGTGTGTTCACGCACGGATCACTCGGCAGTTCCGGCCATGCCGGCGGCGAGTGTGGTGCCGTCGGCGGGGTCGATGATGAGGAAGGAGCCGGTGTGGCGGGCGGTGGCGTAGGGGTCGAGGGCGAGGGGTTCGGCGGTGCGGAGGGTGACGCGG
>NZ_JBVHLW010000044.1:0-49059 GCF_055558795.1 Streptomyces sp. NPDC025618 | reverse complement strand
CAGGCTTGTGCTCTTCCGATTTTCTACCACCGCCCCCGCTCCGCGAAGAACGGCCCCGGACACAAAGGGCTGACCGCCTCGGCAGGGGGCGGGCCCCGCGATCGCGGGCCCCGCTCCGTTCGTGCTGTCACCAGGTCGCGCGCAGCTGGCGGATGATCCGACGGCGCAGCCGCACCTTGCGGCTGCCGTCGGGATTGAGACGCAGTCGGTCCAACTCCCAGTGTCCGTACTCGGCGTGGTCGGTCAGCAAGCGTGTGGCCGCCCCTCGGGAGACACCCCTCGGCACATACACATCGCAGAATTCGTATTCCGGCATCGCATCTATTGTGCGGGAACCGGCCCGGTGCGGATAGCGTCTGCACTATGTCTGATGCTGCGCAGCCATCCGCTGCCGAGGTACGCGCCGCCGCCGAGGCGGTCAAAGCCGCGCTGGACCGTCACCTCGACGCCGTCGAACGCCGGTCGGGGGAGGACGACCCGGCCGTCTACGCCGCGTTCAACGAGCTGGCCGCGACAGCCGAGGCGTACGACGAGCTGCTCTACGACGTCTATGACGAGGTCACGCCCTTCGAGATCCCGGGCGACGACACCCTGCCGGCCTATGCCGGGCCGGAGGAGCCGAGCGCGCTGAGCGTCCTGATCCGCCGGGACTACGCGGTCGTCGAGCCCCCGCGGCTGCTCGCCCAGGCCCAGCGGGTCGCCGACCTGGATCCCGACGTCGAACCGGACACGGGCGCCCCCGGCAGCACGGCGGGCGTCGTCGGCAGCAGTGTGCACGCCGCCCTCGGCGTGCTGTTCGGGGAGTACGAACCGGACGAGATCGCCTCGCGGCACAAGGAGTTCGGCCTGGAGGAAGGTGACTCCACGCTCTGGGTGGCCGCGGCCGACAGGCCCGCCGAGCCGGGGGACTGGCTGGCCGCCCCCTTCGACCAGGCGGACCCCCAGCGGGTCATCTGCCGCTTCGACGTCAGCGCCGTCTTCGACGAGGAGGCGGACCCGGACGAGGACGGCCTGGACGACGACACCTTCGACGAAGAGGACGGCGCCGTACGGGGCGGGGGGAGCGCCCCCGGGCGCTGACCCGCGGAGATCCACGGATGCCGTACGGGGCCGGCGCGCCGGCCCCGTACGGCGTGCCGGGTCAGCCGGACTGGTGCTGGGCCCGCAGCAGGGACTTCAGCCGCGTCGTCCGCTCCTTCGCCGGGACCTCGGCCACGGCGCGCGGCAGCGCCTGGTCGACCCCCTGCACGACGGACAGGTGGCGCTCCGCCCTGCCGAAGGCCGTATAGACCCACGACCGCGTCAGCGTCCGCGCGGCGTCGCCCGGCAGCACGACCACGGCCGCGGGCCAGCGCAGGCCGGCCGCCTGGTGGGCGGTGACGGCCCAGCCGTGCCGCACGGCCCCGCCGACGAGCTCCTTCGGCACGACCACGGGCGTGCCCGCGCAGTCCAGGCGCAGCCCTTCCGCGTCCGCGGAGAGCACGGTGCCGGGGATCATGCGGCCGGGTGCCGGGACGTACGCCACCCGGTCGCCCGGGTCGAAGCCGCCGAACCGGCCGGGGCCTGGGTTCAGCCGCTCCTTCAGCGCCGCGTTGAGCGCGCGCGTGCCCGCGGGGCCGCCGTGGCCCGGGGTGATGACCTGGGTCTGCTCGGCGGGCACGCCGATCGCCCGGGGGACGGAGTCCGCGACGAGCTGGACCGTGCGGTGCACGGCCTCGCCCGGATCCCGGACCGGGACGATCACGACCTCCTTGCCGGGGGCGTCCACCTTGGTCAGCTCGCCGATGCCGATGCCCGACACCAGCTCCCCGAGCGGGCCCGGGTCCGGGGTGCGCGAGACGACAGTGGGGCAGGCGTGAGCGGCCACCACATCGGCGAACACCCTGCCCGGCCCGGCCGACCAGAGCACGCCCGGGTCGCCGCTCAGCACCAGCCGGGTGCCGTCCGCCAGGGATTCCACGAGCACGGCGGCCGTCTCGACGTCGAGCTGCGGGGCGTCCAGGACGGCGAGCACATCGAGGGCGAGCGAGCCGTCGGCGTCGCGACCGGGGCCTTCCAGGCCGGACAGCAGGCCGGTGAGGGTCACCGCTCCGGTCCCGTCGAGGGCCTCCGCCCGCCGGCCGCCCTCGGCGTGCACGGCGATCCAGGCGCGCAGCCCGACGGCGCGCGCCGCGCCGACCAGCGTGGCGACCTCGGCACGCGAGGCTTCCCCGCCGCTGTGCGTCACCAGCCCGGCCCCGGCGACGGCCTGGATCAGCTCCTTGGCCGAAGCGGGCGCCGAGGCGGCCGTGGCCGCCTCGGCGAGGGCTGCCCAGGGGTCGGCCGCGCCTGCACGGCTGCCGCCGTGGGCCTCGCCTTCGGCGGCCGCCCGGCCATCGGCGGTTCCGTCATCCGCCGGGGCGGCGTCGCCTCCGGCGGCGCGGCTGCGGGGCCCGGCTCCGGTCGTGCCGCCAGTGGCGTCGCTCTCTGCTCCGGCCGTCCGGCCGTCGGCTTCGGCTTCGCCGCGATTGCCGCCCTCGGCTTCTGCTCCGGTCATGGCCTCGTCCGCGCCCGCTCCGGCTGTGCCGTTGCCTGACTCGGCGCCGGGCGTGCTGGGCTCGGTCGCGGCGGGGTTGGCGTGGGCAACTGCTCCGGCCGTTCCGCCGTCGGCTCCGCCACCACCGGTCGCGTCGTCCCCGGCTTCTGCTCCGGACGGGCTGTCGGCTGCTCCCGCTCCGGCCGCGCCGACCGTGGCCGCGCCGACCGTCACCGCGCCGCCGTCGCCCTCGGCTCCGGCCGCGTTGCCATCGGTCGCGCCGCCGCCGGTCTCCGCTCCGGGCGTCCCGCCGTTCGCCGTCCCGCCGTTCGCCGTATCGCCGTCGCCCTCGGCTTCCGTGCCCGTCGCGCCGCCAACTGCCGCGTCGGCCCTGGCCCTCGCTCCGGTTGTGCCGGCTTCCGCCTCGGCCGCGGCTGTACCGTCACCGGCCGGGTGGTCACCCGCCGTACCGCCGCCGGCCTCGGGCTCCGCGCCGTCACCCGCCGTGTCGTCGGCAGGCTCCGTCCCCTCTGCGCCGGTCCGCGCCGTGAACGTGCTGATCAGCCGCGCCAGGCCGTCGGCCAGGCTTTCCTCCGCCATCGCGTAGCGGTCCAGGCCCAGGAGCAGGCGGACCGGGGTTTCCGGCTCCTCGCCGTCCTCCGTGGCCCGTGTGCCCCGGGCGCCGGTGGCCGGGGACTCCAGCGCTTCCTGGAAGACCAGCACCGCGCCCTCGGCGATGGCGCTCTGGATGGCCTCGTCCGGGTCGGGGACGGCGTGCCGGGCGAGGGCCTCGCGCAGGGCCGGAGCCTCCAGCACCGTGTGGCCTTCGAGCGCGGCGCGCTCCAGCAGCCAGCCGGTCAGGGCGGCGGCACGGCGCTCGTCGCCGGGGCCGCACTCCGGGCCCAGCAGTGCCCGCGCGAAGCCATCGGCCTGCTCGGGGCGCACGCCCGGCACGGCCAGCAGCTGCCAGGGGTCGTCGCGCAGGAGCGCGCCCGCCTGCTCGCCCAGCGTCTCGACCGCACGCACGGCGAGCTGCTCCGGGGCGCCCCCGGCGGCGAGCACCTCCCGTACGCCGGCGAGCCCCTCGGCGAGCGCCGCGTCCGACAGCGGGCGGCGCGGGGCGGCGACGGCGGGGCCCGCCGTGGGCGCCTCCGCGCGCGGGGCGGAGGGCTTGCGGGCCGCGGGGGCCGGACGGCTCCGCTCGTTGAAATACGAGGCGGCCGACCGCTCGCCGCTCTCCACGGCCCGCACGGCGGCGGCCAGCGCCTCGGCCACGGCCGACCGCTTCCCGGACCCGGCGGGGTCCTGGGCACCGGCGCCTTCCGTGCTGCCCGCGCCCGCCGGAGCCTCCGCCGGAACCGCCTCCGCCGGAACCGCCTCCGCCGGAACCGCCTCCGCCGGAACCGCCTCCGCCGGGACCGCCTCGGCCGGGGCCGCGTCGGGTGACGGTGCGCCACGGGACCCCTGGGGCTCGTCGTCCCCCTGGGGGGCCGGTGAGGCGGGACGGCGGTCGGTGCTCACAGGGTGCTCCAGTCCTGATCGGGGTAGCGGTGCACAGGGGCCGACACATCGTCGAGCGCCTGGCAGATCTCGTCCGGAAGCGTAAGGGCTTCCACTGACAATGCCGCTCTGAGCTGCTGCTCGTTGCGCGCGCCGATGATCGGGGCGACCACTCCGGGCCGGTCCCGCACCCAGGCGAGGGCCACCTTCAGGGAGGTCGTGGCGAGCCCGTCAGCCGCCGTGGCGACGGCGTCGACGACGCGGCCCGCGGGCTCGTCGAGATACGGGGCGACGAAGGGGGCCAGGTGCTCGGACGCGCCCCGGGAGTCGGCCGGGGTCGCGTGGCGGTACTTCCCCGTGAGCACGCCGCGGCCGAGCGGCGAGGACGGCAGGATCCCGATACCCAGGTCGAGCGCGGCGGGCAGCACCTCGCGCTCGATGCCCCGCTGGAGCAGCGAATACTCCATCTGCGTGCTGGCCAGCCGGGTCCGCGTGCCGGGCGCGGCCAGCTGCCAGGTGGCCGCCTTGGCGAGCTGCCAGCCGCAGAAGTTGGAGACTCCGGCGTAACGGGCGCGGCCACTGCTGACGGCCATGTCGAGCGCCTGGAGGGTCTCCTCGAGCGGGGTGTGCGGGTCGAAGGCGTGGACCTGCCACAGGTCGACGTAATCCGTGCCGAGCCGCTCCAGGGAGGCGTCGAGCGCGGCGAGGAGGTGGCCCCGCGAGCCGTCGAACCGCCGGTCGGTGTCGAGGACGCTGCCGGACTTGGTCGCGATGACCAGGTCGCGCCGGGGCACCAGATCCTCCATCAGCCGGCCGAGCAGATACTCGGCGCCGCCGTCCGCGTAGACGTCGGCGGTGTCGACGAGCGTGCCGCCCGCCTCCCAGAACGTCTTGAGCTGATCGGCGGCATCCGGCTCGCCGGTGTCCCGCCCCCAGGTGAGCGTGCCCAGCCCGATCCGGGATACCCGCAGGCCCGTGCGGCCCAGCTGCCTTTGCTCCATGAGCGCTGAGGTTACTGGCCGCGGCGTGCCCCGTGTCCGCCTGTGGACAACTCCCGGCGGCGGCCTGTGGACAACTCGCCGATGACGTACCCCTGGTCGGCGCGCTACGCTCGCCGGAACAGTGACGTTACTGATGGGTAAGGGGACCGGTTATGGGTCGTATGAGGCTCGGGATCAACCTCGGCTACTGGGGAGCCGGGATGGACGCCGACAACCTCGAGGTCGCCCGTGAGGCCGACCGCCTCGGCTACGCGGTCTGCTGGGCCGCCGAGGCGTACGGCTCCGACGCGCCCACCGTCCTGTCCTGGGTCGCGGCGCAGACCGAGCGGATCGACATCGGTTCGGCGATCTTCCAGATCCCGGCCCGTACGCCCACGATGACCGCGATGACCGCGGCCACCCTCGACTCGCTCTCCGGCGGCCGCTTCCGGCTCGGCCTCGGCGTGTCCGGCCCGCAGGTCTCCGAGGGCTGGTACGGCGTGAAGTTCGACAAGCCGCTCGCCCGGACCCGCGAATACGTCGACATCGTCCGCAAGGCCATGTCCCGCGAGCGCGTCACCCACGACGGTGAGCACTGGACGCTCCCGCTCCCCGGCGGCCCCGGCAAGCCGATCAAGCTGACCGTCCACCCCGTGCGCGAGCGCATCCCGCTCTACATCGCCGCCATCGGCCCCAAGAACCTCGAACAGACCGGTGAGATCGCCGACGGCGCCCTCGTCGTCTTCTTCGCGCCCGAGCACGCCGAGGAGACCACCCTGGGCGCCCTGCGTGCGGGCCGCGCCAGGATCGGCAAGGACCTCGACGGCTTCGACCTGGCCCCGACCGTCCCGATGGCCGTGGGCGACGACGTCAACGCCCTGGCCGACCTCTTCCGCCCCTACACCGCCCTCTATGTCGGCGGCATGGGCAGCGCCAAGCAGAACTTCTACAACAAGCTGGCCCAGCGCATGGGTTACGAGAAGGCCGCCGCCGAGATCCAGGAGAAGTACCTCTCCGGGGACAAGCAGGGCGCCGCCGCGGCCGTCCCGCGCGAGCTGATCGACTCCACCACCCTGCTCGGGCCCGTGGAGCGCGTGGCCGACCGGATGCAGGCGTACGCCGACGCCGGGGTGACCACCCTCTCGCTGGCCCCCGCGGGCTTCACCCTGGACGAGCGGATCGCGAGCCTGCGCGCGGGCGTGACCGCCCTGGAGCGCGCCGGGCTGGCGTAGCGGGGGATTCCTCGGACCGGGTCTACGGCCGTGGTGGGGGCTCGGGGTGTCTTCCCCGCCACGGCCGGTACAGAACACAACGCCCGTACGGCCGAGGGGTTACGCCTCGCGGCGAGCTTTGCCGCACCTTCGACACGCCGGGCGGCGTGCGTGCCGTGCCCGGCCGCGAGCCGGTTCGCCGCCTCCGGCGGAGGCGCCCTGCGGACGGGCCCTCATCCGGCACCCGGGGCGCCGTGCGTGCCGCGCCCCGCGTCAGAGCCACCCGCGCCGCTTGAAGTAGCGGTGCAGCCAGAAGACCAGACCCGCCATCAGCACGACCGCCGCCGGGTACCCCCAGGGCTGCCGCAGCTCCGGCATGTCGTGGAAGTTCATGCCGTAGATACCGGCGATCATCGTCGGGACCGCCGCCATCGCCGCCCACGCGGAGATCTTGCGCATGTCGTCGTTCTGCTGGACGCCCACCTGTGCCAGGTGCGCGGACAGTATGTCGGTGAGCAGCCGGTCCAGGCCGTCCACGTACTCGTTCGCCCGCGTGAGGTGGTCGCTCACGTCGCGGAAGAACGGACGCGAAGGCTCCGGCACAAAGGGCACACCCGCGCCCGTCAGCCGTGACATCGGCTCCGTCAGCGGCCCCGACGCCCGCCGGAACTCCATGACCTGGCGCTTGAACGCGTAGATCCGCGACGCCGTGTTCTTGGAGTCCCCGCCCACCGGGGCGAAGACCTCCGTCTCCAGCTCCTCCAGGTCCGCCTGGAGCTCCATCGCCACGTCGATGTACTGGTCCACGATCGCGTCGCTCACCGCGTACAGCACCGCTGCGGGCCCGTGCCGGAGCACCTCCGGCTCCTGCTCCAGCCGTTGGCGCACCTCGGCCAGCGGGCTGCCCTCGCCGTGCCGCACGGTCACCACGAAGGAGTCGCCGAGGAAGAGCATCAGCTCGCTGGTGGTGACGGTGTCCGCGGCGTCGTCGTAGGTGACGGGCTTGAGCACGACGAACAGGGAGTCCTCGTAGACCTCCAGCTTCGGCCGCTGATGGGCCTTCAAGGCGTCCTCGACGGCCAGCGGGTGCAGCCCGAACTCGCTGGTCACCAGCTCGAACTCCTTCTCCGTGGGCTCGTGCAGCCCGATCCAGAGGAAGGAGTGGCCCTCCGCCCGCGCCTCCTCGAGCGCGTCGGAGAAGTCGGCGGGCCCCTCGGTGCGGCGTCCGTCACGGTAGATAGCGCAGTCCACGATCACGCGTGCATTGTGCCGTTGTCCACCCCCGGAACACCAAGCCCGGCCGGGGAGCGGGAACCCACGGCCCGACAGGACGGGCAGCGACCCCCGCCGCCCACCGCCTAAGGTGAACGGCATGCCCACGCTGATCCTGCTCCGGCACGGCCGGTCCACCGCCAACACCGGCGGAGTCCTCGCAGGGTGGACCCCCGGCGTCGCCCTGGACGAGCGCGGCGCCGCCCAGGCCGCCGCCCTGCCCGCCCGGCTCGCGCAACTCCCGCTCGCCGCCGCCGTCTCCAGCCCGCTCCAGCGCTGCCGGGAGACCCTCGCGCCGCTGCTCGCCGCCCGGCCCGCGCTGCCCGTGCACACGGACGACCGGATCGGCGAGTGCCACTACGGCGACTGGTCCGGCCGCAAGATCGCCGAACTCACCGAGGAACCCCTCTGGGAGGTCGTCCAGCGGCACCCCTCCGCCGCGGCCTTCCCCGGCGGCGAGTCCGTACGCGCCATGCAGGCACGCGCCCTCGACGCCGTGCGGGAGTGGAACGCCCGGATCGAGGAGGAGCACGGCCCCGAGGCCGTCTACCTCATGTGCTCGCACGGCGACATCATCAAGTCCCTCGTCGCCGACGCCCTCGGCACCCACCTCGACCTCTTCCAGCGGATCGCGGTCGACCCCTGCTCCGTCACGGCCATCCGCTACACCCGGCTGCGCCCCTTCCTGGTGCGCCTCGGCGACACCGGCGACCTGCGCAACCTCGCCCCCGCCGAGGAGGCGCCCGCCGTGCCCGGCGCCGACGGCGTCGTAGGGGGCGGGGCGGGAGCACCGTGATCGCCGTGCGCAGTAGGGTGGTGGCGCGGCCCCGGCCGCCGCTCCACCCGTGATCAGCGCACGGAAGGCCGGCCCCCAGCCGTTCCCGCCGGCCACCTGAGACCACCAGCCGACCCCCCCGAACCAAAGGGAGCAGGACGTTGTCCCGTCAGGTGTTCCTCTATGACCCGCCGGACCGTTTCGTCGCCGGTACGGTCGGGCTGCCGGGCCGCCGCACTTTCTTCCTCCAGGCCACCGCGGCCGGCCGGACCACCAGCGTCGCCCTGGAGAAGGCGCAGGTGGAGGCGCTCGCCGAGCGCATCGACGAGCTGCTGGACGAGGTCGTCCGGCGCACCGGCGGCAATGCCCCGGTGCCCGCCGTGGCACCCACCGAGATCAGCGACACCGCGCCGCTGGAGTCCCCCGTCGAGGAGGAGTTCCGCGTCGGCACCATGGCCCTGGCCTGGGACGGCGAGGGCCAGCGGATGATCGTGGAGGCCCAGGCGCTCGTCGAGCTGGACGCGGACACCGACGAGGACCTGGCCGAGGCCGAGGAGCGGCTGCTCCAGGACGAGGCGAACGGCCCGCCCATGCTGCGCGTACGGCTCACCGGCGCCATGGCCCGCGCGTTCGCCAAGCGCGCCCTGGAGGTCGTCAACGCCGGCCGCCCGCCCTGCCCCCTGTGCAGCCTGCCGCTCGACCCGGAGGGACACGTATGTCCGCGCCAGAACGGATACCGCCGCGGAGCGTGACCCCGCACGAGCTGCTCACCCTGGGCGAGCTCACGGTGCGCGGCCGGGTCCGCGAGGCGTCCAACGCCGTCCTCTACTGCACGGTCGAGTACGAGGGCGTGAGCGCCGCCTGTGTCTACAAACCGGTCGCCGGGGAGCGCCCCCTGTGGGACTTCCCCGACGGCACGCTCGCCCAGCGCGAGGTCGCGGCGTACGAGCTCTCCGAGGCCATGGGGTGGGGGCTCGTCCCGCCCACCGTGCTGCGCGACGGCCCGTACGGCGAGGGCATGGTCCAGCTGTGGGTCGAGGCGTCCGAGGACGAGGCCGACGGCCGGCTCCTGGCCCTCGTCGACGGCGAGGAGCCCGGGCAGGGCTGGAAGGCCGTGGGCTTCGCCGACGTGGGGGAGGAGCGCACCGCGCTGCTCGTGCACGCCGACGACGAACGGCTGCGCCGCCTCGCCGTGCTCGACGCGGTGATCAACAACGGTGACCGCAAGGGCGGCCACCTGCTGCCCGCCGCCGACGGCCGGCTCTACGCCATCGATCACGGCGTGACCTTCAACGCCGACGACAAGCTGCGCACGCTGCTGTGGGGCTGGGCGGGGGAGCCGCTGCCCGAGGAGGCGATCGAGGCGCTACGGCGACTTTCGGCCGATCTGGCCGACGGAAGCCCCCTGGCCGTGCGCCTCGCCGAACTGATCACCCCCGCGGAGATCGCCGCGCTGCGCGAGCGGGTCGTCGATCTGCTGCGCACGGGACGGCACCGCGAGCCGAGCGGGCAGTGGCCGGCCATCCCCTGGCCTCCGGTGTAGCCGCCGGGGGCCTGGTACCCGCCGCTCCTGGGCCGGGTCCGCCGTGCGGCTCGGCCGCGCGGCGAGCCCGTCGGCCACCGCCCGCGTCCCGCGCGCGGTGGCCCCGGGCAAAGGCCGGCCCGATCCGGAAGCACAGCGCGGCGCCATGGCGCAAGACAGCTGATTCGGCCAACAGCCGGATCCGGTTCGTATCCGGAACATGCGTCCGGTTACGCTCATGTCATGTATGCCTGGCCCGCTTCTGAGGTTCCCGCCCTGCCTGGCAGTGGCCGCGACCTCCGGATCCACGACACCGCGACCGGTGGACGGGTGACCCTCGTCCCCGGCCCCGTCGCCCGTATCTATGTGTGCGGCATCACGCCGTACGACGCGACCCACATGGGTCACGCGGCGACCTACAACGCGTTCGACCTCGTGCAGCGCGTGTGGCTCGACACCAAGCGGCAGGTTCACTACGTCCAGAACGTCACCGACATCGACGACCCGCTGCTGGAGCGGGCCGTGCGTGACGGCGAGGACTGGACCGCCCTCGCCGAGCGCGAGACCGCGCTCTTCCGCGAGGACATGACCGCCCTGCGGATGCTCCCGCCCCGGCACTACGTCGGCGCCGTGGAGTCGATACCGAAGATCGTCCCCCTGGTGGAGCGGCTGCGCGACGCCGGTGCCGCCTATGAACTCGAGGGCGACATCTACTTCTCCGTCGCCGCCGACCCCGCCTTCGGCGGCGTCTCCGGCCTCGACGCCGAGGCGATGCGGCTGCTGTCCGCCGAGCGCGGCGGCGACCCGGAGCGCCCCGGCAAGAAGAACCCCCTCGACCCGATGCTGTGGATGGCCGCCCGCCCGGGCGAGCCCAGCTGGGACGGGGCCACCCTCGGCCCCGGCCGCCCCGGCTGGCACATCGAGTGCGTCGCCATCGCCCTCGACCACCTCGGCATGGGCTTCGACCTCCAGGGCGGCGGCTCCGACCTGGTCTTCCCGCACCACGAGATGGGCGCCTCGCACGCCCAGGCGCTGACCGGCGAGCACCCCTACGCCCAGGCGTACGTGCACGCCGGGATGGTCGCCCTCGACGGCGAGAAGATGTCCAAGTCCCGGGGCAACCTCGTCTTCGTCTCCGCGCTGCGCCGCGAGGGCGTCGACCCGGCCGCGATCCGGCTGGCCCTGCTGTCCCACCACTACCGCGCCGACTGGGAGTGGACCGACTCCGTCCTGACCGGGGCGCGGGAGCGGCTCGCCCGCTGGCGCGCGGCCGTCTCGCGTCCCGACGGGCCGTCGGCCGACGCCCTGGTGGAGGAGATCCGCGAGGCCCTCGCGGACGACCTCGACGCGCCGCGCGCCCTCGCCGCCGTCGACGCCTGGGCCGCGGCCCAGGCCACCGACGGCGGCACGGACGAGGGAGCGCCCGGCCTGGTCTCCCGCGCGGTGGACGCGCTGCTGGGCGTGGCGCTCTAGGAACGCCTCCCCGATCCGCCGGACGGGCCGCTGCCGTGGCCCGTCCGGCGGACCGGGAACACCGGTGGCGCACACGGCGCCACCCGCGGGATCACTCCGCCGCCGCGCCCACGTGCGGCTCCGCCAGCTCCTGGTAGGCGCTCGCGATGTCCTCGGCGAGCAGCGTCGTGATCTCCTCACGCGTCGGCGTGCGGCCCTCCTCCAGGACGGCCGCGACCCGCAGATCCCGTACGGCGGCGGCCTTCTGGCAGAGCTCACGGGCGAAGCGGCCGTTGCCGAGCTTCTCGCCGAGCTCCCGGTCGAGCGCCTCGGTGAAGCACCCGGCGAGCACGGCCCTGGCGGCCGGGTCCACCGTGTCGCCCTGCTGGCCGATCAACGACTCGGCTATGAGCAGCAGTTCCTCCGCCGAGTACGAGGGGAAGTCCACCCGGGTCGTGAAGCGCGAGGCCAGACCGGGGTTGGTGCTCAGGAGCTCGGCCATCTCCTTGCGGTAGCCCGCGAGGACCACCACGAGTCGGTCCCGGTCGTCCTCCGCCCGCTTCAGCAGCACCTGCACGGCCTCCGAGCCGAACGCGTCGCCGCCGTCGTAGCCGCTGTTGACCAAGGCGTACGCCTCGTCGACGAACAGCACGCCGTCCATGGCCGAATCGATCACCTCGGTCGTCTTGATGGCGGTCGCCCCGAGGTACTGGCCGACCAGGTCGACGCGCTGCGCCTCGACGACGTGCCCGCTCTCGAGCAGGCCCAGTCCGGCGAAGACCTTCCCGATGATCCGGGCGACGGTGGTCTTGCCCGTGCCGGGCGGACCGGCGAACACGAAGTGCTGGGGGCGCGCCGCGGCCGGCAGCCCCTGCTCCTCGCGCAGGGCCACCATGCGCAACTGCGCGATGAGCGTGCGCACCTGGCGCTTGACCGGCTCCAGGCCGATCATGGCGTCCAGCGCCTCCTGGGCCTCCCTGAGGAGCGCCGCGCGCGCCCCGTCCGGCACGGGCACCGCGGCGGGCCTCGTGGCCGGAGGGGTGTCCTCCGTGGCGGCCACGTCCCCCTCCCCGGCCTCACCCTCGCCCAGCAGCTCCTGGACGACCTCCGCCACGTCGGCCAGGCCGGGGTCCAGGCGGTGCGCGTGCTGATAGTGCCCCAGCGCCGCGTCCGGATCGCCGAGCCCCTCGCACGCCGCCCCGCGGTAGTAGGACACCGCGGCCTCGAACGTGTCGCCGGAGTCGAAGTGCCGGGGCATCGGCGCCAGGATCCGCAGGGCCTCGTGGTATTCCGCGCGGTGCAGATGCGCCGCCCCGACGTACAGGTTCGCCTCCTCGGCGGCCATGCCCTCGTCCTCGATGGCACGGGCCCACGTCAGCACCCCGGGCCAGTCGCCGGTCTCATGGGCGAGGCGTACGCGCAGCAGCCGGAGCGCGTCGTTCTCGTAGGGCGGCCGGGCCAGTGCCTGTGCCGCCCGCTCGTAGTCCTCGTCATCCAGCAGCCGGGCCACGTTCGCGAACCACAGGTCGTCGGCGATCACGAGCTCCGTCTGGACGTACACGCCGACGTAGTACCACGACGTCAGCGGCATGCCGTACTTCCGCTGCAGGGCGCCGAACGTGGCCACGTGCTCGTTCATGGCCGCGAGGGCCTCCTCCTCCCGGCGGGCCGTGGCGTGCAGGCCCAGCCAGGCATCGGCGGCGGTGGGGTCGTGCAGCACGGCCTCCTCGAACAGCGCGGCAGCGGCGTCGAGATCGTCCCTCCGCAGCAGCGCCACTCCCTGCTTCCAGGCGCGCTCGGCCTTCTTCACGGAACGGTGGGCTTCGAAGGCTCCCAGCACAGCTTCTCCCTACTCACGCGCGGCCCGGCCGATCGGGCAGCCGGCCAGGCACTGATCATCCCAGGACCGTGACCGCAGCCGTGAGCAGGACTGTGACCGCAGCCGTTGGCAGGGCCGTGACCAGGAACGGAGCCCGGCCGACACCTCAGGCGGGCCCGAAGCAGCCGGTGAGCGCCGCCCGCGGCCCGGCCCCCTCCGCCGGGCCCCGGCAGGCATGGCCGTCCGCCCGGACGGAGCAGTCGCCGTCGGCCCCCGCTTGCGCCGCCGCGGGCCCCCGCGCGCAATGGGAGGGTCATGTCCGAGAACCCGTGGGACCGGCGGCACTTCCTCGGCGCTGTCGCCGGGGCGGGCGCCGGCGCGGTCGTGGCCGGGTGTTCCGGGCCGGACGGCACGCGGCAGCGGGAGCCGGGCACCGCCCGCTCGGTCGTGGCGGAGAACGAACGGCCGGGAGACCGCGACTGGGGGCTGCGGCGCGGCGCGGACCGGGCCGTCGAGGGGTATGCCGACCAGGTGAGCGTGCTGCCGGGGGAGTCGCTGCGGCTGCATGTCTCCACCACCGCGCGGGAGTTCCGCGCCGAGGCGTTCCGCATGGGCTGGTACGGAGGTGCCCAGGCGCGCAAGGTCTGGGCCTCGGAGGCCGTACCGGGCACCGCGCGGCCGCTTCCCCCGGTCACCGGCGCCACCCGCACCGTCGCGGCCGCCTGGCGGCCCTCGCTGGAGATCCCCACCCGCGGCTGGCCGGAGGGCGCGTACCTGATCCGGCTCACCGCCGCCACCGGGGAGCAGCGGTACGTACCGGTGACCGTGCGTTCCTCGCGCACGGACGGCAGGCTCGTGCTCGTCAACGCGGTCGGCACGTGGCAGGCGTACAACACCTGGGGCGGCCACAGCCTCTACCACGGCCCCGGCGGCAAGGGCGACGACACCAACCGTTCCCTCGCGGTCAGTTGCGACCGCCCCTACGACGGCGACGGCGCGCCGCTGTTCACGACGTACGAGCAGCCCGCCATCGCCCTCGCCGAGCGGCTCGGCCTGCCGCTGGCGTACGTCACGACCATGGACATCGACCGCGAACCCCACCTGCTCAGCGGCGCGCACGGCATCGTCTCGCTGGGCCACGACGAATACTGGACGCCCGCGACGCGCGCCCGGGTCACGGCCGCGCGCGACGCGGGCACCAACATCGCCTTCCTGGGCGCGAATGCCTGCTTCCGCCGCGTCCGCCTCGAGCACACCGCCACGGGCGACCGCCGCCTGGTCGTCTGCTACAAGAGCGACTGGGCACGGGACCCGATGTGCGGCAAGGACGACGCCGCCGTCACCACGGACTGGCGCGAACCCCCGCACGCCGTGCCGGAGAACTCGCTGACCGGGACGCTCTACGAAGCCAACCCGACGACCGCCGACTACGTGGTCACCGAACCCGGCCACTGGCTCTTCGAGGGCACCGGCGTCGCGCGCGGCACGGCCTTCCGCAATCTGGTGGGCACCGAATACGACCGCGTGGGCGCCGGGCAGGCCACACCGCGCCCGATCGAGATCGTCGCCCACTCCCGGCTGGTGTGCCGGGGCGTACGGACCTTCGCCGACTCCGCCTACTACACGGCCCCCGGCGGCGCGGGCGTCTTCAACACCGGCACCATGCGCTGGGTCGAGTCCCTCACCGGCGACGGCGGCCACGGCATCCCCCCGGCCACCGCACGCTTCACGGCCCAGGTCACCGCCAACCTCTTCCACACCTTCGCGAGGGGCCCGGCCGGGCGCACGCACCCGGCGGCGGACAACCTCACGGCCCACGATCCCTACGACGGCGACCCGGTCGCGGAGCGGCGGGATCTGTGGTGCTCCAAGGGGGACCGGGCCCCGCCCGTCCCGGCGGGAGCCCGGCCCCGTGGGTCAGATCGCGCTCGCTCCCCGCAGCGCCACCGTGAACGCGCGGTCCGTCGGCAGCGCCGCCGTCCGCACGTGCACCACGCCACCGCGGTCGGAGCCGTCGTACCACCAGCCCGCGCCCTGGCCGCCCGTGCCGGAGAGCCGGGGCAGGGTGCGGCCGTCCAGCGTCACCGACGCCGGGGCCGTGCCGCTGTGCACCGTGAACTCGTACGGCCGGGCGGCCTGCTTGCCGTGGAAGTCGCCCTTGGAGGCGCCGACGTCCAGGGTCACCGTGCCCCGCCCCGCGCGCGGCGCGTGGACCGTCAGCTTCTGCTGGGCGTACGCGCCCGCGCGGTGGGCCCGGGTGACGCCGTCGTCCTCGTAGAGCGTGAATGACGACCGGCCCTGCGGATAGACGTCCCAGGCGAGCGGTGAGGACGGCGTGCGGTCCTCGTACGACCGGATCCCGGGCCACATCGGGATGCCGGCACCCGCCTTCACGAACAGCGGCAGGGTGTCGAGCGGCGCGCGGTATCCGTCCAGCGTCCGCGGGCCCTCGTAGGCGCGGCCCGTCCAGTAGTCGGTCCAGGTGCCCTTGGGGAGATAGATGCCGTTACGGACCTCGGTGTCCTCGTAGACCGGTGCCACGAGGAAGTCCTGGCCCGAAAGGAACTCGTACTTGGCGGCGTCGGACGACGCCTTGGGGTCGTCCGGGTACTCCAGCGCGAGCGGCCGCACCGGGCCGACGCCGGTGCGGTGCGCCTCCGCCGCGTAGGAGTACATGTACGGCAGCAGCGACTCCTTGAGCTTGAGGTACTTGCGGTTGATCGAGGTGTACGGATCGCCGTACCGGTAGGGCTGCTTGTCGCTGGGCGCCCAGCCGTCCATCGTCATCACGGCCGGCAGGAACGCCTTCCACTGGAGGTCACGGACGTACGTCCGGGGACCGCCGGCGAAGATGCCGTCGACGTCGCCCGTGGTGTACGCGAGGCCGGACATCGTCGCGCCCGCGTACGTCGGGATCTGCCAGCGGATGTACTCCCACGAGCCCTTCTGGTCGCCCGACCACTGGACCCCGCAGCGCTGCGCGCCCGACCAGCTCTCCGGCGCCCAGGTGAAGCCGCGGGCGTCGCTGTTGTCCTCGATGCCCTTGTACGCGTCCTTGCAGCCGTCGAGGGCGAACTTGTAGCCGTCGCCGACCCAGGCGACGTCGAGCTTGGCCACCCGCTGGCCGGCCTTGACCTGGTCGGCGAGCTTCGCCAGGCCGTCCTGGGTCCACAGGCCCATCTTCGTCTTGTGGCCGGC
Organism: Streptomyces sp. NPDC025618; assembly: GCF_055558795.1. Lineage (NCBI taxonomy): Bacteria > Bacillati > Actinomycetota > Actinomycetes > Kitasatosporales > Streptomycetaceae > Streptomyces > Streptomyces sp. NPDC025618. Next base: position 32,815 of record NZ_JBVHLW010000044.1, on the reverse strand, counting down.
CAGGCCCTTGTTCACCTCGGGCAGGTTCTCGTAGCCGCAGCCGTAGCCGTCGTTGACGAGCATCCAGCCGTTCGGCATGTCGTTGGCCGTATAGCCGTCGGCCACCTTCAGGGCGTCCAGGGTGTGCCGCTCGCCGCGGTTGGCGTTGTGCAGATAGCAGTCGGAGTCGCCGACCTCCAGGCCGTAGACCGGCGGCAGGAAGGGGCGGCCGGTCAGCTTCGTGTACTGCCCGATGACGTCCTTGGCCGTGGGCCCGGCGAAGTAGTACGCGTCGAAGCGCCGCTCCTTCTCGGTGGTCGTCACGGGGTCGCCGAAGGCGTATGTGCCGGGGGCGTAGGTGTTGCGGAAGACGCCGTAACCGGCCGAGGAGAGGTAGTACGGCACGGAGTTGGGGTGGCCCCCGTCGTCCCAGTTGTAGTCGACGCCGATCTCGACGGTCGTGCCCCGGTGCGAGGTGTTGCCGCGGCCGTTCTGCATCCCGCCGCCGTAGAACTGCTCGCGGGCGCCGCGGGCGAGGGTCTGGGTCGTGCTGTCCTTGTCCCAGCTCAGCCCCTTGGCCTCGGCCCAGAGGCGGGTGCCGTCCGCGCGGCGGAGTTCGAAGCGCAGCGGGGATTTGTACGCGCGCAGGGTGACGGCGGAGGTGCTCAGGTCGTAGCGGTCGCCCTTGTCCTTCCAGCGGGTACGCGGCGGCGCGCCCTGCGGCAGGACGATGTCCTTGCCGGTGGGGTCGGTGAAGGCGCCGTCGGGGGCGAGTTCGATCCGGAAGGTGTCGGCGGAGACGAAGGTGACGCGCGCCTGGGCGCTGCCGGCGGTCAGCCGGTAGGCGGCGGGCCCGGCGGCCGTGAAGCCGGTGACGTCGCCGACGGTCGTCCGCTCCGCGCCGCCGGCCGGGGAGCGGGCCGGGGAGCCGTGCGCGCTGCCGACGGGCCCGGCGAGCGCCGCCGCGAGCCCGAGGAGAGCGGCGGCCACGGCCGCTCTCAGTCGGGTCGGTGTTCTCCTGCGTCGTGTCGGTGAGCTCATGCACGCGTGCTTAGTGATGCGGGCGTGCGCCTGTCCATGGATTCTCGGCGGGCGCGCCTGGACTTTCCCCGGCGCGAAGTGGGAGTCCCGCTTTCCGGCGCGTGAACGAAACCGTGTGGAAGGCGCACAGTGGGGAGGCGGTGAAGGCCGGGGGCCCGGGGGCAACCCCCGGGCCCCGGCCGTAGACACCCGCCCCGCTACCGAGCGTTGCTGTGCTGTTCCGGGGGCAACCCCCGGGCCCCCGGCCGCGGACACCCGCCCCGCTACCGAGCGTTGCTGTGCTGTTCCGGGGGCAACCCCCGGGCCCCCGGCCGCGGACACCCGCCCCGCTACCGAGCGTTGAAGTACTTCGCCTCCGGGTGGTGGATCACGATCGCGTCCGTCGACTGCTCCGGGTGCAGCTGGAACTCCTCCGAGAGGTGGACGCCGATGCGCTCCGGCTCCAGGAGGGTGGCGATCTTGCCGCGGTCCTCCAGGTCGGGGCAGGCGCCGTAGCCCAGGGAGAAGCGGGCGCCGCGGTACTTGAGGGCGAACATGTCCTCGACGTCGGCCGGGTCCTCACCCGCGAAGCCGAGCTCGGAGCGGACGCGGGCGTGCCAGTACTCGGCGAGGGCCTCGGCCAACTGGACGGACAGGCCGTGCAGTTCGAGGTAGTCGCGGTAGGCGTCGGCGGCGAAGAGCTCCGCCGTGGCCTCGCCGATGCGGGAGCCCACGGTGACGACCTGGAGGCCCACGACGTCGGTCTCCCCGGACTCCTCCGGGCGGAAGAAGTCCGCCAGGCACAGCCGGCGCCCGCGCCGCTGGCGCGGGAAGGTGAAGCGGGTGCGCTCGGTGCCGTCCTCGTGCAGGAGGATCAGGTCGTCGCCCTTGGAGACGCAGGGGAAGTAGCCGTAGACGACGGCCGCTTCGAGGAGGTTCTCCGTGTGGAGCTTCTCCAGCCAGCCGCGCAGCCGCGGCCGGCCCTCGGTCTCGACGAGCTCCTCGTAGGTCGGGCCGCCCGCGCGGGCCTGCTTGAGCCCCCATTGGCCCTTGAAGAGCGCGCCCTCGTCGAGCCAGGAGGCGTAGTCCTTCAGGCCGATGCCCTTGATGACGCGGGTGCCCCAGAAGGGCGGCTCGGGCACGCGGTTGTCCACGGCCACGTCGGAGCGCACCGCGCCCTCCGGCTCCTCGACGACGGCCGCCGCGGCCTCCCGCTTGGGCACCCGCCGCTGCTTGAGCTCCGGCAGCGTCGCCCCCGGCACCCCCCGCTTGACCGCGATCAGCGCGTCCATCAGCCGCAGGCCCTCGAAGGCGTCACGGGCGTAGCGGACCTCGCCCTCGTAGATCTCGTGCAGGTCCTGCTCGACATAGGCGCGGGTGAGGGCCGCGCCGCCGAGGATCACCGGATAGTCGGCCGCCAGCTTGCGCTGGTTCAGCTCCTCCAGGTTCTCCTTCATGATCACGGTGGACTTCACCAGGAGCCCGGACATGCCGATCACATCGGCCCGGTGCTCCTCGGCGGCCTCCAGGATCGCGGAGACGGGCTGCTTGATGCCGAGGTTGACGACGTTGTAGCCGTTGTTGGAGAGGATGATGTCGACGAGGTTCTTGCCGATGTCGTGGACGTCGCCGCGCACCGTGGCCAGCACGATCGTGCCCTTGCCCGCCGCGTCGGACTTCTCCATGTGCGGCTCGAGATAGGCGACGGCCGACTTCATGACCTCGGCCGACTGGAGGACGAACGGCAGCTGCATCTGGCCGGAGCCGAAGAGCTCGCCGACCACCTTCATGCCTTCGAGCAGGGTGTCGTTGACGATGTCGAGGGCGGGGCGCTCGCGCAGCGCCTCGTCCAGGTCGGCCTCCAGGCCGTTCTTCTCGCCGTCGATGATGCGGCGCTGGAGCCGCTCGTCCAGCGGCAGCGCGAGGAGCTCCTCGGCCTTGCCCGCCTTCATGGACTTCATGTTGACGCCCTCGAAGAGCTCCATGAGCTTCTGCAAGGGGTCGTAGCCCTCGGCACGCCGGTCGTAGATGAGGTCGAGGGCGACCTTGACCTGCTCCTCCTCCAGGCGCGCGATCGGCAGGATCTTGCTGGCGTGCACGATCGCCGAGTCCAGGCCGGCCTTGACGCACTCGTCGAGGAAGACGGAGTTCAGCACGACGCGGGCGGCCGGGTTGAGGCCGAAGGAGATGTTGGACAGACCCAGCGTGGTCTGCACCTCCGGGTGGCGGCGCTTGAGCTCGCGGATGGCCTCGATGGTGGCGACGCCGTCCTTGCGGGACTCCTCCTGACCGGTGCAGATGGTGAAGGTCAGGGTGTCGATGAGGATGTCGCACTCGCGGATGCCCCAGTTGCCGGTGAGGTCCGCGATGATCCGCTCGGCGATGGCGACCTTGTTCTCGACCGTACGTGCCTGGCCGTCCTCGTCGATGGTCAGCGCGATGAGCGCCGCGCCGTGCTCGGCGGCCAGGGCCGTCACCTTGGCGAAGCGGGACTCGGGGCCGTCGCCGTCCTCGTAGTTGACGGAGTTGATGACCGCGCGCCCGCCCAGCTTCTCCAGACCGGCGCGCAGCACGTCGACCTCGGTGGAGTCGAGCACGATCGGGAGGGTGGAGGCGGTGGCGAAGCGGCCCGCGAGCTCCTCCATGTCGGCGACGCCGTCGCGGCCGACGTAGTCGACGCACAGGTCGAGCATGTGCGCGCCCTCGCGGATCTGGTCGCGGGCCATCTCCACGCAGTCGTCCCAGCGGGCGGCGAGCATCGCCTCGCGGAACTTCTTCGAGCCGTTGGCGTTGGTCCGCTCGCCGATCGCGAGGTAGGAGGTGTCCTGCCGGAAGGGCACGGTCTGGTAGAGCGAGGCGGCGCCGGGCTCGGGGCGGGGCGCGCGCTCGGCGGGCCGCATGTCGCGGACGCGCTCGACGACCTGCCGCAGGTGCTCCGGCGTGGTGCCGCAGCAGCCGCCGACGAGCGACAGCCCGTACTCCCGGACGAACGTCTCGTGCGCGTCGGCCAGTTCGGCGGGGGTCAGGGGATAGTGCGCGCCGTCCTTGCCCAGGACCGGCAGGCCGGCGTTGGGCATCGCGGAGACCCGGGTGCGGGCGTGCCGGGACAGATAGCGCAGGTGCTCGCTCATCTCGGCCGGGCCGGTGGCGCAGTTCAGCCCGATCATGTCGATGCCCAGCGGCTCCAGCGCGGTGAGCGCGGCGCCGATCTCGGAGCCGAGGAGCATGGTGCCGGTGGTCTCGACGGTGACCTGGACCAGCAGCGGCAGGTCGGCGCCCGCGGCCTCCAGGGCGCGCCGGGCGCCGACGACGGACGCCTTGGTCTGGAGCAGGTCCTGGGTGGTCTCGACCAGGATCGCGTCGGCGCCGCCGGCGACGAGGCCCTCGACATTGCGCTGATAGGCGTCGCGGAGCTTGCCGTACGGGGCGTGGCCCAGGGTCGGCAGCTTGGTGCCCGGGCCGACCGAGCCGAGCACCCAGCGGGTGCGGCCGTCGCGGCCGGTGAAGTCGTCGGCGACCTCGCGGGCGATGCGCGCGCCCGCCTCGGAGAGTTCGAGGATGCGGTCGGCGACGTCGTACTCGCCGAGGGCCGCGAGGTTCGCGCCGAAGGTGTTGGTCTCCACGCAGTCGACGCCGACGGAGAAATACGCCTCGTGCACCGAGCGCACGATGTCCGGCCGGGTGACGTTGAGGATCTCGTTGCAGCCTTCGAGCTGCTCGAAGTCGTCCAGACTGGGGTCCTGCGCCTGGAGCATCGTGCCCATGGCTCCGTCGGCCACCACGACCCGGGAGGCGAGGGCCTCCCGGAGTTCGGAGGCTCGGGCGGTGCTCGCGGTCGATGGCGTGAACGAGGCCATGGAAGTGCTCCCGGGGTTGCGACGGCTGTCGGCTTTGCGCCTTCCGGCAGAAGGCGCACGTCGTCAGCGTAGCTGCCGCCTGCGCCGTTGGGAGGGGTGTCCCACGGCTTGATACGGGGATCCTGACGGCCTGACCAGGGACGCTCGCTCCGCGAAGATCATCCGAAGAGCCGCCGTCAGCTATCTCTCGGTCGGCATCGGCCGATAGTGTTCAGCATTGCCGAACGGCATGTGGAGGAGGTTGCGCGATGGCACGGACCATCCAGTCGCTCGAACGGGCGGCGGCGATGCTACGGCTGCTCGCGGGGGGCGAGCGACGGCTGGGGCTGTCGGACGTGGCCTCCGCGCTGGGGCTCGCGAAGGGGACCGCGCACGGCATTCTGCGGACCCTCCAGCAGGAGGGCTTCGTCGAGCAGGACCCCGCCTCGGGGCGCTATCAGCTCGGCGCGGAGCTGCTCCGGCTGGGGAACAGCTATCTGGATGTGCACGAGTTGCGGGCCCGGGCGCTCGTCTGGGCGGACGACCTGGCGCGCTCCAGCGGCGAGAGCGTCTATCTGGGCGTGCTGCACCAGCAGGGCGTGCTGATCATCCATCACGTCTTCCGGCCCGACGACAGCAGGCAGGTGCTGGAGGTCGGCGCGATGCAGCCGCTGCACAGCACCGCGCTCGGCAAGGTCCTCTCGGCCTACGACCCGGTGGCGCACAGTGAGGTGGCGGAGTCCGACCGTGAGGCGTTCACCCCGCGGACCGTGACCGAGCCGGCCGATTTCGAGAATGTGCTCGACCTCACCCGGGCCCGGGGCTGGGCCTCGGACATCGAGGAGACCTGGGCGGGCGTGGCCTCGGTGGCCGCCCCCATCCACGACCGGCGCCGGATGCCGGTGGGCGCGGTGGGGATCACCGGTGCCGTGGAGCGGGTCTGCGAGGAGGGCGAGCTGCGGGCGCAGCTGGTCGCGGCCGTACGGGACTGCGCGCGGGCCGTCTCCCGGGACCTGGGCGCCGGGCGCTTCTGACTCCGGGGAGGGGTGGATCCGGGCGGGATCGGGGCCTTAGGTCGCGGTTAGGTTACCGACGGGTATCGATCGAATGTTTTCGGCCCCTTGGCCCGGACTTTTCGGTCACGAAACCCTTGACGGGCCCTTGACCGTGCAGAAAACTGCCGTTCATCGGTCGGCATTGTCGAACACCTAACGACAATATTCGCTATGGTGGGCACTGCCGCGGGACCGATCACCGCCCTCTCGGAGGGCGCGGACCACCGGAGGGACCCGGGGTTCGCCTTCCCCTGGACGAAGGACAAAGGAGTCGCGGGTGTCCAGCTCCGACATCTTCATCGGCGAGACCATCGGTACCGCCGTGCTCATCTTGCTGGGCGGTGGCGTGTGCGCCGCCGTCACCCTGAAGCGCTCGAAGGCGCTCAACGCGGGGTGGCTCGCCATCACGTTCGGCTGGGGCTTCGCCGTGCTGACGGGGGCGTACATCGCCAACCCGTCCGGCGCGCACCTCAACCCCGCCGTGACGATAGGGCTCGCGATCGACGGCGCCACCAAGTGGAGCGACGTACCGCTCTACATCGGCTCCCAGATGCTCGGCGCGATGATCGGCGCCACCCTGGTGTGGGTCACGTACTACGGTCAGTTCCGGGCCCACCTCACCGACCCGGAGATCGTCGGCAGCCTCAACCCCCACGAGGGCATGGTCGACCAGACCGCGGCCCCCAAGGCCGGCCCGGTGCTCGGCATCTTCTCCACCGGACCCGAGGTCCGCAACGTGGTGCAGAACCTCGCCACGGAGATCATCGCCACCGCGGTGCTCGTGCTCGCGATCCTCACCCAGGGCCTCACCAAGGGCCTGGCCGTCAGCGGCACCGGCGTGCTGATGACCGCCTTCGTCGTGGTGGGCATCGGCCTCTCGCTCGGCGGCCCGACGGGCTACGCGATCAACCCGGCCCGTGACCTCGGCCCGCGTATCGTGCACGCGTTGCTGCCGCTGCCGAACAAGGGCGGCTCCGACTGGAGCTACGCCTGGATCCCGGTGGTCGGCCCGCTCGTCGGTGCCGCGCTGGCCGCAGGCATCCACAAGCTCGCGTACTGAGCACCCGCCGAGACCTTCAGACTTCCAGGAGCACACCAGACATGACCACCACCGGCACCCACGGCCAGGGCCCGTTCATCGCGGCGATCGACCAGGGCACCACCTCCTCCCGCTGCATCGTCTTCGACCGCGACGGACGCATCGTCTCCGTCGACCAGAAGGAGCACGAGCAGATCTTCCCGAAGCCGGGCTGGGTCGAGCACGACGCCACCGAGATCTGGGCCAACGTCCAGCAGGTCGTGGCCGGCGCCGTCGAGAAGGCGGGCATCACCGCCGCCGACGTCAAGGCGATCGGCATCACCAACCAGCGTGAGACCACGCTGATGTGGGACAAGAACACCGGCGAGCCCGTCCACAACGCCATCGTCTGGCAGGACACCCGCACCGACGGCCTCTGCAAGGAGCTCGGCCGCAACGTCGGCCAGGACCGCTTCCGCCGCGAGACGGGCCTCCCGCTGGCCTCCTACTTCTCCGGCCCCAAGGTCCGCTGGCTGCTGGACAACGTCGAGGGCCTGCGCGAGCGCGCCGAGGCCGGCGACATCCTCTTCGGCACCATGGACTCCTGGGTCATCTGGAACCTCACCGGCGGTGTCGACGGCGGTGTCCACGTCACGGACGTCACCAACGCCTCGCGCACCATGCTGATGAACCTGCGCAAGCTGGAGTGGGACGAGCGCATCCTCGCCTCCATGGCGATCCCGGGCTCCGTGCTGCCCGAGATCCGCTCCTCCGCCGAGGTCTACGGCACGGCCAAGGGCGGCGCCCTCGACGGCGTGCCCGTCGCCTCGGCCCTCGGCGACCAGCAGGCCGCGCTCTTCGGCCAGACCTGCTTCGAGCAGGGCGAGGCCAAGTCGACCTACGGCACCGGCACCTTCATGCTGATGAACACCGGTGACGAGCCCGTCCAGTCCTACAACGGCCTGCTGACCACCGTCGGCTACCGCATCGGGAACGAGAAGCCGGTCTACGCCCTCGAGGGCTCCATCGCCGTCACCGGCTCCCTCGTGCAGTGGATGCGCGACCAGATGGGCCTCATCAAGAGCGCGGCCGAGATCGAGACGCTCGCCAGCTCCGTCGAGGACAACGGCGGCGCCTACTTCGTGCCGGCCTTCTCCGGCCTGTTCGCCCCCTACTGGCGCTCCGACGCGCGCGGTGTCATCGCGGGCCTGACCCGCTACGTCACCAAGGCGCACATCGCCCGCGCCGTGCTCGAGGCCACCGCCTGGCAGACCCGCGAGATCACCGACGCCATGACGAAGGACTCCGGCGTCGAGCTCACCGCGCTCAAGGTCGACGGCGGTATGACCTCCAACAACTTGCTGATGCAGACGCTCTCGGACTTCCTGGACGCCCCTGTGGTGCGCCCGATGGTCGCCGAGACCACCTGCCTCGGCGCTGCCTACGCCGCCGGCCTGGCCGTCGGCTTCTGGCCGGACACCGACGCCCTGCGCGCCAACTGGCGCCGGGCCGCCGAGTGGACCCCCCGCATGGACGCGGACACGCGTGACCGCGAGTACAAGAACTGGCTCAAGGCCGTCGAGCGGACCATGGGCTGGATCGAGGACGAGGAGTAATCATGACAACCCCGCAGAGCGTTCCGACCCTGGGAACGCACCCGGCCTCCGGTGCCAACCCGGGCCGCGCCGAGACCCGGGAACGGCTGTCCAACGCGACGTACGACCTCCTGGTGATCGGCGGCGGCATCCTGGGCACCTCGGTGGCCTGGCACGCAGCGCAGGCCGGACTGCGGGTCGCCATGGTGGACGCCGGCGACTTCGCCGGCGCCACCTCCTCCGCTTCCTCCAAGCTCGTCCACGGCGGTCTGCGCTACCTGCAGACCGGCGCGGTCAAGCTGGTCGCGGAGAACCACCACGAGCGCCGGGTGCTGGCCAAGGACGTGGCCCCGCACCTGGTCAACCCGCTGACCTTCTACCTGCCGGTCTACAAGGGCGGCCCGGTCGGCGCCGCCAAGCTCGGCGCCGGTGTCTTCGCCTACTCCGCGCTGTCCGCCTTCGGCGACGGCGTCGGCAAGGTGATCTCCCCGGCCAAGGCCAAGGCCGACAACCCCGGTCTGCGCACGGACAACCTCAAGGCCGTGGCGGTCTACTACGACCACCAGATGAACGACTCGCGCGTCGCCGTCATGACGGTCCGCGCCGCCGTCGAGTCCGGTGCCGTGGTCCTCAACCACGCCGAGGTCACCGGCCTGCGCTTCACCCACGGCAAGGTCACGGGCGCCGAGCTCAAGGACCGCACGGACGGCGCCGAGTTCGGCATCGACGCGCGCGTCGTGCTCAACGCCACCGGCCCCTGGGTCGACCACCTCCGCAAGATGGAGGACAAGGGCGCGGACCCGTCGATCCGCCTCTCCAAGGGCGCGCACATCGTGATGAAGCGCAAGTCGCCCTGGAAGGCCGCCATGGCCACCCCGATCGACAAGTACCGCATCACCTTCGCCCTGCCGTGGGAGGACCAGCTCCTGCTGGGCACCACCGACACCCAGTACGAGGGCGACCCGGCGGACGTGCGCGCCACCGAGGCCGACATCCAGCAGATCCTGGACGAGGCGGCGTTCTCCATCCAGGACGCGGACCTCGACCGCGACCTGATGACGTACGCCTTCGCCGGCCTGCGCGTGCTGCCCGGCGGCCCCGGGGACGTGGCCCAGGCCAAGCGCGAGACCGTCGTCAGCGAGGGCAAGGGCGGCATGCTCTCCGTCGCCGGCGGCAAGTGGACCACCTACCGCCACATCGGCCGTACGGTCATGGCCAAGCTCGCCAAGCTGCCCGGCAGCCCGCTGACCGAGGACATGGAGCCCGTCTCCAACCTCGTCCGCCGGACCCCGCTGCCCGGTGTCGCCAACCCCAACGCGGTCGCCCACCGACTGCTGGTGGACCGCGACCCCGGCGCCCGCATGGACCCGCTGACCGCCCGCCACCTGGCCTCGCACTACGGCTCGCTGTCCTTCGACATCGCGCGCCTGGTCAACGAGAACCCGGAGCTCGGCGAGCGCATCCACCCCGACGGCCCCGAGATCTGGGCCCAGGTCGTCTACGCCCGTGACCACGAGTGGGCGGAGACGGTGGACGACGTCCTGCGCCGCCGCACCACGCTGACGATCCGCGGCCTCGACACCGAGGACGTCCGGGCGCGCGTCAAGGACATGCTGGGCGACAAGGGCTGAGGCCCCACCGCCCACTGAGGGGAGAGACGCCATCGGCCGTCTCTCCCCTCACGTGCGTGCACACCGGCGTGACCGGGGTACGAGGGGGTGAGGAAGTGCCCGTACAGGGGCTGCGAACAGGGGGCGCGGAAGTCGTAGTCTTAGGGGTCGCACGACAGGGAACGCGCTGCGGGGGGCCACTCCGGACGACACGGCACGATCCCGCACGACGCCGCGCGATCCCGAACAACCCTGAACAACCCCGAACAACACTGCACGGAACTGCAACCGGTGGTACGGACCCGTCCGCCCCGGTCGGAAGGAGGCGCTGGGTGATCGAGCTTGAGGGGGTTCCCGAGCTGATCGACCCGGTCATGATCTGTGCCTTCGAGGGCTGGAACGACGCCGGTGACGCCGCGTCCAGTGCGGTCGCGCACCTGGACCGGGAGTGGAAGGGGGAGGTCTTCGGCGCCCTCGACGCCGAGGACTACTACGACTTCCAGGTCAACCGGCCCACGATCTGGCTGGACGGGGGAGTCCGCAAGGTCACCTGGCCGACCACCCGGCTGTCCGTGGTGCGCACGGGCGGCGAGGGCAAGGGGCCCACGCGCGACCTCGTCCTGGTGCGGGGCATCGAGCCGAGCATGCGCTGGCGCTCGTTCTGCAACGAGATCCTGGGCTTCGCCCACGAGCTGGGCGTGGAGCTCGTCGTGGTGCTGGGCTCGCTGCTCGGCGACACCCCGCACACCCGGCCGGTGCCGGTCAGCGGGGTCACCTCCGACCCCGACCTGGCCCGCACCATGGATCTGGAGGAGTCCCGCTACGAGGGCCCGACCGGCATCGTCGGCATTCTCCAGGAAGCCTGCACGCACGCGGGCGTCCCGGCGGTGAGCCTGTGGGCGGCCGTGCCGCACTACGTCTCCCAGCCGCCCAACCCCAAGGCCACCCTGGCGCTGCTGAACCGCCTGGAGGACCTGATCGACCTGCGGATCCCGCTGGGCGAGCTCGCGGAGGACGCCCGCGCCTGGCAGCTGGGCGTGGACCAGCTGGCGGCCGAGGACAGCGAGGTCGCGGAGTACGTCCAGTCGCTGGAGGAGGCGCGGGACACGGCCGATCTCCCCGAGGCGTCGGGCGAGGCCATCGCTCGTGAGTTCGAGCGCTATCTGCGCCGCCGTGACGGCCAGCCCGGCGGCCTCGCGGCCGAGCCCGGCCTCACGGACGGCTCCTTCCTCCGTGACACCTCCAGCGGCCGCACGCGCCCGCCGCGGCCCCCGGCCAAGGAGGGCGACGGGGGCCAGCCGGCCGAGGAGGACCCGGAAGGGCCCGAGGGCCAGGGCTGAGCCACCGGTGCCGGGGGCGGCCGGCGCGACGGCGGCCCCCGGATATCGAAGCGACGCGGAAGGCGGTCCGCCGTACACTTGTCGGTCCGGTGAAGGCCGGTCCGGCCGTGCCCCGAGGGGTGCGGCCGGACCGGCCTTCTCGTCCCCTCAGGAGGTGTGCCCGGATGACCAGCAGCATCCCCGCAGTCGAGACCCGTCCCGCCGCCGGGTCGGCCCTGCAGGCCGTCCTGCTCGACATGGACGGCACCCTGGTCGACACCGAGGGCTTCTGGTGGGAGGTCGAGGTCGCCGTCTTCGCCGAGCTCGGGCACCGGCTCCTGGAGGACTACCGCGCGGTCGTCGTCGGCGGCCCCATGACGCGCAGCGCCTCCTTCCTCATCCAGGCCACCGGCGCGAAGATCGCCCTGGCCGAGCTGACCGCCCTGCTCAACTCGCGCTTCTCCGAGATGATCGGGCGCGGGGTGCCGCTGATGCCGGGCGCCCGCAGGCTGCTCGCCGAGCTCGCCGCCCACTCCGTGCCGACCGCGCTGGTCTCCGCCTCGCACCGGCAGATCATCGACCGGGTGCTGCACACGCTGGGCGCGGAGAACTTCACGCTGACCCTCGCCGGCGACGAGATGGAGCGGACGAAGCCGCACCCCGACCCCTATCTGCTGGCGGCAGCCCGGCTCGGCGCGGACCCCGCGCGGTGCGCCGTCGTCGAGGACACCATGACGGGCGTGACGGCCGCGGAGGCGGCCGGCTGCCGGGTGGTGGCGGTGCCGTCGGTGGCCCCGATCCCGCCGGCCGCCCGGCGCACGGTCGTGGGTTCCCTGGAGGAAGTCGATCTCCGCTTTCTCCACGGGCTGATGACCGGAAAGCACTGACGCGCGCACCGAGCGTGTCCCGGAATGCCCGGCGGCCCCGTGCCGCACCCGGGTGATTGTTTTCCGTGCCGAATGCGGTGGTCGAATTGCCCTGGGCGCCGCGGAGTTCGGCAGAGTTCACCGGAGTGAGTTTCGTCACCGGGTCAAGGGGCGTTGTGTGGGGTGTCGATCACTCTCCCGTACCCCGGGCGAGGTTGAAGCGCACCGTTGTGTCCCGATTGATGATCAGGTGCGCGAATCGTTCCGGCGTCCGGAAATCGGTGAACTGCCGGTCGTTATCCCGGCGTGATATCGCATCAAGTTCCCCGCGTTCCGGTTACCGCGGCACCGCGCACTAATCTCTTCGCGAGAACTTCACGGCTGCCCATGGGCCGACGCGACCGCCGTCGGTATCGTCCCGGGAACCGAACGCACCACAGGGAGAACCCCGCACAATGAACCGCAAGACGTTGGTGCTGCCGACCGTGGCAGCCCTGCTGGCCCCCGTGCTCGTCGCCTGTGGCGGGAGCTCCGGAGCCGGAAAGGGCAACGGCGCCATCGTCGTCGGCACGACCGACCGCTTCGAGGAGACGACGGACGACCCGGCGCCCTTCGACCCGGCCGCCGCGTACGACATCAGCGCGTGGAACGTCCTGCACAGCACCTTCCAGACCCTGCTGCGCCTGCCCCGCTCCGGCTCCAACCCGGTCGGCGACGCGGCCGAGAAGTGCTCCTTCGGGGACCGCAAGAACGAGCAGTTCCGCTGCACGCTGCGCAGCGGGCTCAAGTTCTCCAACGGGCACGCGCTCACCTCCGAGGACGTCAAGTTCTCCATCGAGCGCGCCCGCACCATCAACTTCGAGAACGGCCCGGTCTCGCTGCTCAGCAACATCGACAAGGTCGAGACGCCCAGCGAGCGCGAGGTCGTCTTCTCGCTGAAGACGCCCGACGCGACCTTCCCGCAGAAGCTCGCCACCCCGGCCGCGGCCATCGTCGACAGCGAGGTCTATTCCAAGGACCAGCTCAACTCCGGCTTCAAGGTCGTCGGCTCCGGCCCGTACACCCTGAAGACGGACGAGAAGGACGGCCGGGTCGTCAAGGCCGTCTTCACCAAGAACTCCGGCTATCAGGGTTCGGTGGAGCTGCAGAACGACAAGTACGAGCTGCGGTTCTACGACGACTCGAAGTCGATGGAGAAGGCGCTCAAGGGCGGCGACATCGACATGATGAACCGCACCCTGTCGCCGGAGCAGCTCAGCCGGCTGGGCGGCACCACGGCCAAGGGCGTCAAGCTGCTGGAGGCGCCGGGCCAGGAGATCAGCTTCCTCGCCTTCAACACCGACGACCCCACGGTGAAGAACAAGGCCGTGCGCCAGGCGATGGCCCAGCTGGTCGACCGCCAGGCGCTGTCCCGCGACGACTACGCGCGGACCAACGACCCGCTGTACTCGGTCGTCCCCAGCGGCATCACCAGCCACCAGAACTCCTTCTCCAACAAGTACGGGGACCCGAGCGTCGACAAGGCCCGCTCGATCCTGCGGGCCGCGAACATCAGCACCCCGGTGCCGCTGACCCTCACCTACACCGACGACCACTACGGTGAGGCGACCGGCAAGGCGTTCAAGACGCTCCAGAAGCAGCTCAACGACAGCCAGCTGTTCAACGCCAGGATCCAGGGCGTGAAGTGGGCGGACTTCCGCCCGGAGGCCGCGAAGGGCAAGTACGCCGTCTACGGCATGGGCTGGTTCCCCGACTTCCCGGACCCGGACAACTTCGTCGCGCCGTTCTTCGGCAAGGACAACTTCCTCCGCTCCCCCTACCAGAACACCAAGATCACCAACCAGCTGATCCCCGACTCCCGCGAGACCCCGCAGCGCGAGTCCGCGGCCAAGTTCTTCCAGCAGGCCCAGGACATCGTCGCCGACGATGTGCCGGTGCTGCCGCTGTGGCAGGGGAAGCAGTACGTGGCGGCCCGGGACAACGTCACCGGTGCCGAGTGGGCGCTCAACTCCGCCTCCGAGCTGCAGCCGTGGGAGCTGGGCCGCGGCGTGTGAGGCAACAGGCTCGTCAGACCGGTTCTGCCGAAGATCTCTTCAGACGATCAAGGAAACTGTGAGGAACGTGCACGTGAGGAAACGTGACCAGTGGCTTGCCGCCCCGCTCGGCGCGGGGCTGGCCGCCGCCCTGCTCACCGGGTGCGGTTCGGAAGACGGCAAGGCGGGCGGCACCGGTGAGTCGGTGGTCATGGGGATGTCCGACGAAGTCGTGACCACCGACCCCGCATCCGGCTACGACCCGGGTACCTGGCTGCTGTTCAACAACGTCTTCCAGTCGCTGCTGAGCTTCCCCAAGGGGAGCACCACTCCCCAGCCGGAGGCCGCCGACAGCTGCAAGTTCCAGGACGACACGAGCAAGACCTTCCAGTGCAAGCTGAAGGACGGTCTGAAGTTCAGCAACGGCCACGACCTCACCTCCGAGGACGTCGCCTTCTCCTTCCGCCGCACCCTGAAGATCCATGACAAGAAGGGTCCGGCGGACTCGCTGCTGTCCTCGATCCAGGACATCAAGACCCCGGACAAGTCCACGGTCGTCTTCCACCTGAACCGGTCCGACGCCACCTTCCCGCAGAAGATCGCCTCCGGTGCCGGCTCCATCGTCGACCACCAGGAATACCCCGCCGACCGGCTGCGCACCGACGGCAAGGCCGTCGGCTCCGGCGTCTACAAGCTGGACTCCTTCGACAAGAAGCAGGCCGTCTTCTCGGTCAACTCCTCGTACAAGGGCTCGGTCGGCGCGGTGCAGAACCGCGGCGTGACGATGAAGTTCTTCCACGGCGACCAGGGGGAGCTGAAGACCGCGGTCCAGAAGGGCAGCGTCGACATCGCCTACCGAGGTCTGGCCATGAAGGACCTGGCCGACCTGGACGCCGCCGACGGCGGCAAGACGAAGCTCAATGTCGTCGAGGGCACCAGTGCCGAGGTCCAGCACCTGGTCTTCAACACCAAGGACCCGGTGGTCGGCAAGCCCGCCGTCCGCAAGGCGATCGCCTATCTGGTCGACCGCAGCGCGCTCGTGCGCGACGTCTACAAGCGCACGGCCGAGCCGCTGTACTCCATCGTCCCGGCCGGTATCGCCGGTCACAAGACGCCGTTCTTCGACCTCTACGGCGACCGGCCGCAGCCCGACAAGGCCGCCGCCGCCCTCAGCGCCGGCGACATCAAGGGCAAGGTCAAGCTCACCCTCTGGGCCACGCCGATCCGCTACGGCCCGGGCACCGTGCCCGAGCTCGAGGAGATCGCCAGGCAGCTCAACAAGAGCAACCTCTTCGAGGTGGACGTCAAGAGCGTCCCGCAGGAGGAGTACGAGCAGGGCATCGAGGCCGGCAAGTACGGCGTCTACGTCAAGGGCTGGATCCCCGACTACCCGGACCCCGACAACTTCACCGCGCCGTTCTTCGGTGAGAACAACGTCCTGTCGAACAACTACGACTCGAAGGACATCAACAGCCGCATCCTGGCCACCGCGGCCGAGGGCACCCGCACCGCGACCGTCGGCGACTTCGCCAAGGTCCAGAGCACCGTCGCCCAGGACCTGCCGATCCTGCCGCTGTGGCAGGGCAAGCAGTACGCGGTGGCGAGCGACCGGATCTCCGGTCTCCAGTGGACCCTCGACGCCTCCACGGTCTTCCGCTTCTGGGAGATCGCCAAGGCGGCCAAGGAATAGGACGACCGGTGCCCCGCGCCCCGGCAGGGGCGCGGGGCCGTGACATCGCGCGGCTCCGCCGCGTGGACGCGAGGGGCCCCACCGGCCCGCGGCCGGCCCGCGAGCGGGTTCCGCGGCGTCACTGCGCGCCGGGGCGCACCAATCCGCTCTCGTACGCGTAGACCGCGGCCTGCACCCGGTCCCGGAGCCCCAGCTTCGTGAGCACGTGGCCCACATGCGTCTTGACCGTCGTCTCGCTGACGAACAGATCCGCCGCGATCTCCGCGTTCGACAGCCCGCGCGCCACCAGCTTCAGCACCTCGACCTCGCGGTCGGTCAGCGTGTGCAGGGTGTCGGGCAGCGGCTCCTCGCCGGAGGGGAGGTGGCCGGCGTACTTGTCGAGCAGCCGCCGGGTGATGCTCGGCGCGAGCATCGCCTCGCCGCCCGCCACCACCCGGATCGCCTGCACCAGCTCATTGGCGGGCGCGTCCTTCAGCAGGAACCCGCTGGCCCCCGCCCGCAGGGCCTCCACCACGTACTCGTCCAGATCGAAGGTCGTCAGCACCAGCACCTTGGCCGGGCCGTTCCGCTCCGGGCCGGTGATCTGCCGGGTCGCCTCGACCCCGTCCATCCGCGGCATCCGGATGTCCATCAGCACCACGTCGGGCTGCAGCGCCCGCACTTGGTCGAGCGCCTGAAGACCGTCCCCGGCCTCGCCGACGACCGCGAGGTCCGCCTCCGCCTCGAGGATCATCCGGAAGCCGGTGCGCAGCAGCGGCTGGTCGTCGACCAGCAGGACGCGGATCGCCACGTGAACTCCTTCGTTAGACCGCGTCCATTCTGCCCTGAGCGGCCGCGGCGGGGGCCACCCGCCCGGCGCGCTGCGCCACGACCGGCAGCGGATACGGCGGGGGAGTGCCGCCGAACTCCGGACAGACGGCCTGGTGATCGCACCAGCCGCACAGCTTGGTGGGCCTGGGCCGCCAGTCGCCGGTGTCCGTCGCCAGCTGGATGGCCTCCCACAGGGCGCGCAGCTTGCGCTCCACGGCCAGCAGCTCGGCCTCGGCCGGGTCGTACGTCAGGACGTCACCACTGCCCAGATAGACCAGCTGGAGCCGGCGCGGCACCCGGCCGCGCAGCCGCCACAGCACCAGGGCGTAGAACGTCATCTGGAACAGCGCGCCGTCGCGGTACTGCGGGGCCGGGGCCTTGCCCGTCTTGTAGTCCACGATCCGGACGTCGCCGGTGGGCGCCACGTCGACCCGGTCGATGAAGCCCCGCAGCGTCAGCCCCGCGCCGGCGGGACCCGCGTCCTCGATCACCGTCTCCACATAGAGCTCGCGGTCCGCGGGCTCCAGCCGTGTGGGGTCCTCCAGCGTGAACCAGCGCTCCACCAGCCGCTCCGCGTCCGCCAGCCACTTCGCCAGGCGGTCGCCGTCGTGCGAGCCGTCCTCCCGCAGGAACAGCTCCGCGAGCTCCGGGCGGGCCGCGAGCAGCTTCTCCCACTCGCCCGGCACCAGGCCCTTCGCCCGCGGCGCGGTGCGCTCGGCGGCGGGCGCGTCGAAGAGCCGCTCCAGCACGGAGTGCACCACCGTGCCACGGGTCGCCGCGGCGCTCGGCTTCTCGGGCAGTTTGTCGATCACGCGGAAGCGGTAGAGCAGCGGACACTGCATGAAGTCGCCGGCGCGCGACGGTGACAGCGCGGCCGGCCGCACGGCGCCGGACGGCCGCTCAGCGGCGCTCTCCGGCGCCCGCCCGGCCTGCCCGTCGCCGCTGCCGGCGGTTTCCTCGGTGGCGATACCCATGACAGGAACCCTACGGCCCGTGACTGACAGTCGGCCGCATACCATCGACTCAGGAGCTCTCGCACTGCATGATCGTGAGAACGCACCGCGGGTGCGGGGGCCGCATCCGACGAGGGGACACCGTGGACAACAGCGGGCAGGACCGGCCCGGCAGCGGGGGCGCCGGGACCGAGAGCGAGCCCGGGGACCGCGCTGCCAAGCGCCCTCGCGAGAGCGGTGGCGGCATCCTCATGGGGCGCCCGTTCGGTGTGCCCGTCTACGTCGCCCCCAGCTGGTTCCTCGTCGCGGCCCTCATCACCTGGGTCTTCGGCGGACAGCTCGACCGCGTGCTGCCCGAGCTCGGGCGCCTGCGCTATCTCGTCTCGCTCTTCTTCGCCGTCGCCTTCTACGCCTCGGTGCTGGTGCACGAGCTGGCGCACACGGTCGCGGCGCTGCGCTTCAAGCTCCCCGTGCGCCGGATCCAGCTCCAGTTCTTCGGCGGCGTCTCCGAGATCGAGAAGGAGAGCGAGACCCCGGGCCGCGAGTTCGTCCTCGCCTTCGTCGGGCCGCTGCTGTCCCTGATCCTGGCCGGGCTGTTCTACCTCGGCATGCTGGCGGTCGAGCCGGGCACCGTGCCCGGCGTGCTGCTGGCCGGCCTGATGGTCTCCAACCTCCTGGTGGCGGCCTTCAATCTGCTGCCCGGCCTGCCCCTCGACGGCGGGCGCATGCTCCGCGCCGTCGTCTGGAAGATCAGCGGCAAGCCCATGACCGGCACCGTCGCCGCCGCCTGGATCGGCCGCGCGCTCGCCGTCGCCGTCCTCGTCGGCCTCCCGCTGCTCACCCAGGCCGGCCTCGGCGACGGGGCGCCCAGCTTCGGCGGCGTCGACTCCCTCACCGACGCCCTGCTCGCCGCGATCCTCGCCGCCATCATCTGGACCGGCGCGGGCAACAGCCTGCGCATGGCCCGCCTGCGCGAGCGCCTCCCCGGCCTGCGGGCCCGCACCCTCACCCGCCGCGCCGTCCCCGTCGAGGCGGCCACCCCGCTCTCCGAGGCCCTGCGCCGCGCGGGCGAGGCGGGCGCCCGCGCCCTCGTCGTCGTCGACGGCCAGGGCATCCCCACCGCGCTGGTCCGCGAGACGGCCATCGTCTCCGTCCCCGAGCACCGCCGCCCCTGGGTCGCCGTCAGCGCCCTCGCCCAGGACCTCAAGGACGGCATGCGCGTCTCCGCCGAGCTCGCCGGCGAGGACCTCCTCGACATCCTGCGCGCCACCCCCGCCACCGAATACCTCGTGGTCGAGGAGACCGGCGAGGTCTACGGCGTCCTCGCGACCTCCGACGTCGAACGCGCCTTCGTCGCCGCGATGTCCCGCACGCCCTCCTGACCTCGCCTACGGGCCGCCGTGTCCGTACCGCCGCCCGATCACGGGTAGGCTGGTCACATGTCCGAACCGACCGGTGCCGCCCGCCGTCGCGGCCCCTTCCAGGTCGGGGACCAGGTCCAGCTCACCGACCCCAAGGGACGCCACTACACCTTCACGCTCGAAGCCGGGAAGCAGTTCCACACCCACAAGGGTGCCTTCCCGCACGACGAGCTGATCGGTGCTCCCGAGGGCAGTGTTGTCCGTACCACGGGAAACGTCGCCTACCTCGCGCTGCGCCCCCTGCTCCCCGACTATGTCCTGTCCATGCCGCGCGGAGCCGCCGTGGTCTACCCCAAGGACGCGGGGCAGATCCTGGCCATGGCCGACATCTTCCCCGGCGCCCGCGTCGTGGAAGCCGGCGTCGGCTCCGGCTCCCTGAGCAGCTTCCTGCTGCGCGCCATCGGCGACCAGGGCATGCTGCACTCCTACGAGCGCCGCGCCGACTTCGCCGAGATCGCCACGCAGAACGTCGAGCGCTACTTCGGCGGCCCGCACCCCGCGTGGCAGCTGACCGTCGGCGACCTCCAGGACAACCTGTCCGACACGGACGTCGACCGCGTCATCCTCGACATGCTCGCCCCCTGGGAGTGCCTGGAGGCCGTGCGCAAGGCGCTCGTCCCCGGCGGCATCCTGTGCTGCTACGTGGCCACCACCACCCAGCTCGCGCGGACCGTCGAGTCCATCCGCGAGATCGGCTGCTTCGCCGAGCCGTCCGCCTGGGAGACCATGGTCCGCACCTGGCACGTGGAGGGTCTGGCCGTGCGCCCCGACCACCGCATGATCGGGCACACCGGCTTTCTGCTCACCGCCCGCCGCCTCGCGGACGGCGTCGAGCCGCCGCTGCGCCGTCGCCGTCCGGCGAAGGGCGCCTACGGCGAGGACTACGCAGGCCCTGGCAGCCAGAGCGGCTCCGCCGAGAGCTGACCTCACCTTCGAACACCGCGGCGCCGCCGCCGGGAACCGCGTCACGCGGAACTCGGCGGCGGCGTCCGTGCGTTGAGGCCCTGGCGAGTGCGCCGTGGGCCCGCACCCCCTGTTCCCCGGCGCCGGGCGATATGGCACGATGCGGATCATCCCCCGCAGCCCAGCTCACAGGAGTCAGCGCGCGTGCAGCCACCGGCAGGGCACACCCCGTCCACGGCCTCCGACCCCCTCCCGCACCACCGGGCGCGCCCCGTGCACTGGGTGATCACCGCGGCCGCGCTGGCCGCCGTGACCGTCTGCGCCCTGCTCGTCGGACCGCGCGACGAGACCGCCGCCGCCTCGCCGCCCGACGCCACGGCCCCCTCGGGCCCCGCCCCGGACGCCCGCGCCGCGCGTTTCCCGCTCGACTGCGGTGGCGGGCCGGTCGATGTCGTGCGCCAGGCCGCCGCCGACCTCGACGGTGACGGACGGCCCGAGACCACCGCCGTGGTGCGCTGCGCCTCCGGCGGCGGCACCCCGGCCAGCGGGGTCTACGTCCTCGCGCCGCCGTCCGCCCAGGGGCGGCCGCCGCGCGTCCTGGCCACCCTGGTCGATCCCGCGGAGAAGATGAGCGTCACGGGCTTCCGCGTGACAGGGGAGACTGTTTCGGCCACTCTGCTCGGCTACTCCTCCGCGAGAGTGCCGCGTTGCTGTCCCGACAGGAGCCGGAATGTCGAATGGCGGTGGCGCGACGGCAAGTTCGCGCTCACCGCCCTGCCGGTCGCGGGGAGTGTGTGATCCGTCACTCCGCGTCGGGGCCGTAGACCTCGACCTTGTCGGAGACGCGGCGGACGTGGATGCAGTCGCCCGGGCAGTCCTTCGCCGAGTCCCGCACGTCGGTCAGCAGCGGCAGCGGCACCGGCGTCGTGGCGCCCGGGGCCTGCAACAGCTCGTCGTCGGCGCTCTTCACATACGCCAGGCCGTCGATGTCCAGCTCGAAGACGTCCGGGGCGTACTGCGCGCAGATGCCGTCGCCCGTGCAGAGATCCTGGTCGATCCAGACCTCCAGCGGCTCCGCGTCGGCGGCCTCCGCCGTGGTGGCTCCGACTGCCCCGGCGCTTCCGGGAGCCCCGGCGTGGTCTTCGTTCTGCACGGTCATCTCGCCCTGCCGTTTCCTGCGTACGTGAATCAATTGGAGCCAGCCCTGACGGGTGTTGACCGACTCGACGATACAACCGCCCGCTTTCCGATGTTGATGGGTGGGTATTCCCCTGCTGTGGGGACGTGCGCAAGGGTGAAGATCGGACACACTCCGACCGGGTTTGTGATCTAGGGGTTTCAACCTGCACCCGCCCAGGTAGGGTCAGGAAGCGTCCAGCTCCCCTTGGAGGAGGTGAGGACCGTGGCAGCCCACGACGACGACATGAACCGCGGCATCCGGCCGGGACGAGGGTCTGACGACCTCGCGAGCCAGGTTGCCTATTTCGAGCAGGAGATCGCCGTCCTGCGGCGCAAGCTCGCCGACTCTCCGCGTCACACGAGGATTCTCGAAGAGCGGATCGTCGAGCTCCAGACGAACCTGGCCGGGGTGTCCGCTCAGAACGAGCGGCTCGCCAATACCCTCCGCGAGGCCCGCGACCAGATCGTCGCGCTCAAGGAGGAAGTCGACCGGCTCGCGCAGCCGCCGGCCGGCTTCGGGGTCTTCCTGCAGGCGAACGAGGACGGCACGGCTGACATCTTCACCGGAGGCCGCAAGCTCCGGGTCAATGTCAGCCCCACCCTCGAGCTCGACGACCTCCGGCGAGGCCAGGAGGTCATGCTCAACGAAGCGCTCAACGTGGTCGAAGCCATGGAGTTCGAGCGGGCCGGTGACATCGTCACCCTCAAGGAGATCCTTGAGGACGGCGAGCGCGCACTGGTCATCGGGCACACCGACGAGGAGCGGGTGGTGAGGCTCGCCGAGCCGCTGCTGGACACCACCATCCGCCCCGGCGACGCCCTGCTGCTCGAATCCCGATCCGGCTACGTCTACGAGGTCATCCCGAAGAGCGAGGTCGAGGAGCTCGTCCTCGAAGAGGTCCCGGACATCGACTACACGAAGATCGGCGGACTGGGCAACCAGATCGAGCTGATCCGCGACGCGGTCGAGCTCCCCTACCTCTACCCCGACCTCTTCAAGGAGCACGAACTGCGGCCGCCCAAGGGCGTGCTGCTGTACGGCCCGCCCGGCTGCGGCAAGACGCTCATCGCCAAGGCCGTCGCCAACTCCCTTGCCAAGAAGGTCGCGGAGGTCACCGGTCAGCCCGCGGGGAAGAGCTTCTTCCTGAACATCAAGGGCCCCGAGCTGCTCAACAAGTACGTCGGTGAGACCGAGCGGCACATCCGGCTGATTTTCCAGCGGGCCAGGGAGAAGGCGAGCGAGGGCACGCCCGTCATCGTCTTCTTCGACGAGATGGACTCCCTCTTCCGCACCCGCGGCTCCGGCGTCAGCTCGGACGTGGAGAACACCATCGTCCCGCAGCTGCTCTCCGAGATCGACGGCGTGGAGGGCCTGGAGAACGTCATCGTCATCGGCGCCTCCAACCGCGAGGACATGATCGACCCCGCGATCCTGCGCCCCGGCCGGCTCGATGTGAAGATCAAGATCGAGCGTCCGGACGCGGAGGCTGCCAAGGACATCTTCTCGAAGTACCTCACAGCCACCCTGCCCATCCACACGGACGACCTCGCCGAGCACGGCGGCGACGCCAAGGCGGCCGTGGCCGGGATGATCCAGTCGGTGGTCGAGCAGATGTACGCGGAATCCGAGGAGAACCGCTTCCTGGAGGTCACCTACGCCAATGGTGACAAGGAAGTCCTCTACTTCAAGGACTTCAACTCCGGCGCGATGATCCAGAACATTGTGGACCGGGCCAAGAAAATGGCGATCAAGGCATTCCTGGACCACAACCAGAAGGGCCTGCGCGTCTCCCACCTGCTCGCCGCCTGCGTGGACGAGTTCAAGGAGAACGAGGACCTGCCCAACACCACCAACCCGGACGACTGGGCCCGCATCTCCGGAAAGAAGGGCGAGCGGATCGTCTTCATCCGCACCCTCGTCACCGGAAAGCAGGGGGCCGACACCGGTCGCTCCATCGACACGGTGGCCAACACCGGTCAGTATCTGTAAAACCGTCGTCCGGCTGCGGATGTCCTACCCCCCGCTTTTGGCGGGGGGACACCCAGGGCGTCCGTGGCCGGACGCGTTTTCCGCCGCCTTTTCGGCGGGCCCCCGGGTCCCCGCGAGATTTTCCGCCAGGTGTGCAGCAGGATTTCGCCACGACGGCGCCGATCGACCGGGTACGGCACGAACCGGAGCAATGACTGTAATGATCTCCCCACCGCCGCAAAGCCGTTCTAGGCTCTTCGGTACCACCGCTCAGCGCGTGGGGGAGCACACGGACCGGAAGCGCAGCGGTACTTGAGCGCCGACCCCATTCCGGGGCGCCGCCGGGCAAGGAGGGCCGCATGACCGTACGGCGAGTAATGGGCATTGAGACGGAGTACGGGATCTCCGTCCCCGGTCACCCGAACGCCAATGCCATGCTCACCTCGTCCCAGATCGTCAACGCGTACGCGGCGGCGATGCACCGGGCGCGACGAGCCCGCTGGGACTTCGAGGAGGAGAATCCGCTGCGGGACGCCCGCGGCTTCGACCTCGCCCGCGAGGCCGCCGACTCCAGCCAGCTCACGGACGAGGACATCGGCCTGGCCAATGTCATCCTCACCAACGGGGCCCGGCTGTACGTCGACCACGCGCACCCCGAGTACAGCTCCCCGGAGATCACCAATCCGCGGGACGCCGTCCTCTGGGACAAGGCGGGGGAGCGGATCATGGCCGAGGCCGCCGAGCGCGCCGCCCAGCTGCCCGGAGCCCAGCCGATCCACCTCTACAAGAACAACACCGACAACAAGGGCGCCTCCTACGGCACCCACGAGAACTACCTGATGAAGCGGGAGACCCCCTTCTCGGACATCGTGCGCCACCTGACGCCCTTCTTCGTCTCCCGGCAGGTGGTCACCGGGGCGGGCCGGGTGGGCATCGGGCAGGACGGCCGGGAGCACGGCTTCCAGCTCAGCCAGCGCGCGGACTACTTCGAGGTCGAGGTCGGCCTGGAGACCACACTCAAGCGGCCCATCATCAACACCCGCGACGAGCCGCACGCCGACGCCGAGAAATACCGCCGGCTGCACGTGATCATCGGCGACGCCAACCTCTCGGAGATCTCCACCTACCTCAAGCTCGGCACCACCGCCCTGGTGCTGTCGATGATCGAGGACCGCTTCATCACCGCCGACCTCGCCGTCGAGCAGCCCGTCCGCACCCTCCACCAGGTCAGCCACGACCCGACCCTCAAGCGCCTCGTCACGCTCCGTAGCGGACGCACGCTCACGGCCGTCCAGCTCCAGATGGAGTATTTCGAGCTGGCCCGCAAATACGTGGAGGACCGCTTCGGGGCGGACGCCGACGAGCAGACCAAGGACGTGCTCGGCCGCTGGGAGGATGTGCTGGGGCGGCTGGAGCACGACCCCATGAGCCTCGCCGGGGAGCTGGACTGGGTGGCCAAGCGCGAGATCCTGGAGGGCTACCGGCGCCGGGACGGCCTGGACTGGGACGCGGCCCGGCTGCACCTGGTGGACCTGCAGTACGCCGACGTGCGGGCCGGCAAGGGCCTCTACAACCGCCTCGCGGCCCGCGGCAGGATGAAGCGCCTGCTGGACGAGACCGAGGTCGAGCGCGCCCGCACGGCACCGCCGGAGGACACCCGGGCGTACTTCCGCGGCCGCTGTCTCGAACAGTACGCCGACGACGTGGCGGCCGCGTCCTGGGACTCGGTGATCTTCGATCTGCCGGGCCGGGACTCCCTGCAGCGGGTGCCCACCCTGGAGCCGCTGCGCGGCACGCGCAACCACGTCAAGGAGCTCCTGGACCGCTGCCGCACCGCGGAGGAGCTGGTGCGGGTGCTTTCGGGCGGCTGAGGGGTCTGAGAAGCGGGGGAACCGGGAATCATCACGGTGGTTCCGGGACGTTGTAGCAAGTACAGGGCCGATGTCGGACCCTGCTTGTAGGGTCTGAACGAGAACGTCCGATCTTGTACGTCGAACCGAGCGGGGTGAGGGATATGGCGACCAAGGACACCGGCGGCGGGCAGCAGAAGGCCACGCGATCCACGGAGGACGTGGAGGAGCAGGCGCAGGACGCGCAGGTCTCGGAGGATCTCAAGGAGCGGCAGGAGAAGCTCTCCGACGATGTCGACTCCGTGCTCGACGAGATCGACGACGTCCTCGAGGAGAACGCGGAGGACTTCGTCCGGAGCTTCGTGCAGAAGGGCGGCGAGTAGTCCGCCGCTCCTGTCGCGAGTACGGCCTGGGTCAGGCCGAGTTGTCCGCCCCGGCGGGGTCGCGGAGAGGTCGCCGACGTGATCTGTCCCGCTGCTCCGTCCGGGCGGGTGGATCGCGATCAAGGGACGGGTAAGGTCCCTGGCGTACTGTGCTTCAGCTGCAAGCGGCGTTGGGGCATCACGATCGGGCGGACGTCATGGGGGCGGGCCGCCGCATATGTGGAAGGAAACGTGTGGAAGCCAACACTCGTAGCACCGGGCGTCTGCCGGCGGCCTTCCTGACGCCCGGGTCCTCCTCGTTCATGGACTTCCTCGGCGCGCACTCGCCGGAACTGCTGCCGGGCAATCGCCCGATGCCCCCGGTGAAGGGCGCCGTGGAGGCCCCGCACGGGACGACCATCGTCGCGGCGTCGTTCCCCGGCGGCGTGGTGCTGGCCGGTGACCGCAGGGCGACGATGGGCAATGTCATCGCGCAGCGCGACATCGAGAAGGTCTTCCCGGCCGACGAGTACTCGGCCGTCGGGATCGCGGGCACGGCGGGCCTGGCCGTGGAGATGGTCAAGCTCTTCCAGCTCGAACTGGAGCACTTCGAGAAGGTCGAGGGCGTCCAGCTCTCGCTGGAGGGCAAGGCCAACCGGCTGTCCACGATGATCCGCAGCAACCTCGGCATGGCCATGCAGGGCCTCGCCGTGGTGCCGCTCTTCGCCGGCTGGGACGTCGACCGCCAGAAGGGCCGGATCTTCTCCTACGACGTGACCGGCGGCCGCTCCGAGGAGCACGGCTTCGCGGCCACCGGCTCCGGATCGGTGTTCGCGCGCGGCTCGTTGAAGAAGCTCTTCCGCGAGGACCTGACGGAGAGTCAGACCGCCACGCTCGTCGTCCAGGCGCTCTACGACGCCGCCGACGACGACTCCGCGACGGGCGGGCCCGACCTCGCGCGCCGCATCTATCCGATCGTCACCGTCATCACCGACGAGGGCTTCCGGAAGCTGACCGAGGCGCAGTGCTCCGAGATCGTCCGCGCGATCCACGACCGGCGGCTCGAGGAGCCGGACGGGCCGCGCGCCGCACTGCTCTGAGGTTCCACGGAATGTACTCGTCTATGACAGAAAGGGACGGATAGCCGGTGTCGACGCCGTTCTATGTCTCACCCCAGCAGGCCATGGCCGACCGCGCCGAGTACGCCCGCAAGGGCATCGCGCGCGGCCGCAGCGTCGTCGTGCTCCAGTACGCCGACGGCGTCGTCTTCGTGGCCGAGAACCCGTCCCGCGCGCTGCACAAGGTCAGCGAGATCTACGACCGGATCGCCTTCGCGGCGGTGGGGAAGTACAACGAGTTCGAGAACCTCCGCATCGGCGGCGTCCGCTACGCCGATCTGCGGGGCTATACCTACGACCGCGACGATGTCACCGCCCGCGGCCTTGCCAATGTCTACGCCCAGACGCTGGGCAACATCTTCTCCAGCGCCGGGGAGAAGCCGTACGAGGTCGAGCTGATCGTCGCCGAGGTCGGGGCGGGCCCCGAGGACGACCAGATCTACCGCCTGCCGCACGACGGTTCCATCGTCGACGAGCACGGCTCGGTCGCGGTCGGCGGCAACGCCGACCAGATCAGCAGCTATCTCGACCAGCGCCACCGGGACGGGATGACCCTGGCCGAGGCGCTCAAGCTCGCGGTCGAATCCCTGACCCGGGACAACAACGGCGGGGAGCGCACGCTCACCGCCGAGCAGCTGGAGGTCGCCGTCCTGGACCGGACGCGGCCGCAGCAGCGCAAGTTCAAGCGGGTGCTGGGCCGCCAGCTCTCCCGTCTGCTGGACGGCGAGGCCGTTCCGGCCGACGCCGAGGAGGACGCGGCGGACGAGCCGGAGACCGGCTCCGCCGAGAGCTGACGCCCCACCCCCTCAGAGGCCGGGCGGGCCGGATCTTCCGGCCCGCCCGGCCTCTGCCGTGCTGCCCCGCACCACCAGCTCGACCGGCAGCGCGGGAGCCGTGGCGGCGCGGCCGTCGAGCACCGCCATCAGCGTGCGCATGCCCGCCTCGCCGACGGCCTCCGCGGGCAGCCGGACGGTGGTCAGCTCGGGTTCGACGGCCGTCGCCAGGGAGAGGTCATCGAAGCCGGTCACCGAGACGTCGTCGGGCACCCGCAGCCCGAGCCGCCGGGCCGCCTTGCACGCGCCCGCCGCCAGGATGTCGTCGTCGCAGATCAGCGCGGTCGGGCGGGCGCCGGGGCGGGTGAGGGCGCGCTCCGCGGCCCGCAGGCCGTCGGCGACGGCGAGCGCGGCGGGCTCGGTGTGCAGCTCGGCGCCGGGCACCCCGCGCAGCGCGTCGGCGAGCGCCCCGGCCCGTACGTGGAAGGTCCATGAGTCGACGTCGGCCGCCAGGTGCGTGAAGCGCCGGTGGCCGAGCGCGAGCAGGTGCCCGGCCACCTGCCGCATGCCGTCCGCGACGTCGAAGTTGACGGTCGCCGCCGTCTCGGCGCGCCGCGGGTCGCTGTCGAGCATCACCAGCGGCAGCCCGCCCTCGCGGATGGCGGCCAGGGCGTCCGCCGCCATGGAGGAGGCGATGATGCCGTCGAGCGTCGCGCGCGCCGAGGCGAAGGGGTCGCGGGCGGGGCCGACGCCCTCCGGCGAGGGGTAGAGGAGCACGCCGACGCCGTGCTCGGCGGCGACGCGGGCGGCGCCGGTGTAGACGCGGGCGAAGAACTCGTTGGTGAGCGCCGGGACGACCAGCAGGGCGGTCCTGGCCCGGCCGAGCCGGAGGTCGCGGGCGGCGAGGTTGGGGCGGTAGCCGAGGCTGCGGGCCGCGGACCGCACGGCCTCGGCGGTCCGCTCGGAGACCCGCCCGCGCCACTTCTCACCCATGACGAGCGAGACGGTCGCCTGCGACACCCCCGCGACCCGCGCCACATCCCGGCTCGTGGCCCGGGCCCCGGTGCGGGGCCCCCGGATGCTGGGCCACCGGCCGGCGGGCCGGCCGGTCTCGTCCCCGCCGCGCGGCTCGCTCCCCACCGGGTCCGGCCGCTCGCCCGGCGCGGCCCCGTCACCGCCGGCCCGCGTCGGGCCGGGGTGCGGGGTGTCCCCGGTGCCGTCCTCGGCCGGCGCCCGGCCGTCGCCCCCGGCCGCCGGGCCCTGTGCTCGCACGTCGTCCGTCCGCCGAGAATCGCTCGACACTGGCAGCCTCCCCGTTCGCTCGCTCGCCGCAGGCGGCCCGGTGGACCGGCGGAGCCTCATCATGGTACGTATAACGTCAACGGTTATACGTAAAACCCGACCCCTCGGGAAGAGAAGCAGGAGTCATCGATGGCGGCCGGTTACGGCGACATGCTCAGGACGCGGCACGCGGCGCGTCTGCTGACCGGCACCCTCGTGGGGCGGTTGCCGAACGCCACCGCCGCGCTCGCGATCGTGCTGTTCGTGCGCGCCGAGGGCGGCAGCCTCGCGCTCGCCAGCGCCCTCTCCGCCGTCTACGGCGTGGCCAACGCCGTCGGCCAGCCGCTGCTCGGCCGGGCCGTCGACCTCTACGGCCAGCCGAAGGTGATGTTCCCCGCGGCCGTGCTGTCCGCGCTCGGCATGACCCTCTTCGCCGTCGGCAGCCTCGACCCGCTGCCGCTGCCCTACCTCGCCATGGTCGTCGCCGGCTTCTTCACGCCACCGCTGGAGGGCGGGCTGCGCGCGCTGTGGCCGTCGGTCCTCAAGGACGAGGGGCGCATCCACGCCGCGTACTCCCTCGACGCCATCGCGCAGGAAGTGATGTATGTCGTCGGGCCGTTGATCATCACCGGCTTCGTCGCCTGCTGGTCCCCGGCCGGCGCGCTCTACGTCATCAACCTGCTCGGCGTCCTCGGTGCGCTCGCGGTCGTCACCTCGCCGCCCTCGCGGCAGTGGCGCAGTGAGCCCCGCGACGCGCACTGGTTGGGCGCGCTGCGCTCGCGCGGACTGCTGGTGCTGCTCGGGGCGTTCTTCTGCATCGGTTCGGCGCTGGGCTCGATCGCCCTGGCGGCGGTCGCCTACGGCGGCGACCACGGCGGCGACACGGTCGCCGGCTATCTCCTCTCCGCCCTCGGCGTGGGTGCCCTCATCGGCGGCACGATCTACGGCGCCCGCCAGTGGCCCGGCACCCCGGAGCAGCGGCTGCGGGTGCTCGTGGCCGGACTCGCGGTCTGCTACGTGCCGCTGCTGCTGGTCCCCGGCGTCGTCGCGATGACGGTGCTGGCCGGCGTGGCGGGCGTCTTCCTGGCGCCGTCGCTGGCCTGCGCGTTCGTCGTCGTCGACCGGCACGCGCTGCGCGGCACGGTCACCGAGGCGTTCTCCTGGCTGGTGACGTCCTTCGGCGTGGGCGCGGCCATCGGCACGGCCCTCGCGGGCCCGGCGGTGGAGAACGGCGGCGGTGTCACGGCGGGGTTCGCGGTCGCGGTGTGCGGCGGATTCGCGGCGCTGCTGGTGCTCGTCCTGGCGCGGCGCGCCCTGCGGGCGCCGAAGGCCCCGTCCACGGTCGTGGCCCGGTCGGAAAATGATCGGAACGGTACGGTCGAACCCGGTTTCAGCACAGGGGTTCAGGCGTAATGTTCAGGCATGGACCGCCGCATTTTCGGGCTGGAGAACGAGTACGGCGTCACGTGCACGTTCAGGGGACAGCGCCGACTGTCACCTGACGAAGTGGCGCGCTACCTCTTCCGCCGTGTCGTTTCCTGGGGGCGCAGCAGCAATGTCTTCCTGCGCAACGGTGCTCGTCTCTATCTGGATGTGGGTTCGCACCCCGAATACGCAACTCCGGAGTGCGACAGTGTGATCGAGCTGGTCACCCACGACAAAGCGGGCGAGCGCATTCTCGAAGGACTCCTCGTCGATGCCGAACGGCGCCTGCACGAGGAGGGGATCGCGGGCGACGTCTATCTGTTCAAGAACAACACCGACTCGGCCGGAAACTCCTACGGTTGCCATGAAAACTATCTCGTGGCCCGGCACGGTGAGTTCTCCCGCCTGGCGGACATCCTCATTCCCTTCCTCGTCACCCGGCAGCTGCTGTGCGGCGCGGGCAAGGTGCTCCAGACCCCGCGGGGCGCGGTCTACTGCGTGAGCCAGCGCGCGGAGCACATCTGGGAGGGCGTCAGCTCCGCGACGACGAGATCGCGCCCGATCATCAACACCCGGGACGAGCCGCACGCGGACGCCGAGCGCTACCGCCGCCTGCATGTGATCGTCGGCGACTCGAACATGTCCGAGACGACGATGCTGCTGAAGGTGGGCGCCACCGACCTCGTCCTGCGGATGATCGAGGCCGGGACGGTGATGCGCGACCTGACCCTGGAGAATCCGATCCGGGCGATCCGCGAGGTCAGCCACGACATCACCGGCCGCCGCAAGGTGCGGCTCGCCAGCGGCCGCGAGGCGTCGGCCCTGGAGGTCCAGCAGGAGTATTACGAGAAGGCCGTCGACTTCTGCGAGCGCCGCGGCATCCGCACGGGCACGGTCGAGCGGGTCCTGGAGCTGTGGGGCCGCACCCTGGAGGCGATCCGCGACGAGGACCTCGACCGGATCGACACCGAGATCGACTGGGTGATGAAGTACCGCCTCATCGAGCGCTACCGCGCGAAGAACAACATCACCATGTCGCACCCGCGGATCGCTCAGATAGACCTCGCGTACCACGACATCCACCGCCGCCGCGGGCTCTACTACCTCCTGGAGAAGCGCGGCCAGGCGGCCCGGGTGTGCAACGACCTGAAGATCTTCGAGGGCAAGTCCGTGCCCCCGCAGACCACTCGGGCCCGGCTGCGCGGTGACTTCATCCGGCGGGCCCAGGAGCAGCGCCGTGACTTCACCGTCGACTGGGTGCACCTGAAGCTCAATGACCAGGCACAGCGCACGGTGTTGTGCAAGGACCCGTTCCGTTCGGTGGACGACCGGGTGGAGAAGCTGATCGCCGGGATGTAGTTCCGTCCGCCGTCCGTCACCGCAGCGCGCCGGGCCGCACCCGGCGCGCTGCCGTGTCGGGCAGCGGTTGATCCACGTGGCTCAGGCCGTAGAGTGGCGGGCACTGCTCAGACCCCCCTAGCCCGAGTTGGACTGATGAACCTCACGAAGAACACGCGTCGCCTCGCCGCGGCGTTGGCCGTGCCTGTCCTGCTGTTCACTGCCGCGGCGTGCGGGTCCGACGACGGTGGCTCGTCCGACTCCAAGGTGAAGGTGGAGGGGAAGTTCGGGGACAAGCCGGACATCTCCGCGCCGAAGGACGCCAAGGCCGGTGACAAGGTCTCGACGCAGACCCTGGTCGAGGGCAAGGGCGCCACGGTGGAGAAGGGCGCGTTCGTCCGGCTCGACTATGTCGGTCAGGCGATGAAGGCGGACAAGCCGCTCGTCAGCAGCTGGATGTCGCCGACCGGCGGCGCCGAGAAGGGCCCCCGGCGCCAGGCCGTGGCGCAGACCGGCCAGCCCGGCCGCGAGCTGCCCACGAAGGTGCTGGACGAGGTCGTCGGCAAGAAGGCCGGCAGCCGGATCGAGGTCGAGGGCACCGCCAAGGCGTTGGTGGGCGAGGAGCTCAACCCGCAGGCCGGGGTCAGCCCCGAGGACGGCCTGGTGTGGGTCATCGACATCGTCGGCACACAGAAGGTCGATCCGAAGGCCGAGGCCAAGGGCGAGCAGGCCAAGCCGGATTCGGGCATGCCCGAGGTGAAGGCCCCGTCGCAGAAGGCCGCGGAGATCACCATCCCCAAGGACGAGAAGGCGCCGACCGACCTCAAGCAGCAGCTGCTGATCAAGGGCGACGGCGCGGAGATCAAGGCCGGTGACGGTCTGATCGCGCAGTACACCGGAGTGAAGTGGGAGGACGGCAAGAAGTTCGACTCCTCCTGGGACCACGGTGGCGCCATCGCCTTCCAGATCGGCACCGGCTCGGTCGTCCAGGGCTGGGACAAGGGCCTCGTCGGCAAGCACGTCGGCGACCGCGTCGAGCTGGTGATCCCGCCGAAGCTGGGCTACGAGGGCCAGGCGCAGAGCGGTCTCGACAAGAACACCCTCGTCTTCGTCGTCGACATCGTGGGCAAGGTCTGACCTCCGGGTCCGCCCTCCCGTGGCATCTGCCAGACTTGCCCGGTTGTCCGCAGGATTTTTCACAGGAGAACTTTCGTGAGCATCGACAAGCCCGAGATCGACTTCCCCGACGGCCCGGCCCCCGCCGACCTTGAGATCAAGGACATCTGGGAGGGGGGGGGGGAAGGGGGGGGGGGGGGGGGAGCGGTGAAGGGCGACGACGTGGTGGGGGGGGTGTTCACCTGCGAGGCGGGGGGCGGGGGTTAGAGGCGCGGCCGGGTGCTGGATAGTTGGTT
>NZ_JBVHLW010000043.1:30627-49607 GCF_055558795.1 Streptomyces sp. NPDC025618 | reverse complement strand
TGAGTTGCCTGCGCGTCACACCCGACGTCCTACCAGGTTCCGCCCCCGGACGGAGGCAGAACCCGAGATTGATCACGACCTCACACAGTCCCTAGGGGCCTACGCCGGGGCTCGTCAGCCCGGCATGGGCTCTTTTTTGCGGAGCAGGACCACTGCCGCAGCGATCATCCAGATGTAGGTGGCCCCAAGGGGGATCAGGAACTGCAAGGTCGATCCTGGGGACCACAGGCCGCGGTAGACGAACGCGCAGCCAAGCGAGGCTGCGTTGGCTACAACGACGGCGATGGCACCCTGCTCTCCGAGCTTGCGGGGCAGAAGGGGGCGTGATCGGTTCGCCCGGGCGATGGCAGTGAAGGTGAGTGCCATGGGTACCGCGCCGGACGCAAGGAACGTGTTCAGCATGTCCCAGCACAGCGTGATCAGCTTGAAGTCGGACGGATCGGCCCCGAAAGACGGGTACCCCCGCCCGATCAGGACCATGAGCAGCGTCACGGCGGAGACAGCCGCCCAGATCGCGAGGTAACTGCCCATGGCGCCGACCACCACGTTCCGCAGCGCGGCTGTTGCGCCGCCACACTGCTCGTATGCCCCGATGAGCAGCACGAAGAACAGGAAGACCGCAGCTCCGTACGCGATGGTCACGATCGACTGGATTTCCCCGATGTGATGGTGAAAGAGGTAGTCCAGGTACTCCTGGCCGTGCAGGTTGTCATCTGGATAGGGGAACGTAGGGGAGAAGAATACGAGCGCGGACATGAGGACGATGGGGATGAATCCGATCAAGCCGATCGTTCGCAGATCGCGAGGGCCATTCCGGCTGCTCGCGGCGTGTTCACTGTGCGCTGTGTCCGTTTTCATGTGAGCACCTTCGCTTCATCAAGCCCCCGGGGCATTCAACGCCGGTCTTCAGAGCGCGCGTCGACGTGGTCAGCCTTGCCAGGGACGCGTGTGACGGCAGGTGGAGGCTCACCAGCCGGCAACGGAGGGTAGAACTGGGACGCCCAGTGGCGGAAGTGACCTACCGGACCGTCTTTGTCATTGAGCCGAGGGTGCGGCACATACCGCTTGTGACGCCAGATAGGGAAGTCCTCGGTGACGATCGGCCAGAACGCCGCTACCGCACAGCGGCCCAGCAGCCTCGATAGCACCTTGGAGCGCCGGGAAGGCGCCGGGCGCCGCTTTCCGTTCCGCGTCCGGCCTGTGCCCATGGCCAGCCAGAGGCGGATACGCCATGGGCCGATGGGGGTAGCGAGAGTCCAGTTGTCCACGTAGATGTTCCAGGGAAGGTGCGCACGGACATACACGGCCCCGGGGCCGATGAGCTGAAAGGCGCTGGTTTTGGAGAAGCTCCCAAACCCGAAAGTCTTGACGCGCAAGCGGACATGGACCGAATAGAACGGGCCGTCGGCACTGGGAGCCGACTCCTCTTCCGCGCCCATGTCGTGCAGCGCGGCGATATGCCCGTAGTCGACCGTGTTCTCTGCGACTTCCTGCGGATGGCCCACCAGGTCGATCGCCCGCTGGGCGAGCACCTCGTCACTCGGCAAGTCCGGCAGTTCCCAGGTGGGCGGCGTCCGGTCGTGTGCGTGCCAGACCCAGATGATCCCGTACCGCTCCCGGACGTGCAGCGTGGTCAAGGTGGCCCTGGGCGGCGTGCCGTAGGGCGTGACGGTACAGTTCCCGTCCGGCCCGAAGCCGAATTTATGGAAGGGACAGATAATGTTCTCGCCGTCGATCCGGCCGGATCCCAGATGCGCTCCCAGGTGGGGGCAGTACGGCTCGACGGCACGGAGAACCCCCTTCTTGGTTCGGTAGACGACGATTTCCCCGTCCATGAACGGCTTGGTCAGGATGGTGCCCGCCTTCCACTCCGTGGCGAGCCCCACGCAGAACCATCCGTTGGGGTGCGGCAGTGCGGGCGGTGACACGTCGTCTCCGGGCCGGAGCCGAAGTCCACGGAACTGGCGTACCTTCATAATTCCTGACCTCCAGCGGAGGACTGTCACCCTTGCGGATGTGACTCGGACGCTGCATGGATGGCAGGTGACGGTGAAGCGCAAGGGTTCTCACCCAGGTTAGTTTTGACTGGTTCTGAGAAGTTGAGGGAACACCGTCCCGGTGAGAGATCGGATACCGTAACCCGATGGCCCGCCCGCACCCGCCGGGAACGACGCCGCCCGGCTCGGCACCACCGCCCCGTCAGGACGCCGGATCTCGGTAGCCACCCACACCTCCCCCGGGAACCAGAACAGGCCCACACCCAGCAACGGGAAGAGAAAGGAAAGCGAAATAGTCCACGATGGCCTGGCCTTCACCGCGCTGCAAGCACAGGCAGTACAAGAGGGGAAGCGATCGCCGGGAGCCCCGACGACCGGGAGACCCCGCCATACGAAGCCGGCTGAGGGGATACGGTCACCGAACGCGTGACAGGGCTGTGGTGAGGACACCCGTACCGAGGGAAATCCTGCGGATCACCGCACGACACTCCACCAGCACGGGAACACTCGAAGGGCGGGAATCCGGGGCACCGCCTTCCCTTTCATAGTTGAGCTCTGTACCAAGGGTGAGGAAGGCGCATACCGCCAGCGCCCAATAGACATACAAGCGCCGTCAACGCACCACCGCGCACCCCCGTTGGTACAGCAGTGCATCTCCGCGACGCCACCCGACGAGGCACAGCACCCGGTCAGGTCGCAGCCTGCCTGACGTCGAGGTTCAGGGCGGGATCGTAGGGGCTGGGCGGGGTATGGAGGCCGTCGGCGTCGTAGTCGCCGAAGCACAGGACGTTCGCCCTGCGCTGGGGACTGACGACGGCGAGGTCCTCGGGACGCACGTTCCCCCAGCAGTCATCTCCCGCAGCACGCTGGTCATGTCGACGGCGGTGGGGAAGATCACCGAGGAGGCGACCAGGCCGAGGAACTTGACCGCCTTCTCCTGCTGTTCAGGATCACGGGAAGACAGCAGGCCATGGTCAGCGAAGGCCGGCCATCTGTGGGCGATCGGCCACACCACCACGACGGCCGCCGTCCTCCAGCAGGACGGCACGATCCTCGCCGACGCCCTCAGAGAAGGGCTGGCCGAGGCCAAGGCGAAACTCGCAGGGATCCAGCGGAGTATCGAGGGCGGCTCTTACGACGCCAGGAGCTACGGGCTCGCGCAGGAGATGCACGAGAGGCAGGTCATCGGCCTCAGCTGCAAGCCCGACCACATCCGCTAGTGCCGTATCAGGCGACGTTTGCCCTGTCGACGACAGCTCGTAAGCGCCGGTCGTCGGCGTGGCGGTTTCGCCAGATGATGTAGCGGCGGATCATGCTGCCCTGGTCCTTGTGGTTGGCGTGGTCGGTGCCGTCGAGGGTGAAGTAGCGCAGGGCGGTGAACTGGGCTTCGATGCGGTTGAGCCAGGAGGAGTTTGTCGGGGTGTAGGCGATCTCGACGTTGTTCGCTGCCGACCAGGTGCCGACCCGCTGGCACTTCTTCGTGGTCAGGTGCGGGGAGAAGTTGTCGCAGACGATCGCGATGCGGACCGTCGGTGGGTAAAGGCGGCGCAGGTAGCGGCAGAACTCCAGAAACTGAGTGCGCCGCTTGACCGGTTTGATGTGGCCGTAGCGCTTGTCTTTGGCCAGGTCGAGGGCTGCGAACAGGTGCCGTACTCCGCCGTTGCGGTTGTAGGTCGCCCGCCGCCGTCGGCGCGGTTCGCGGTCGGGGTCCTTGTGTGTGCCGCCGCGCTCGGCCCACTGCCGGCCTGGGTGGGGCATCAGGTTGAGCGGGCCGAACTCGTCCATGCAGAAGACGACGTCGGGCTCACCGTCCTCGGGTATGATCTCTCCTTCGGCGATCGCGTAGAGGTGCTCGACCCGGGCCTTCTTGGCCGCGTAGTCGGGGTCACGAGAGGTCTTCCAGGTCTTCAGGCGTTGAAAGGAGACGCCTTCCTCGCGGAGCAGGATGCGCAGGCCCTCGTGGCTGATGTCGTCGACCACCCCCTCGGCGACCAGGAAGTCCGCCAGTTTGGTCAGACTCCAGGTCGAGAACGGCAGGTCATGCTCGGTCGGCTTGGACTTGGCGATCTTCTTGATCTCACGCCGCTCGGCCAGCGTGAACGTCTTCGGGCGGCCGCCGGAGTACTTCGGATACAGCGAGCCGAAGCCGTCGGCATTGAAGTTGTGGATCACATCGCGGACCCGGTCGGCGCTGGTGAACGACACCTCGGCGATCCTCGCCACCGGCATGCCCTGCGCGGACAGCAACACCATCTGAGCCCGCCGCCAGGTCACCACCGACCCGGTACCCCTGCGGACGATCCGCAGCAGCCGTTGCCCTTCGTCGTCATCGATCCCACGAACTCGCACGCGTTCCGCCACCGCAGCAGTCTCGCTGCCGGACGCTCCCCGCGGGAGTCACTGCGTTGGGGTCCCCACCCGCAGGCGGTTGCCGTCAGGATCGCGAAGCTCGATCTCGCGCGCCCACGGAACGTCCTTCACGGGTACACCGAATTCGGCGGCGACGGCATCGACGTCACTCACGCGTAGATACACCAACGTATCGGGACGGGCGTCTCCTTGATGCTCCGACAAGAACAACCGCACTGGGCCACGTGCAACCTCGACGAAGGCAGGGAGCCCCGGCTCGAAGTGGTGCTCCCACTGCTTGGTGAAGCCCAGGCGCTCGTACCAACCCACCGTCGCAGCAGCGTCCTCGACCCGAAGGATCGGAATAACTTCCTCGTCCATGAGCCCATGATCTCAGACGGCTCTACGAGGCGAACGTTGCTTGACCCGGCACTAGGACACGTCCACGGGCTGTCCAGTGGGTCACGAGCGAAGCCAGAAGCGGAGGACAGCCACGGTCACTGTGTCGTTGCGACGCTTGTAGGTCTCCTTGTCGGGCCGGTGGGCCCGGCCGCCTGCGCTGCCGCGGCGCGTGCGGTCGGCCCGCTGGTTCTCGCGCCCGCCACTGATGCGCTTGATCTGCCGACGCCGCAGGTACCGGCAGTTCCGGTGGGACGAGTACGCGATGCCCCCGCCCAGGTGATCGGGGCGAGTACGCGGATGCCCGCCGACCGGGCGCGGGGCACAGAGACATTCCAGGACCGGAGATCAGGTGCGGGGCATCGCCCCACGGCCTGGTGTGATGAACACGAGCGGACGCCTACCGCCCTCCCCGCCAGGTGAATCCTGCAGGCAGGACCGCCACGGGAACATCCCAGGGCCTCACCCGAACGATACTGAGCGGGCCGGCAGCGTCATCCAGAGATACGCGGCGTGTCAGCGCATGCGCCAGCGTCGCGTCCACGCTGACTATGCAACCGTCGGTCCGGCCTTCCGTATCGGCATCGGCCTGGATACCCCACGTCCGTTACCTCCGCCCTGGTGCGGCGGTCACGCAGGGGTTACTTCGGTGGAAGCGCGGCAGCGGCTTTCCGGCCCAGGTGCAGCCAGTCGTCCAGGACGTCGTCGTCGAGGACCTCCCCCGCCACCAGCACCCACCCCTTCGAGATGCGGCCGCGGAACTCGTACGGCCGCGCGCCGGGCTCGGCGAGTGCCTGTGGGGTGTCGTCCGGGGTGACCCGCACCAGCAGGTCGTCGTCAACCACACCGACCGCCGTATTCCCCCGCACCATGAAGACGAGCCCGCCGAACATCTTCTTCGCGACGACCGCGTCGGTCTCCTCCAGCAGCTCCCGCACCCGCTCCGCCAGCACCTCGTCATACGCCATGGCCCTCACGCTACCCACGCGTCACGGCGCCCGCCCCCGCAACCCCCACCACGAGCCATATAGGACATTCCTTGCCCTACATGCTCGTTACGGTCGGTTCGAGAGGGCGGAAGCCGCCCCGGACACCCCCCACCGGAGGAGGAGCCCCATGACCGGCACACACGGCGACAGCAGTGCGCTGAGCGGCAAAATCCTGTCGCACGCGATCTGGGCCCAGGACGGACGCCGGCTCGCGGAGTTCTACGCCGCCGCCCTCGGCACCCAGGTCTCCGAGCCGTACCGGGACGAGGACGGCAACCCGGCCGCCTTCCCCGTGTGGGTCGGCGACATGATGTACGTCTTCTGGTCCGCCACGTCGTTCAAGGCCCCCACCTGGCCCCAGGACGAACTTCCCTTCCATATGGACATCAGGTTCGACGACGTCGAGGCGGCGGAGAAGCGGCTCCTGGAACTGGGCGCCACCAAGCCCGCCCACCAGCCGGGCGGCGACCACTGGACCGTCCTGCTCGACCCCTCCGGCCAACCCTTCTGCATCAGCGGCACCCACTGACGACCCAGCCCGTGCCCCAGCCGCTCACAGCGGCTGATCTCACCAGGACGGCCGCCCCGGAGTGCACCTCCGCCCCCACCGGCGGAGAAAGGAACCGCGAGGTACCCCTGCTCGCACCCTGGTGAAGGCCGCACCCCGATCATGGAGGATTCATGCCGTTCGCTCCCTGCCTGAGTGTCAAGGACACCGCGGCCAGCATCGCGTTCTACAAGCAGCTCGGCTTCGACGTCGATTCCAGTACCGCCCGCCCCGGCGACGACATCCACATGCTCCTCTACCAGGGTGGGTTCTGCGCCATGCTCTACAGCAACGCCGACCTGAAGAACTGGCTGCCCAGCCTGGCCGACACCCCCATCGGCTTCGCCGGCATGTTCTACCTGGGCGTGGACGACTTCGACGGCGCCCACACCCGCATCTCCCAGCACGCCGAGATCATCAAGGACACCGACACGGACCACACCGGCCAGCGCATGTTCTACTTCCGCGACCCCGACGGCTACGTCGTCGGCATCAACGACCAGGCCGCCTTCCAGGCCAGCGACCTCGGCAAATACGCCTGAGGCGGGTTCCGGACAACCGAAAGACAAAGACAACAGCCATGAACAGCGACACGTTCGTCCACGCGTGGGCGAACGCCTACAACGACCAGGACTTCCACCGGTTCGGTGAGCTGTACACCGACGACACCACCTACGAGTGCGGGCCCTTCGGGCTCGCCTTCACCGGCCGGGACCCCTTCGTGCACCACCTTCAGGAATACGCCGGTGCCGTCCCCGACCGGAAGTTCACCATCAAGCGGATCATCGCCGACGGGGACACCATCGCCGTCGAATTCGACTTCGCGGGAACCAGCTCCGGGACACACCCCGGCCTGCCCCCGGCGGGAGAGCTGGTCACCGCCCGCTTCTGCTCAATCCTCCAGCTGCGCGAGGGCCGCATCGCCTCGCAGACCGACTACCTCGGCGGACAGTGACCTCCCTCTAGAGGCACAGACGCGGTTCCAGGTGCCCGCAGGCCCGTAACCCCGGTCGTTGATCACCACGGGCCGGGAAACCGGCCATGGCCAGGCACCTCCAGGATTCCCCCGGCTCAAAGCGGAGTCCGGCGAGGGGCCGGCGCGGTCCGGAGGCCCCCGTTCGGCGGCCTCACCCGCGGAAGCACCCGGCCGTGTGCCGGCGTACGGCCCGCCCGATCGTCACCCCCGCATGAAGGACAGCACCGAATGAACCCCGACGACGTCGCGGCCTACGCCCTGGACCTGCCCGAGGTCACTGAGGAAGAGCCATGGGGCCCGCACCGGCCCGTCTACAAGACCGGCGGCAAGATCTTCGCCACCCTGGCAGCAGCCAACACCTCCCAGCCCGACCGGCTGAGCGTGAAGTGCGAATCCGCCCTCGCCCTGCACCTGTACGAGCAGTACCCCGCGGTACGCCCCGGGTATGGATACCAGGGCCCCCGGTGGCACTGGATCACCGTGCACCTGGACGGCACGGTCCCCGACGAGGAACTCGCCGAAATGATCAGCCACTCCTGGCACTGCGTGGTCGACGCCCTGCCCCGCACCACCCGCGACCGACTGCACAGGCTCCACCGCAATCAGACCCAACCCCCTGCACAGGGTCGGGCGGGCGGACCGGCACCGCCGTAACCGTTCGACAGACGCACCCGCTGGCACACGGGTCATACCGCCCGGTGGCGCTCAGCAAAGGCCGTGCTCACCACCACCAGCCCCAAATGCCGGAAAGTGGCTGCTTACGAGCCTGACGCACGAGAGACGGCACTGAAGCAATGAGCAAAATACTGAAGCACTCACTGAAGTCTTGCCTGAAACACTGAAGCATTGAGCGACTCTCCGCACCTTGTGCCCGTGGGCGTGACTTACGACCCCGAGAGCAGAATCGCTCGCGTCATCAGCGACGGCGGCAGCAAGAAGGTCCGCAACGTCCGCGCCGTCGGCCCCGGCGTGCGAGTGGCGGTAAGCCAGGCCGAAGGGCGCCGTTGGTGCACCCTTGAAGGCACCGCGGTCATCAAGGACGACCCCGAATCCGTGGCCGAGGCAGAACGACGCTACACCCAGCGCTACAAGCCCCCGCGCGTCAATCCAAACCGAGTCGTCATCGAGATCACCATCACCCGCGCAATGGGCACCGCCAAACCGTCCGGCTGGTAATACGGCCGCACCGTACTCAAGTCCAGCGCTTATAGCAGGGGATCCCCGGTTAGCGAAACCGGGGATCCACGACACCATAGGAAATCCACCGCCAGTCCATGACCGCCGCGTCGAGAGGCCCCAGCGAGACCGAACCGCCAACTCCAGATGCCGTCGCCCCGCCACCAGGGCACAGGCCAAGCACCCGCCTGTGCCTACGCCGCGGTGTAGCTGAGCCGGAACAGGTCCTGGGCGCGCTCCAGGTCGCGGTCCGTTCGCAGCCGTATCTCCAGGTCGCCGGTCCCGTGGTGGCCGAGCGCCGTGACGTCCCGGGTGAAGCCGGGGACGAGGTCGGCCTCCTTGGGGTTGACCTTGAGGTAGACGAGCAGCTTGTTCTTCTGCGGCGGGCAGACGCAGGCGAAGTTCCGCAGGCGCTGGTACGCGCGGTAGGTCTTGCGCTGGACCTTGGTGATGTCGTTACCGAGCCCGAGCAGAACCTGGTCGGCCTCCGCGAACAACTCCTCCATCGCCGCACCGGCCACACGGGCACCGAGTCCCGGCGTCTCGCTCCTCCGGCGGGTGCGCGGCGCCGCCGTCTGGGCGGCGACGGAGGCGACGGTCTCCAGGCCGAAGTGGTCGTCGCCGAAGAAGCGGTAGCGGACCAGGTCGATGCTGCGCTGGTGCTCGCGGACGGCATGAACGTCGTAACGGGTGAAGTTACCGGCGACGCAGATCAGCCTGGGCGCGCTCCACAGCACTTGGTCCGCGACCGCTGCCCCGAGCCGGTCGCGGACCAGGTGCCCGAACTCCGCCTTGTGATCCGTCAGCCACGACAGGTAAAAGAGCCCCTGGTTGATCACGCCGGCATCCGTCGCGCGCTTGAACTCGATGACCACTGGGGCGCCGTTCTCGTCGATCCCGAGGGTGTCGATTCGGCCGCCGTGCACGGGACCGGTGCTGTACTCGCTCGCCAAGAACCGCACGCCTAGCATTGTCTCGAGGTTGGCCTCGACAAGGTCCTGTACATCCGCCTCGACCTCGGCAAGACGCGACGCGACCTCCGTCACACAGCCCTTCGTCCGGAACAACCTCACCCCGGCATCCCCTCCCTCAGTTCCACAACGGCAACAACAGGTGTGGGGCAGCTATTTCGAGGCGCCACCGGACGTACGGCCCTGCCCCGTCGTCGTCCCGCCTGGCAACAAGCGCAGCCTCACGACGCCACAGCTGACCTGCCAACCGACTCGCGACGTTGGCCACCTTCCGTCGAACAGGCGACAGCAGCCCGAGGAGCCGAACGAACGGGACCAAGATCCGGACCATTTCCGGACCAGCCTCGTCCCAGAAGCCGCGCACACCAGCATTCTCCCTGGTCAGCACAGTGCGACTCCTGTACCACCAGCAGACCAAGAATTTGCTGGTGAGCTATTCGGCGAAGAAGCTGGGGTTCTTCTAGGGGGCCCATAAAAAGGCGCCTGACCTGGTCTTTTACCAGTCAGGCGCCTTCAGTGCGGCCGAGTCAGAGCAGAGCCCGAGGAACTTTGGCGTAGAAGCGGAAGAGCACCTGGATGCGCTGTCCGGCTCGGCGCGCTCGTGGGGGACGGGCGGCTGGGGCACGCGAGCAGTGCCCCGTTCGACCGGGTCATTGCCACGTGCTCTGTCGGGGAGGTACCCCGGGCGTGGATCGAGCAGACCCGCCCCGGGGGTGTCATCGTGGCGCCCTGGGGGACCGAGTACGGCGGTGAGTACATCGTGCGCCTGGCCGTCGGCGCGGACGGCGTCAGAGGCGTGGCCGCACTCTCCCCCGCAGACATCGGCGGGTGGCTCGAGCCGTTCGTGATCGGGCTGCACGTACCCGGAACGTTCTGGCGGGCCGAGCGGTACGACCACGGCGCGTACACGCTGTGGACGTACAGCACCGACACCCGGTCGTGGGCGTCGGCCGACTACGAGCCCGGTGCGAGTGAGTACATCGTGGCCCAGTCCGGGCCGCGCCGCTTGTGGGACGAGACGGAAGCGGCCTTCCGCTGGTGGGAGGAGAACGGCCGTCCCGGCTTCGACCGCTTCGGGCTCACCGTGGACGGCGACGGGGAACGGGTCTGGCTCGACTCCCCGGACAAGCCGGTACCCCGACCCGGCGCGTAGCTGTTCCCCGTGCGGCCCCGGTCGGCGTCTCCATCAGTGCCGGCCGGGGTCTTTCCCCACAGGCTTACAGGTTTCACCAAAAGGCAGATATCCGTACGACCTCCGAGAAGAGCAATCACCTTCCGGCGATTCACCCTCGATATCAAAGCTCCACCACTCAAAACCTCGGAAGATTCCGAGAGCTCATTCCCCCGCACCTCAGAGGGGAACGACTATCTCCTGAGTTGGCGTCAACTACCCCTCCTGCACTAGAATTTACCCACGTACCGACGCAAAGGAAAGGCGCCGTCCATGGGCACCAAATTCATTGAGGTAGACGAATCCCACAAGGGTCAGCCCGGCGTGGAAGAAGGGGTGAAGACGATCGAGGTCGGTGGTCAGGCGATCACGACGCCGATTTTCGTTCAGCGGATCGACTTCGACGACCTCGCCCCCGAGGTGACGGAAAACCTCACCACCCTCAAGTTCGCCGTGACGGTGACCGAGGAGATGGAGGACCTGAC
This sequence comes from Streptomyces sp. NPDC025618, assembly GCF_055558795.1. NCBI lineage: Bacteria > Bacillati > Actinomycetota > Actinomycetes > Kitasatosporales > Streptomycetaceae > Streptomyces > Streptomyces sp. NPDC025618. Next base: position 38,547 of record NZ_JBVHLW010000043.1, on the reverse strand, counting down.
GGGGGAGGTGGACGAGGACGGTTCCCCGGTGACGGAGATCAAGGAGATCCAGGTGCCCAAGTGGCTTGAGGTCGACCTCGGGGCCGAGTCCCTCAAGCGGTACGAAGAGGTCATGTCGCCCTTCCTCGCGGCCGCCCGCGAGACCGAGGCGCCGACCGTGCCCGCGCCGCGCAAGCGCCGGAAGAAGTGACTTCGCGCCCCTCTCCTGCCATCGGGAGAGGGGCTTCGTCGTCCGGCCGAGTGGCTCACCGTGCGGCGGTCCGCCCCGCCGTCCAGGATTCGGAGAGCTCGCGGACCGATCACCGGCGGTCGGAGCCGTCCATATGCGTTCAACTTCCGGCAGTTCTCTCGCCGGAGTGATCGGCTCTGGACATGTGAGCGTCAATCCGTCTGCGTGTATGCGCCAGGGTTACCGAACGCTGCTGAGATCGGACCTCGCGCTTCAAGCCCGCACAGCAGGCAGACGGAGAAGACTCGGTCCATGTCGACGCAGCACATATCTGACGAGCGTGAGGAACCCGATCACGCGCCATGCTCCGAGCGGTTCCACCGGCTGCATCAAGCCAGGGCGACGGAGGACCGGTTCAGGGTGTTCTTGGAGTCGGCTCCGGATGCCATGGTCATCGTGGACGACACCGGAGCGATCCAACTCGTCAACGCCCAGACCGAAGCGGTCTTCGGCTACCGACGCGAAGAACTCCTCGGCCGACCCGTCGAAATCCTCGTACCCCACAGATTCCGAGGCCGGCACGCGGCCCACCGCGACAACTACGCCGGCAACCGACAAGTGCGCCCCATGGGCGCCGGACTCGAACTCTACGGACTCCGCAAAGACGGACACGAATTCCCCGTCGAAATCAGCCTCAGCCCCCTCGAAACACCCGACGGACTCCTCTTCTCCGCAGCCGTCCGCGACGTCAGCGAACGCAAGACCGCCGAGGAGAGGATCAATGAACTCGCGGCGCTTGTCGAGTCGTCCCAGGACGCGATCCTGGTCAAGACCCTCGAAGGCCGCATCACCTACTGGAATACCGCGGCTCAACAGCTCTACGGCTACACCTCCGACGAAGCCGTCGGCCGCCATGTGTCCTTCCTCGTCCCGCCGGAGTACAAGGACGAGGTCGGCGCACTGCTGCAGTGCCTCGGCCGAGGCGAGAAAATCGGGCACTTCGAAGCGGTCCGCATGGCCAGCAACGGCGACCTGCTCGATGTGGACATCACCCTCGGGCCCACCTACGACGCCGGCGGCACGGTGGTCGGCGCCTACGCGATCGTCCGGGACATCAGCGAGCGCAAGCGTGCCGAGGCCGAGCTCACCAGGCTCTACGAGCAACAGCGGCACGTCGCCCTGACGTTGCAGCGCAGCCTGATGGGCACGCCGCCGGAAGTCCCGGGCCTGCACACTGCCAGCCGCTACCTGCCGGCCACCCAGGGCGCGGGGGTCGGCGGGGACTGGTTCGACCTCATCCCCCTGGGCGGCGGACAGGTCGGCATTCTGATCGGTGACGTGATGGGCCGCGGGCTCGAAGCCGCCGCCGTCATGGGGCAGCTGCGCTCGGCCGCCAACGCCCTCGCCCGGACGGGCATGCCGCCCGGCCGGCTCATGCAGGCGCTCGACACCATCGTCGCCGACCTTCCCGACCAGCTGGTCACCTGCTGCTACGTGGTCATAGCCCCGGACGAAGGGAAGATGACCATCTGCTCGGCCGGTCACCTGCCCGTCCTCCTCGCCACCCCGGACCACGACGTCCGGCCTATAGACGTCCCCGTCAGCGTCCCGCTCGGCGTCGGCGACATCCCGCATCGGCAAGCGGTCGTCGATGTGCGTGCCGGGTCCACGCTCGCCCTCTACACCGACGGCCTCGTCGAGACACCTGACACGGACATCGAGCAGCAGATCAGGACACTGGCCTGGGTGTTGCAGACCGCTTTCGAGTCGGCGTGCGGGCTGGAGGCGGCGGCGGACCACGCCCTCGCCACCCTGCTGCCGAACGCCTCGGGCCACAATGACGACGTCACCCTCCTCCTCGTCCAGTTGCCGCCCCCGCCCCTGGCCGCCGCGTCCACCGAGCTGCCGTCGGAGCCCGCCGCAGCCGCGGCGGGCAGGCGGTTCGTCACCGACACCCTCACCACGTGGAACTGTTCCGAAGTGCTCGACGACGCCCGGCTCCTCACCTCGGAAGTCCTCACCAACGCCATCTCCCACGCCGCCGGCCCGATCCGGCTGCGCGTGCGCCGGAACGCCGACACTCTCACCATCGAGGTGACCGACCACAACCCCCAGCCGCCCCAGCTCCGCCTGACGGAGGAGGGGGACGAATCAGGCCGAGGTCTGCTCCTCGTCGACGCTTTGGCGGACAGCTGGGGCACTCGGCCCCTCGACCGGGGAAAGACCATCTGGTTCACGCTCCGGCTTCCGCAGCCCCCCGCTCCGTGAGCCAACCGGTAAGCGGCGGGCTGGGCATTACCCGCTGTCATTCCGACCTGTGACAGGGCGAGTCGGAAATCTTTGACCAACGGCCTGAAATCGGCTCTCCAGGATTCACGGCATGTTGTAAGTTCCTGTCCGTCCCCTGGATGTGGAGCCTTGCGCACCACCACCAATCACCCGGGGGGGATGGACGAGTGATGCCGCGGCCGCGCGACGGTCCCGGACTCGGCGGCATCCTCCTGGCCCTTGACCGGCCCTATGTCAAAACACCCCCCTGCGATCCGAGAGCCGCTTTTCGGGTCATGTCCATCGAGGGGGAAATATGTCGTCGCACCTCAGCCGACGCTCCGTATGTGCCGCGGCTGCCATAGCCGTTCCGGGTATGCGGCCGGGCAGACCCGCTCCGTCCGGCGGGGCGCGGCCCGGCGGCGGCCCGGAGCATGCGGGCCGCGAAGACGGCCGGGCACTCGCGCCCTTTGATCTCGCGCCCTTTGACGAGGTCCACCCCTTTGACGAGGCCTATCTGGGGCGCCACATCGTCGGCCGGGAGACTGCCGCCGGCCATGGCGATCACCATGGCAACACCTTCTCCGTCCTTGTCGACGGCAAGGAACTGCATGTGATGCGCAATGCCGACGGAACCTGGGTGAGCATCCTGAATCACTATGAGCCGTGCACCAGTCCGCACGCGGCGGCCCGTCTCGCCGTCGAGACCCTTCGCGGGGCCGACCTGGTCCCCCTGGTCACCGCCTGATACCCGCCGTCGCCTCACCGCATCGCCGAAGGACACGATCCCATGGCCGTCCGCAAGAACCAGGCAGCCCTCACATCCGGCGAGAAACGCAGCTTCGTCAATGCGTTGCTTGAACTCAAACGCAGCGGCGGTTACGACGAGTTCGTGAGGATTCACAATGAATTCATCATCCGTGACACGGATTTCGGTGACCGCTTCGGCCACCGGGCACCATCTTTCCTGCCCTGGCACCGCTGGTTCCTGATTCTTTTCGAACGCCGATTGCAGGAGCTCGATTCCTCGGTGACCCTCCCCTACTGGGACTGGGCGGCCGACCGTACGGTCATGGCGCCCCTGTGGAACACCGGCTTCCTGGGCGGCAACGGGCGCGACCGCGACGCACAGGTGATGACCGGCCCCTTCGCGTACTCCGCCGGGCAGTGGCCGATCACCGTGAGCACCGATTCCCGGCCCTATCTGCAGAGGGCGTTCGGGGCCGGAGGCCGCCGGCTTCCCACTCCTGCCGAAGTGCGCTCCGTGCTGGCCATGCCGACGTACGACATGCCGCCGTGGAACAGTGCTTCGGAGGGCTTCCGCAACCATCTGGAAGGGTGGCGCGGAGTGAACCTCCACAACCGCGTCCACATTTGGATCGGCGGTCAGATGGCCACCGGCGCGTCACCCAACGACCCGGTGTTCTGGCTGCACCACTCCTACCTCGACAAGCTGTGGGCCGAGTGGCAGCGCGAGCATCCCGCCTCGTCCTACCTCCCCGTCGACAGCACGCCGAACGTCGCGGCACTCCACGACGTCATGCGGCCCTGGGGCGACATCACTCCGGCCGACGTCCTCGATCACACCCGCTTCTACACCTATGACAGGCCCGCTTGACGGCCCAGGCCGCCGGAGCCCGTCCTGCCCACTCACCCGGACCGAGCCCGCGAAGGAGAAGGAAGGCACTGCCATGACATGCACCGCCGGCATCGCCCTGCCCCAGCACACGCACCAGCACGGACCCACGTGCGGCCACGTCGCCGTCCCGCACGGCGACCACACCGACTACGTGCACGGCGGGCAGCTGCACCGCGCCCACGGAGGCCACACCGACGAGTGCGAACTTCCGTCACACGTCACCCACTCCGACCATCCTCACGAGCACCGGTACGGATGCGGTCATGTCGCCGTCCCGCACGGTGATCACGTGGACTACATCCACGACGGGCACCGTCACGCGTCCCATGACGGCCACTGGGACGACCACTGAGCCGTGGCCCACGGGTCTGCCGGTGGAATCCGGCCCTTGAGCCCGTGCGTTGGAACGCCGAACGGCGGCGCCCCCGAGGGAGCGCCGCCGTTCGGCTGCCCGTTCAGGAGCCGCAGAAGGGCGGGATGATGTTCTTGTGGGCCACCCAGCCACGGGCGCCCTTGGACAGGCCGCCCTTGCTCTTCTCCTTCAGCTGGACGTAGTCCCAGCCGCCGGACTTCTTCAGGATGCGGATCGGGTCCCCGAAGTACAGCTGGCCCTGGACCGCGCCCGAAGTGCTCGCCGAGGTGCGCAGCCGAGTGCCGTCGGTGTAGATCATGGCGTTGTCCTCGTGGCACTCCTTGGCAGCCACGGTGGCCCGCGTGGGGGAAGCGGGAGCGGCCTGGGCCGGGACGGCCAGGGCCGCGGTACCGCCGATGACGGCGGCGGCAGTGAGTGCGAGGGATATGCGTCGCACGGTTCCTCCGTTGATCGTTCTCGTGGGGGGTGCGCGATCACCTTAGATGCTGCTCAGGGCGCGTTTGCCGGGGGGTTGCCGCCCACATGCGGGCGAATCGGAGATCACCGGCACATCGGTCGTCCCGCGGCGCGCCTGACCCGGCCTGCCGCCGGTCAGGTGCCCTTCGCGTGGTACCGATCCTCAGTTGTCCGGTGCGATCAGTGCCATGGAGCGTACGGACGCGGTCAGAGCCCGGTCGTCGCCCTCCGGTGTCCAGGAATGCACGTCGCACACCGTGTCCGTCAGTTTGATGACGTGTTCGTCGCCGTGCGCCGCGGCCCGTTCGAAGACTTCCTCCGGGGTGAGCGGGCCGGTTCGCAGCGGCGGCAGCGCTTCGCCGGGGGTGTAGAGGGACGTGATCGCCGCGCTCGCCGCCCAGGCCGCGCCCAGTGAGGGGGACCAGAGCTCGCGGGGCAGGGCGGGCAGGGTGCGCAGGACCGCGTTCGGGGCCGTGGCGGCGTGCACGAGCATGACCGGCTCGCCGTGGGCGCGATCGGCGTAGCGGTGGGCGGCGGCGCGTACGAGTGCGGCCAGTTGGCAGCGGGCCGCGTCCGGGTCCTGGGGGGTGTTGACGGACTCGGCGGCCTTCAGCCAGCCCTCGGTGCCGGGGAGCTGGGCCAGGCCGTTCAGGACGCCGGTCTTCTGGTCGGCGACCGGGGGGAGGGCGGCGAGCGCGTCGGCGGGGGTGGCCGTGCCGACCGGTCGCACGGTCACCGGCAAGGGGGTGTGGCGGGCCGCCCAGTAGCCCAGGGCGTGCGCGAACTCCGCGACGCGCGGCGCCTCTTCCCCGTCGTCGAGGAGGGTGCGGACGGCGTGGCCGACGCGTATGACGGGGTGGGTCGCGGCGCCCGCGATGCCGGGCAGCAGGCGCGGCCACCACTCGGCCAGCACCTCGCGCCAGGGGTGTTCGGCGACCTGCCGCGTCATGTAGGTGGTCCAGTCGGTGACGCGGGACGGATCGCCCAGCGCCTCCCTCCAGTTGGTGCCGGTGATGCGGGTCCGCGCGCTCGGTACGTCCTCGAGCTTGGTGGTGTAGTGGTCGACCCAGCGGTGGACGGTGCCCGCCTGGCCGTTCCTGACCAGGGCCTCGACGGCCATCGGTCCGTGGTTGGCGAGGAATCCCCGGAATTCGGGGCCGGTGGCGTGCAGGCGTTCCAGGGCTTCGTCAAGTGTTCCGCTCGTCGTGTCCATGCTTCGAGGCTAGGTCGGCGCCGGGGCGGGGGTAACGGGCTGCGGATCTACGCCGCTGGTCGTAAGGCCGCCGCGTTCCGGGGCGGGATTCCTCCCGCCCCGGCCGCGGCCCCGGCTCAAGCGCTCTGTCCGGCGGTGGCCAGTGCGGGGTAGTCGGAGTAGCCCGCCTCCCCGCCCACGTACATCAAGTCGCCTTCCCGCACCCGGGCGAGCGGGGCGCCGAGGCGCAGGCGGTCGGCCAGGTCGGGGTTGGCGACGAAGCCGCGTCCCAGAGAGATGAGGTCGGCTCCCGCGGTCAGCAGGCGCTCGCCCGCGGCCCGTCCGGCGTCGTCGGGAAGGGTCGCGCCCAGGCGGGGGTTGGCCATCAGCGTGCCCGTCCAGTTCCGCCGGATCTCCTGGAACAGGGACTGGTCCGGGTCGGCGAAGAGGATGTGCAGGTAGGCGAGGCCGATGTCCGCCACCGCGTCGAGCAGGGCGGGGTAGATGAGGTGGGTCTCCCCCTCGTCGATGCCGTTGACGGTGTTCCCGGGGGAGATCCGCAGGCCCACCCGCTCGGGGCCGATCGCCTCGGCCACGGCACGGACGACCTCCTCGACGAACCGTACACGCTGGGCGGGCTCCCCGCCGTAGGCGTCCGTCCTGTGGTTGGTGTTCGCGGAGAGGAACTGGTGGAGGAGCTGGCCGTTGGCCGAGTGCACCTCGACCCCGGCGAAGCCCGCCGCGACGGCGTTGCGTGCGGCCTGCGCGAAGTCGGCGACGGTCGTCCGTATGTCGTCCGCGGTCATCTCGCGGGGCACCACCGAGGGGCGGCGACCGGCCGGGGTGTGGATCGTCTCCGGGAGCGGCACGGGCGACGGTGCGAGGGGCAGCAGCCCGCTGTTGTCCGGATGACCGACCCGCCCGCCGTGCTGCAGCTGGAGGAACATCCGCCCGCCCCCTGCCCTTACGGCGTCGGTGACCCGCCGCCATCCGGCCACGTGCTCGGGGCGGTGGATCGCGGGGATGTCGGGGTAGGTCTGGCCGACGGCGTTCGGCGTGGTGCCCTCGGCGATGATGAGCCCGGCGGAGGCGCGCTGTGCGTAGTAGGTGGCCATGATGGGCTGCGGCACCCCGTCGGATCCGGCGCGGTTCCTGGTCAGCGGCGCCATGACCAGGCGGTTCGGCAGGTGGAGGGGGCCGAGACGGAAGGGTTCGAAGAGGCGGCCGGCGGTGGCTGTGTTCGTCATGCCCGTACCGTAAAAGCTGACACTGATGGCAGATTCAAGTCCGGCCGGGCCCTCGCCCGGCGGTTACGGGGAGGGCACACATGCGCATCGGGGAACTCGCCGAACGGACGGGTGTGAGCGAACGCTCGCTTCGCTACTACGAGAAGCAGGGCCTGCTGACCGCCGAACGCACCCCCGGCGGCCACCGCGAGTTCGGGGACTGGGCCGTCGAACGCGTCATCCGCGTCCAGGCCCTCTACGCCGCCGGTCTGAACAGCACGAGGATCGGGCGCCTGCTGCCCTGCATGCGGGACGCCGACGGCGGCCCGTCCGAGCGGGCCACCGGCCTGCTGCTGGCCGAACTCGCCGAGGAGCGGCAGCGCATCGACCGCTTGATCGCCGATCTGGTCCGCTCCCGCGAGGTCCTTGACGAGGTCATCGAGTCGGCGTCGGAGGTAGCCGACCGGGAGGCGGGGGTACGGGGCTGAGCGGGTGGCGGGGGGGGGGGGGGGGGGGGGGGGGGGGGGGGGGGGGGGGGGGGGGGAGGGGGGGGGGGGGGGGGGGGGGGGGGGGGGGGGGAGGGGGAGGGGGGAGACC
>NZ_JBVHLW010000043.1:0-30617 GCF_055558795.1 Streptomyces sp. NPDC025618 | reverse complement strand
GGAGCCTGCCGGCCGCCTCGGACGAGGACGAGGCCACCCACGGCCCGGCTGGGGGGGGGGGGGGGGGGGGGGGGGGGGGGGCCCCCCCCCCCCCCCCCCCCCCCCCCCGGGCCGACCGCTCAGACCTGCGCGGCCTCGGGCCGCCGTGCCGACGCGATCAGGTAACCCATCTCCGGCATCTCCAGGTTCTCGCCCTCGGCCGGCTTCAGCTTCGCGAAGACCTCGGGGTCGATCTTGGAGGCCAGCTCGGTCATGTTCTTGGCGAGCGCCTCACCGAGCCGCTTGACCGACTGCCGGGTGGTGTTCTCGCTGACGTCGAGAACCTCCGTGCAGCGCAGCCCCGCCTCGCGCATCAGCGTGGGGTACGCCTCGAAGGACGCCGGCGACTGCGTGTGGTAGCGCTTGAGGATGCCCTCGATGACCGGACGCCGGGCCTCCGAGATCTGCTCCCGCTCGTAGTTGTCCGTGAGCGTGAGCCGGCCGCCCGGCCGCAGCACACGCGCCGCCTCCGAGAGCGCCGCCTTGCGGTCGGGCATCTGCATGACCGACTCCAGCAGCCACACGGCGGAGAAGGAGGCGTCCTCGAAGGGCAGGTCCATGGCGTCCCCGTGCAGGAACGTGACCTTGTCGCCCACACCGGCCGCCGCGGCCGCCTCGTTGGCCTTCTCGACCTGCTTGAGGCTGACGCTGATGCCGACGACCTCGGCACCCGTCACCTGGGCGAGCCTGATCGCCGGACCGCCGACGCCACAACCGATGTCCAGCACGCGGTCACCGGGGCCGACCTGGAGCCGCCGGATCATCATGTCGGTGAGGCGGTTGGCCGCGTCCTCCAGGCCGGTGGTGTCGTCCTGTCCGTCCCAGAAACCGACGTGGATGTTCGGCCCGTACAGCGACGCGTCGAACGCGCCCACCAGCTGGTCGTAGAACTCGCCGACCTGTGCGCCGACGGGCGTGAAAGTCGAAGACGTCATGGTGTTTCTCCCCGAGATATGCGATCTGTTGAAATGCGATCTATGGACAGGTGGTCTGTGCAGACGGGAAGCCTCGGCGCGGCCCGCGCGACGCGTGCACGCCCTTCCCGGCTTCCTCTTTTTCCCGCGTGTCGAGCGATGGCGGGCCCGGCGGGCTGCCGGGCCCTCGCATCACACGTTCTTCGCAAGCCAGTCGAGGACCGCCTGCGCGGTGGCGCCGGCGTGGTCCTCCATCATCGTGAAGTGGTCGCCCGGCACTTCGATCCGCGTGAGCTCGCCGCCCCACGCGGACTCCTCGTCGACCCCCTGTTCCGACCCGGTGAAGGTCTCCTCGGCCTTCACCGCCAGGATGGGGGCGTCGATGGGCGCCGGCCCCCAGGTGGAGAAGAGGCGCAGATAGCCGCCCATCGCCGTCAGCCGGCCCTCGTCGACCACGCCGAACATCTTCTCGCGGTCGAACATCTTGCCGGACAGGTTGGTCTGGATCCAGGGCAGGGCCTCACTGCGGGGCAGATAGGTGTCGAGCATCACGACCGCGGACGGTGCGATGCCGCGCTCCTCCAGCAGCCCGGCGACCGCCTGGGCGATCCAGCCACCCGAGGAACGGCCGACGAGCACGAACGGTTCCTCTCCCACGCTCCGCAGCACTGCCTCCGCCTGCATCTCCACCACCGCGTCGACGCTCGCCGGAAGCAACTCGCCCTTCGCGAATCCGGGTTCGGGCAGGACGGTCACGTCCCGACGGCCCCGGAAGCCCGCGGCGAAACGGGCGTATTCGCGGGCGCCCGAGATGGCCACCAGCGACGGGAAACACACCAGGCCCGGCGCCGTGCTGCCCTTGGACAGCCGGACGAGCTTGGGCGGACTGGTGAGTTCCGCGGCCGTACGGAAGGAGGGGCGCAGCCGGGCGGCCGCCATCAGCAGCTGGGTGCCCGCCACGTACTCCCCGTCGGCACACGCCTGCCGGTACAGCGACTCGATCGTCGAACCGGTCGCGCCCCCGCCCGCCGCGCCCGCAGCCGGCTGTCCGGCGGCGGTTCCGGCGGACTCCGCCGGAGGCGGCTGGGTGCCCGCGGCGCCCGGCAGCAGCTGGGTGCGCAGGTAGGCCGCGAGCGCGGCGGACGTGGTGTGGTCGAAGAGCAGCGTCGCCGGCAGGGTGAGCCCGGTGACGTGGTTGAGCCGGTTGCGGATCTCCACCGCGGTGAGCGAGGTGATGCCCAGCTCCAGGAAGGCGTGCTCCTCCTCGATCATGTCCGGCGAGTCGTGACCGAGCACGGTCGCTGTGTGCGTGCGCACCAGCTCGGTCAGGACCCGGTCCTGCTCCGCCGCCGTCATGCCCGCGAGCCGCTGCCCGAGCGGCACCTGCCCCGCGTCTCCACCGCCGGAGGCGGCAGCGGCCTCGGCCGTCCTGCGGGCCGGCACCCGCACGAGACCGCGGAGCAGAGGCGGCGTGCCGACCGACGCCGCCTGTGCCCGCAGGGCCGCGAGGTCCAGGCGCATGGGCACCAGAAGGGCGTCCGACGGGCCGTCGCCGTCCGCGGCCGCCTCCGCGACCGCCAGGTCGAGCAGGGCGAGCCCCTCCTCGGAGGTCAGCGCGGCCACGCCGGAGCGGTTCAGCCGCTTGACGTCCTCGTCCTCCATGTTCCCGGTCATGGTGCTGCGTTCGGCCCACAGGCCCCATGCCAGGGACACCGCGGGCAGCCCCTCCGCCCTGCGGAGCTGGGCCAGGGCGTCCAGGAAGGTGTTGGCGGCCGCGTAGTTGGCCTGCCCGCCCGCACCGAAGACCCCCGCCGCCGACGAGAACAGCACGAACGCCGACAGCGGCAGATCCCTGGTCAGCTCATGCAGGTTGACGGCCGCGTCCGCCTTGGGGCGCAGCACCGTGTCCACCCGCTCCGGCGTCATCGAGGCGAGGACGCCGTCGTCGAGCACACCGGCCGCGTGCACCACACCCGTCAGCGGGTGCCCGGCCGGCACACCGGCGAGCAACTCCGCGAGCGCGGAGCGGTCGGCGGCGTCGCAGGCGGCCAGGCGCACCGACGCACCCAGGGCCGTCAGCTCGTCCACCAGCTCGGCGGCACCGGCGGCCGCCAGGCCACGACGGCTGGTCAGCAGCAGGTGCCGTACGCCGTGCTCGGTCACCAGGTGCCGCGCCACGAGGGAACCCAGCACACCGGTCGCACCCGTGACGAGCACCGTGCCGCCCGGCGCCCACACCGGGGCGGTGACGGCTTCGTCCCCGCCGGACCGCGGGCCGCCGGCGGCCGCCCGCACCCGGGCGAGCCGCGGTGCCGAAGGCCGCCCCGCGCGCACCGCGAGCTGCGGCTCGTCCCCGGCCAGCACCTGCGGCAACGCCGCGAAGGACGCCTCCTGCGCGTCGAGGTCCAGCAGCACGAACCGGTCGGGGTTCTCCGACTGCGCCGCCCGTACGAGCCCCCACACCGCCGCGCAGGCCGGATCGGCGACCCCTTCCACGGGCCGGACGGCGACCGCCCCGTGCGTGACGAACACCAGCCGGGACCGCCCGAACCTCTCGTCGGCCAGCCACGACTGCGCAAGCCGCAGCGCCCGGTGCACCGCGTCACGGACCTTGTCGGCGGACAGCGCCGGGCCGGCCGCCTCGGGCGCCTGGTCGGAGAACGGGACGAACACCAGCTCCGGCACCCGTCGGCCGGACGCCACGGACTCCGCCAGAGCCGACAGGTCCGCATGCGTCTCGACCTGCGCCCCGGCCGACTTCAGAGCCGCCGGCAGCCGCGTACCGTCGCCGCCGAGCACCGCCCACCCACCGGGGACGGCGGGCGCGGCGGCAACCGCCACCGGGGCCCATTCCAGCCGGAAGAGGGAATCGTGGAAGGCCCCGTGCGCCCGGCTGAGCTCCTCCCGGGAGATCGCGCGGGTCACGAGCGACTCCACGGAGAGCACCGGCCGGCCCGACTCGTCGACCGCCGTCAGCGCCACCGCGTCCGGGCCAGCCGGAGCCAGCCGGACCCGCAGCACGGACGCGCCCGCCGCGTGCAACGCCAGGCCGTTCCAGGCGAAGGGGAGTCGGACGCGTCCGGTGTCCCCGCTGCCGCCCTTCCCGCCCGGCTCCGTTCCGTCCGCGGTGCCGGGCAGCCGGACGAACCCGCCGAACGCCATCGCGTGCAGCGCCCCGTCCAGCAGGGCGGGGTGCACGCCCAGGTCTCCGGCCTCGGACCACTGCTCCTCGGGCAGCCGGACCTCCGCGAAGACCTCCTCGCCCCGGCGCCACACGGCACGCAGCCCCTGGAACGAGGGTCCGTAACCGAAGCCGCTCCGCGCGAACCTCTCGTACAGGCCCTCGACATCGACCGCTTCCGCGTCCGCCGGAGGCCACGCCTCACCGCTCACGGGGCCGGAAGCGGGTCCCCCGTCCGCGAGCACACCGGTGGCGTGCCGCGTCCAACGGCCGTCCTCCGCCTGCGAGTACACACTCACCGGCCGCCGCCCGAGCTCGCCGGGGCCGTCGACGGCGACCTGGAGGCGCACCGCACCGTCTTCGGGCAGGACGAGGGGGGCCTCCAGGGTCAGTTCCTCCACCCGGCCGCAGCCGACCGCGTCTCCGGCCCGCAGCGCGAGCTCCACGAACGCCGTGCCCGGCAGCAGGGTCACACCGGCCACGGCGTGATCGGCGAGCCACGGGTGCGTACGCAGCGAGAGCCGTCCCGTCAGCAGCACGCCGTCCGAGGCGGGCAGGGTGACCGCGGCACCCAGAAGCGGGTGATCGGCGGCGGACAGACCCGCCGACGTGACATCACCCACCGCCGCGGGGGCCGACTCCAGCCAGTAGCGCTGGTGTTGGAAGGCGTACGTGGGGAGGTCGACGCGACGCGCGCCCGTGCCGTCGAAGAGGGCGGCCCAGTCGACGGGAGCCCCGCCCACGAATGCCTCGGCGACGGAGGTGAGGAAACGGTCGAGGCCGCCCTCGCCACGGCGGAGAGCACCGACGGCAGTGATGGTGTGGGCTTCGGCGGTCTGCTCGATGCCCATGGTCAGCACCGGATGGGCACTGGACTCCACGAACAGGCGGAATCCATCGTCCAGCAGTGCCTGGACGGCTTCCTGGAAGCGGACGGTCTGACGCAGGTTGCGGTACCAGTAGGCGGCATCGAGCGTGTCGGTCTCCAGCACGCCACCGGTCACCGTCGAGTAGAACGGCACGGAGGCCGGACGCGGGGAGATACCCGCGAGATCACGCAACAGCGCGCTCTCGATCTCCTCCACGTGCGCGCAGTGCGAGGCGTAATCCACCGCGATACGACGCGCACGGACACCGTCCGCCTCGCAGCCGGCGAGGAGTACATCAAGGGCGTCGTTGTCACCGGAAACAACCACCGTGGCCGGTCCGTTGACGGCTGCCACCGCGAGTCGGCCGTCCAGCCGCTCTTCAACCGCCTTCACATCCAGCGAGACGGACACCATCCCACCACGGCCGGACAGCGCGCGCAGAGCCTTGCTCCGCAGCGCCACCACCTTCGCCGCATCCTCCAGCGACAACGCACCGGCCACACAAGCAGCCGCGATCTCACCTTGGGAATGACCGATGACAGCGGCCGGCTCCACACCCGCCGAACGCCACACCTCGGCCAGCGAGACCATCACAGCCCACAACACCGGCTGCACCACGTCGACCTGATCAAGCCAGGCGGCGTCCTCCGCACGCAGCAGATCGGTCAACGACCAATCCACATACGGCGCCAACGCCGCCGCACACTCCGCGATCCGCTCCGCGAACACCGGCGAGGAATCCAGCAGTTCAGCAGCCATACCGGCCCACTGCGACCCCTGCCCCGGGAACACGAACGCCACACGGCCGTCCGCCCCCGCGACACGACCCCGCACCACACCGGGCGCCTCACGCCCGTCCGCCAGCGCGCTCAAACCATCCCGGTGCCCCGCCAGCACCACAGCCCGGTGCTCGAACACACCCCGGCCAGCCGCCAGCGAGAAGCCCACATCCAGCGGCGACAACTCCCCCACATGCGCCGACAACCGCTCCGCCTGCGCACGCAACGCGGGCTCGGACTTCGCCGACACCACCCACGGCACCACCGGCAGCGGCCGTTCCGGCCGCTGTTCCTCGGCCTCGGGCTGAGGGGCCTGTTCGAGGATGATGTGCGCGTTGGTGCCGCTGAGGCCGAAGGAAGAGACTCCGGCCCGGCGCGGCCGCCCGGTCTCGGGCCACGATGTGGCCTCGGCCAGCAGCTCGACCGCGCCCGCCGTCCAGTCGACGTGCGGCGACGGCTCGTCCGCGTGCAGCGACCGCGGCAGCACACCGTGGCGCATCGCCAGCACCATCTTCATGATGCCCGCGACACCGGCGGCCGCCTGGGTGTGGCCGATGTTCGACTTGATCGACCCCAGCCACAACGGCCGTTCCACCGGCCGCTCCTGGCCGTACGTCGCCAGCAGCGCCTGCGCCTCGATCGGGTCACCCAGCGTCGTGCCCGTACCGTGCGCCTCGACCGCGTCCACCTCGGCGGCCGACAGCCGCGCGTTCGCCAGCGCCGCGCGGATCACCCGCTGCTGCGACGGGCCGTTCGGCGCCGTCAGACCGTTGCTCGCACCGTCCTGGTTCACCGCCGAGCCACGCACGACCGCCAGCACCTGGTGACCGTTGCGCCGCGCGTCCGACAGCCGCTCCAGGAGCAGCATGCCGACGCCCTCGCCCCAGCCGGTGCCGTCCGCCGCGGCCGCGAACGGCTTGCAGCGGCCGTCCGTGGCCAGGCCGCGCTGACGGCTGAACTCCACGAATGTGGCGGGGGTGGACATCACGGTCACGCCGCCGGCCAGGGCCAGCGAGCACTCGCCCTGCCGCAGCGACTGCGCCGCGAGGTGCAGGGCGACCAGCGAGGACGAGCACGCGGTGTCGATCGTCACCGCCGGGCCCTCGAGACCGAAGGTGTAGGCGATGCGGCCGGACGCGATGCTGCCGGACCCGCCTGTCGCCAGATAGCCCTCGGCACCCTCGGGAATGCTCTGCAACTGCGAGCCGTAGTCGTGGTACATGAGGCCCGCGAAGACACCGGTCGCGGTGCCGCGCAGGGACGCCGGGTCGATCCCGGCCCGCTCGAACGCCTCCCACGACGTCTCCAGCAGCAGTCGCTGCTGGGGGTCCATGGCCAGCGCCTCGCGTGGCGAGATGCCGAAGAACGCGGGGTCGAAGTCACCGGCCCCGTGCAGGAAACCGCCTTCGCGGGCATAGCTCTTGCCGTCGCTGTCCGGGTCCGGGTCGTAGAGCCCGTCCGCGTCCCAGCCGCGGTTCGCGGGGAAGCCGGAGACGGCGTCCTCCCCCGCGGCGAGCAGGCGCCACAGGTCGTCCGGTGTGCGCACCCCGCCAGGGAAGCGGCAGCCCATGGCGATGATGACCACCGGGTCGTCCTCGCCGTCCGCCCCGGCGGACAGGGCCGGTGCCGCGGGCCGGACGTCCTCGCTCCGGCCGGTCAGCTCCCCGCGCAGGTGCCGCGCCAGGGCGGTGGGCGTCGGGTAGTCGAAGACGAGCGTGGACGGCAGGCGGAGCCCGGTGGCCGTGGCGAGCCGGTTGCGCAGTTCGACGGCCGTGAGGGAGTCGAAGCCGAAGTCGTTGAACGCCCGGCCCGGCTCCACCGCTTCAGGGCCCGCGTGGCCCAGCACGGCGGCCACACAGCGGCGTACGAGGTCCAGGACCAGCCGCTCACCGTCCGCCGCCGAGGCCCCGGCGAGCCGCTCGCGCAGCTGCGCGGCGCCCGCGTCGCGGACCGTGTCGGCGGCCCGGCGGCTCGTGGGCCGCACCACCTCGCGCAGCACGTGCGGCACTTCCTCGCCACGGCGCGCCTGCACGGTGTCCAGTCGCATGGGGACCACCACGGGCGCGTACGCCGCGGCGGCGGTGTCGAAGAGGGTCAGGCCCTCCTGCGGGGACAGCCCGAGCACGCCGGACTGTTCGATCCGGCGCAGATCGGTGCCGGCCAGACCGCCCGCCATGCCGTCGCCTATGTCCCACAGGCCCCAGGCGAGGGAGAGGCCGCGCAGGCCCGCGGCCCTGCGGCGGCGCACCAGCGCGTCCAGGAAGGCGTTGGCGGCGGCGTAGTTGCCCTGCCCCGCGGTGCCGAACGTCCCCGCCGCCGAGGAGAACAGCACGAACGCGGAGAGGTCCATGGCCTCGGTCAGCTCGTGCAGGTTCGCCGCGGCGGCCACCTTGGGCCGCAGGACGGCGTCCACGCGCTGCGGCGTGAGGGAGTCGACGACGCCGTCGTCCAGCACGCCGGCGGTGTGGACGACCGCGCGCAGCGGACGGTCCGCCGGGATGTCCTCCAGCACCGCCGCCAGCGCGTCCCGGTCCGCCACGTCACAGGCCGCCCAGGTCACGGAGGCACCCGCGGCCCTCAGCTCCGCATCCAACGCGTCGGCGCCGTCGGCGTCCGCGCCCCGGCGGCTCACCAGCAGCAGATGCCGGACGCTGTGCGCGGTCACCAAGTGGCGTGCGAGCAGCCCGCCCAGCGTGCCACCGGCACCGGTCAGCAGGACCGTGCCCCGCTCGTCCCAGGTCGCCGAGGGCTCCGGCACGTCCGTGGCCCGCACCCGGTCCAGGCGGGCGCCCAGCAGGTCTCCGTCCCGGACCGCCACCTGGGGCTCGCCGCAGGCGACGGCGGCGGACACCAGGGCAAGGTCCTCGTCGGACAGCCCCCGCGCCTCTTCCTCGCTGTCAGGAGCCGCCAGGTCGACGAGGACGAAGCGCCCGGGGTGCTCCGTCTGCGCGGTCCGCAGCAGCCCCCACACGGCGGCCGCCGCGAGGTCCGCGACGTCACCGTCGGCCTCGGCCGCAACCGCGCCCCGGGTGACCAGCACCAGGCGCGAGTCGGCGAACCGCTCCTCCGCCAGCCAGCCCTGCACCAGGGCCAGCGCCCGGTGGACGGCGTGCCGCACCTCGCCGGCGGCCACACCCGATACGGACGGCAGGGCGCACACGACCACCGGCGGCAGCGCCGCACCGCTCTCCACGGTCGCGCGCAGCGCGTCCAGATCCTCGTGGAACGGGGTCCGGGCGAGCACCGCTTCCGGCATCGCCTCCCGAGGCAGGAGTCCGGCGCCGCCCAGCAGGACCGGTTCGGCCCCCGCCTGGTGCGCCGAGGCCACGCGGCGCCACCCCAGCCGGAACATCGACTGATGGAGCACGCCGCCCGCGGCGTTGATCTGCTCGGCCGACACGGGCCGTGTCACCAGCGACTCGACGGTGGCCACGAGCGCGCCGTTCCCGTCCGTCACCTCCATCGACAGCGCCGCACCGTCGGCTCCCGCACGGCTGAGCCGTACGCGCAACACCGAAGCGCCCGTCGCGTACAGGGACACGCCGCTCCATGAGAACGGCAGCCGGATGCCTTCGTCCGCCGAGGAAGGCAGGGCCGCGGCGCCCACCGCGTGCAGGGCCGCGTCCAGCAGGGCCGGGTGCACCCCGAAGCGGCTCGACTCCTGCTCCACGTCCTCAGGCAGCAGAACCTCCGCGTAGACCTCCGTCCCCCGGCGCCACGCGGCCCGGAGGCCCTGGAAGACCCGTCCGTACCGCAGACCCATCGCCGCGAGCCGTTCGTAGTGACCGTCGAGGGCGACGGGTTCGGCGCCTTGCGGCGGCCATACCTGCTCGCCGCTGCTCGGACGCGCCTCCTCGGGGGCGACCCTGCCCGTCGCGTGCCGGACCCACGGTTCACCGTCGCCGTCCGGCCGCGAGTGCACGGTCAGCGCCCGGCCGCCCGCGTCGTCGGCGTCGGTGACCGACACCCGTACCTGCACGCCGCCCTGCTCCGGCAGGACGAGCGGTGCTTCCAGCGTCAGCTCCTCCACCCGAGGGCACCCGACCCGGCCACCGGCGTGCAGCGCCAGTTCGACGAAGGCCGTCCCGGGCAGCAGCACCGCGCCCATGACGCTGTGGTCCGCCAACCAGCCGTGCGTGGCCAGCGACAACCGGCCGGTGAACAGGCAGCCGTCGGAGTCCGGCAATGTCACCGCGGCACCCAGCAGCGGATGACCCGCCGCACCGAGCCCGATGGACCCGACATCAGCGGCCCCTGCGAGAGATTCCAACCAGTAGCGCTCGCGCTGGAAGGCGTAGGTGGGCAGGTCGACCTGCCGGGGGCGGGCCGGGGCGAGCAGCGCGGCCCAGTCCACGGGGTGACCCTGGACGTAAACCTGAGCCAGCGCTTCGAACAACGTTGCCGCTTCGTCGCGGTCCCTGCGCAGGGCCGCGGTGAAGAGCGCCTGCGGAGCGGCGTCCTGACCCATGCCGGACAGAACACCGTCCGGGCCCAGCTCCAGGAACGTGGTCACACCCTGATCCGCCAGACATGCCACGCCGTCGGCGAAACGGACGGTCGCCCGGACGTGGCGCACCCAGTAGTCGGGGTCACACAGCTCCTCAGCGGTGGCAAGACCGCCGGTGAGGTTGGAGACCAGCGGGATACGCGGCGCCTCGTACGACAACCCCTCGACCGTCTTACGGAAGTCGGCCAGCATCGGCTCCATCAACGGGGAGTGGAACGCGTGCGAGACACGCAGCCGCCGGGTCTTGATCCCCTGCGCCTCCAGCCGGGCCAGGACCTCGGAGACCGACGCCTCGGCGCCGGAAATCACCACCGACGAGGTCCCGTTGACAGCGGCCACGTCCACATCCGTGCGGTCGGCGAGCAAGGGCAGCACATCCGCCTCTGCCGCGCGCACCGACACCATCACGCCACCGGCCGGCAGCGCCTGCATCAGGCGGCCACGCGCCGCCACCAACGCACACGCGTCCGCCAACGACCACACACCGGCTATGTACGCGGCCGCGATCTCACCGATGGAATGCCCGGCAACGTAGTCCGGCTTCACACCCCACGAAGCAGCAAGGCGATAGAGGGCCACTTCCAGGGCGAACAGGCCGCACTGCGTGAACACCGTCTCGTCGAGAGCGTCACCACCCTCGAACACAACCTCACGCAACGGCCGTTCCAACGCGAACGCCGCACACACCTCATCAAAAGCCTCAGCAAAGACAGGGAAGGCGTCATACAGCTCCCGCCCCATCCCGACCCGCTGACTGCCCTGCCCCGAGAACACCAACCCCAGCTTCCCCGGGCCCGACACACCCCGGACCACACCAGCAGCAGGCTCACCCGAGACCACCGCACCCAAACCAGCGGCGAAAGCCTGCGACTCACCGGCCAACACCACCGCACGGTGCTCAAACGCCGCACGGGCCGTGGCCAGCGAATACGCGACGTCGACCGGCGACACGCCCTCATCCGTCAGCGACAGCAGCCGCTCAGCCTGACCCCGCAACGCC
Organism: Streptomyces sp. NPDC025618; assembly: GCF_055558795.1. Lineage (NCBI taxonomy): Bacteria > Bacillati > Actinomycetota > Actinomycetes > Kitasatosporales > Streptomycetaceae > Streptomyces > Streptomyces sp. NPDC025618. The sequence continues at coordinate 19,328 of NZ_JBVHLW010000043.1, read as the reverse complement.
GCCTCGGACTTCGCCGACACCACCCACGGCACCACAGGCAACGAGCACTCCGAAGCCACCGGGAACTCCAACTCCGGCGCCTGCTCCACGATCACATGCGCATTCGTCCCGCTGATACCGAACGACGACACACCCGCACGACGCAACTGGCCGCTCTCAGGCCACGGCGTGGCCTCGGTCAGCAGCTCCACCGCACCCGTGGACCAGTCCACATGCGGCGAGGGCTCGTCCACATGCAGCGACCGCGGCAGCACACCGTGCCGCATCGCCAGCACCATCTTCATCACACCTGCCACGCCGGCGGCGGCCTGTGTGTGGCCGATGTTCGACTTGATCGAGCCGAGCAGCAGCGGGCGGTCCTCGGAGCGCTCCTGGCCGTACGTGGCCAGCAGCGCCTGCGCCTCGATCGGGTCACCCAACTTCGTGCCCGTACCATGCGCCTCGACCGCGTCCACCTCAGCAGCCGACAACCCCGCACTCGCCAGCGCCGCACGGATGACGCGCTGTTGCGAAGGACCGTTCGGCGCCGTCAGACCGTTGCTCGCGCCGTCCTGGTTCACCGCAGAACCACGCACCACCGCAAGCACCCGATGCCCATGACGCCGCGCATCCGACAGCCGCTCCAGCAACAGCATCCCCGCACCCTCGGAGAACCCCGTACCATCCGCACCCGCCGCAAACGCCTTACAACGACCATCAGGCGCCAACCCACGCTGACGACTGAACTCCACAAAAAGCGCCGGCGTCGCCATCACCGTCACACCACCAGCCAACGCCAAAGAACACTCACCCTGACGCAACGACTGCACCGCCAGATGCAACGCCACCAACGACGACGAACACGCCGTGTCCACCGTCACCGCAGGACCCTCGAAACCGAACGTGTAGGACACACGCCCGGAGACGATGCTGCCGGGGCTCGGGGAGCCGGGCGTGCCGTCGGGGCCCTGGAGGAGGCCGTAGTCGTGGTGCATGATCCCGGCGAACACACCGGTCTGGCTGCCCCGCACCGACACCGGATCGATCCCGGCCCGCTCGAACGCCTCCCACGACGTCTCCAGCAGCAGCCGCTGCTGCGGATCCATCGCCAACGCCTCACGCGGCGAGATCCCGAAGAACGCGGGATCGAACTCACCGGCGTCGTAGAGGAATCCGCCCTCGCGGGCGTGGATCTTCCCCGGCATGTCGGAGTTCGGGTCGTACAGCTCGTCGATGTTCCAGCCGCGGTCGTCGGGGAACGCGGACATCGCGTCGGTGCCGTGTTCGAGCAGCTTCCAGAGCTCCTCCGGAGAGCGTACGCCGCCGGGGAAGCGGCAGCTCATGGCGACGATGGCGATCGGCTCGTCGACGGACGCGGCCACCGCGGCGGCGGGAGTCGCCGTACGAGTCACGACCCCGGCATGCGCCGACACCAACTCACCCAGCAGGTAGCGGGCGAGCACAGCAGGGCTCGGATAGTCGAAGACCAACGTGGCCGGCAAGCGCAGACCCGTCGCCGCGTTCAGCCGGTTCCGCAGCTCCACCGCCGTCAACGAGTCGAAACCGAGCTCCTTGAAAGCACGCTCGCTGTCGACCGAGCTCCCGTCGGCATACCCCAGGACGGCGGCGACCTGCGTGCACACCAGAGCGCGCAGCGCGTCGTCCCGCTCGGACTCCGACAGGTTGGCCAGGCGCCGCCACAGCTCCGGGGCGTCGGCGCCGGACGACGCCTCCACCGTACGGCGCGTGGGGACGCGCAGCAGGTCACGCAGCAGCGCAGGCACCACGCCGGACGAAGCCTGGGCACGCAGCGCGGGCAGGTCGAGCCGCAGGGGCAGCAGCGCCGCTTCCGCAGTGGTCGCCGCGGTGTCGAACAGCGCCAGACCCTCGTCCGAGGTGAGCGGGGAGATGCCGCCGCGGCGCATGCGGCGGACGTCCGCGTCGTCCAAGTGGCCGGTCATGCCGCTGCGTTCGGCCCAGAAGCCCCAGCCGAGCGACACCGCGGGCAGGCCGTGGGCGCGCCGGTGGGCCGCCAGGGCGTCGACGAAGGCGTTCGCCGCGGCGTAGTTGCCCTGACCCGCGCCACCGAACGTACCGGCGGCCGAGGAGAAGAGCACGAACGCCGACAGGTCCAGGCCGCGCGTCAGCTCGTGCAGGTGGAGGGCCGCGTCGACCTTGGGGCGCAGCACCGCGTCGATCTGTTCCTGCGTGAGCGACGCGACGACGCCGTCGTCGAGCACACCGGCCGCGTGCACGACTCCCGTCAGGGGGTGCTCGGCGGGCACGGTCGCCAGCAGCCCGGCAAGGGCCGCGCGGTCGGACGTGTCACACGCCGCTACGGTCACCGAGGCGCCCAGCGCCGTCAGTTCCGCCGCCAGCTCGGGCGCGCCCGTCGCCTCCAGGCCCCGCCGGGAGACCAGCAGCAGGTGCCGTACGCCGTGCCGTACGACCAGGTGCCGTGCCACCAGGCTGCCCAGCGTGCCGGTCGCACCGGTCAGCAGCACCGTGCCGTCCAGGTCCCAGGTGAATCCGGACTCCGCCGTGGCCGCCTCCGCGCGCGCCAGCCTCGGCGCGAACAACTCGCCCGACCGCACGGCGATCTGCGGTTCTCCGGAAGCCTGCACCGCGTCGAGCACGCCGGTGCGCGCCTGCCGCTCGTCCAGGTCGACCAGGACGAAACGGTCAGGGTGCTCCGCCTGCGCCGACCGGACCAGGCCCCACACCGCGGCCGCCGCCAGGTCGGGCACGTCCTCGTCGGGCGCGGTCGCCACCGCGCCGCGGGTCACCACGACCAGGCGCGACCCGGCGAACCGCTCCTCGGACAGCCACTCCTGCAAAGTCTCCAGAGCCCGCCGCGTGGCAGCCCGGACATCGGCCGGATCGCCGTCGAAGGGCGCGGTGAAGGAGACCGCCACCGCGTCGGGAACCGCCGCTCCACCCTCCACGGCTGCCCGCAGCGCCGCCAGGTCCGCGTGGACCACCGCGCCCAGCGCGTCATCGAGGTGCGCGGCCGCCGGGCCGAACGCCGCCCACCGCGCCGTGGGCGCGGCGGCACGCACCGGGACGCCGCGCCACGCGACACGGTAGAGCGCGTCGTGCGTGGTGCTCGCCGCGGCCTCCAGTTGCTCCGCCGAGACGGTACGCGTGACCAAGGACGTCACCGTCGCGACCGGGGCACCGGCGGTGTCCGCGGCGACCAGGGACACCGCTTCCGGTCCTGCCGGGGCGAGCCGTACGCGCAGCGCGTCCGCGCCCGTCGCGAACAAGGACACCCCGCCCCACACGAACGGCAGGCCGGGCCCACGGTCGCCCGCGTTGTGCTCCTGGGCCTCCGGGCCGGTGGCCATGGCGTGCAGGGCGGAGTCCAGCAGAGCGGGGTGCAGCCCGAATCGGCTCGCGTCGGCGCGCTGTTCCTCGGCGAGTGCGACCTCGGCGAACACCTCGTCGCCACGGCGCCAGGCCGCCCGTACGCCCTGGAAGGCAGCCCCGTACTGGAGACCCGTCGCCGCCAGCCGCTCGTACAGGTCGTCCACCGTCACCGGCTCCGCACCGGCCGGCGGCCAGACGGCCAGCTCGGCGGCAACGGCGGCTTCCTCGGCACCTCGGGTCGGGCCGTCCGTCAGCACACCGGTGGCGTGCCGCGTCCAGGGGCCGTCGGCGTCGTCCTCCAGCCGGGAGTACACGGCCAGCGGCCGCTGCCCCGCCACGTCCGCGACGCCCACCGACAGCTGCACCTGGACCGCGCCGTTGTCGGGCAGCACGAGGGGGGCTTCGAGGGTCAGCTCGTCCAGGTGGCCGCAGCCGACCGCGTCCCCGGCCCGCAGCGCGAGCTCCACGAACGCCGTACCCGGCAGCAACACCGTCTCACCGACGGCGTGATCGGCCAGCCACGGATGCGTACGCAGCGACAGCCGTCCCGTCAGCAGGAACCCTTCCGCATCCGCCAAGGCCACGACCGCCCCCAGAAGCGGGTGGTCGGCCGAGCCCAGGCCCAGGCTGGCGGCGGCGTTCTGGCTCACCACCGGGCCGGTGGTCTCCAGCCAGTAGCGCTCACGCTGGAAGGCGTAGGTGGGGAGGTCGACGCGGCGGGCGCCCGTGCCGTCGAAGAGGGCTGCCCAGTCGACGGCAGCCCCGCCGACGAAGGCTTCGGCGACGGAGGTGAGGAAGCGGTCGAGACCACCCTCGTCGCGGCGCAGGGAACCGACGGCGGTGATGGTGTGGGTCTCGGCGGTCTGCTCCACACCCAGGCTCAGGACCGGGTGCGCGCTGGACTCCACGAACAGGCGGAATCCGTCGTCCAGAAGAGCCTGGACGGCCTCTTGGAAGCGGACGGTCTGGCGCAGGTTGCGGTACCAGTAGGCGGCGTCCAGGTTGCTGGTCTCCAGCACCGATCCCGTCACCGTTGAATAGAACGGTACGGAGGCCGGTCGCGGGGAGATACCCGCGAGATCGCGCAGCAGCGCGCTCTCTATTTCCTCCACGTGCGCGCAGTGCGAGGCGTAATCCACGGCAATTCGGCGGGCACGGATACCGTCCGCCTCGCAGCCGGCGAGGAATTCATCGAGGGCGTCGACATCGCCGGAAATAACCACCGTGGCCGGCCCATTGACGGCTGCCACGGCGAGTCGGCTGTCCAATCGCGCCTCGACTGCCTTCACGTCCAGCGAGACGGAGACCATCCCGCCCCGGCCGGAAAGGGCCCGCAGAGCCTTGCTCCGCAGCGCCACCACCTTCGCCGCGTCTTCCAAAGAGAGCGCGCCTGCAACACAAGCAGCAGCGATCTCACCCTGCGAATGACCGATGACAGCGGCCGGCTCCACACCGGCCGAACGCCACACCTCGGCCAGCGAGACCATCACAGCCCACAACACTGGCTGCACCACGTCGACCTGCTCAAGCCAGGCAGCATCGTCACCACGCAGCAGGTCGGTCAACGACCAATCCACATACGGCGCCAACGCCGCCCCGCATTCCGCGATCCGCTCCGCGAACACCGGCGAGGAATCCAGCAGTTCGGCCGCCATACCGGCCCACTGCGACCCCTGCCCCGGGAACACGAACGCCACACGGCCGTCCGCCCCCGCCACACGACCCCGCACCACACCCGAAGCCTCGCGCCCATCGACCAGCGCGCTCAGACCATCCCGGTGTCCCGCCAGCACCACGGCACGGTGCTCGAACACACCCCGGCCGGCCGCCAGCGAGAAGCCCACGTCCAGCGGCGACAACTCCCCCACACGCGCGAGCAACCGCCCAGCCTGCGCACGCAACGCCGCCTCGGACTTGCCCGACACCACCCACGGCACCACCGGCGCCTCGACCCGCGCCGGCTCCTCCTCGGCAGCCGCCGCGGGGGCCTGCTCGAGGATCACGTGCGCGTTGGTGCCGCTGATCCCGAAGGACGACACGGCCGCCCGGCGGAGTTCGTCGCTCTCCGGCCACGGTGTGGAGTCGGTCAGGAGCCTGACGGCCCCGGCGGACCAGTCCACGTGCGGGGACGGCTCGTCGACGTGCAGGGTCCGCGGCAGCAGGCCGTGCCGGATCGCCTGCACCATCTTGATCACACCGGCGACACCGGCGGCCGCCTGGGTGTGGCCGATGTTCGACTTGATCGAGCCGAGCCACAACGGCTGGTCGCCCGGCCGCTCCTGGCCGTATGTGGCCAGGAGCGCCTGCGCCTCGATCGGGTCGCCCAGCGTCGTGCCAGTGCCGTGCGCCTCGACGGCCGCCACCTGCTTGGCGGAGAGCCTGGCGTCCGCCAGGGCGGCGCGGATGACGCGCTGCTGGGACGGGCCGTTCGGCGCGGTCAGGCCGTTGCTCGCGCCGTCCTGGTTGACGGCGGAGCCGCGGACGACCGCCAGCACCGGGTGGCCGTTGCGCTGCGCGTCCGACAGCCGCTCCAGCAGGAGCAGGCCGACGCCCTCGCCCCAGCCCGTGCCGTCGGCCGCCGCCGCGAAGGGCTTGCAGCGGCCGTCGGGGGCCAGGCCGCGCTGGCGGCTGAACTCCACGAAGGTCCCGGGGGTGGACATGACCGTGACACCGCCCGCCAGGGCGAGCGTGCACTCGCGCCGGCGGAGGGCCTGGGCGGCCCAGTGCAGGGCCACCAGGGAGGACGAACAGGCGGTGTCGATCGTCACCGCCGGGCCCTCCAGGCCCAGGGTGTAGGCCACCCGGCCGGAGGCGATGCTGCCCGCGGTGCCGTTGCCGAGGTAGCCCTCGACGCCCGCCGGGACCGACTCCAGGCCGGTGCCGTAGTCGTGGTACATGACGCCGGTGAAGATGCCGGTGCGGCTGCCGCGTACCGACTCGGGGTCGATGCCGGCCCGCTCGAACGCCTCCCAGGCGGTCTCCAGCAGCAGCCGCTGCTGCGGGTCGGTGGCCAGCGCCTCGCGCGGGGAGATACCGAAGAACGCCGGGTCGAAGTCACCGGCCCCGTGCAGGAATCCGCCTTCGCGTGCGTAGCTCTTGCCCACGGCGTCCGGGTCGGGGTCGTACAGCCCCTCGACATCCCAGCCGCGGTCCTCGGGAAAGCCCGAGATGGCGTCCACGCCGGCGGCCACCGACCGCCACAGCTCCTCGGGGGAGCGCACTCCGCCCGGGTAGCGGCAGCTCATCGCCACGATGGCGATCGGCTCGTGGTCGGCGGACTCCGCCTCCTGGAGGCGCTGCCGCGTCTGGTGCAGCTCGGCAATGACTCGCTTGAGGTAATCCCGGAGCTTGTCTTCGTTACTCATCGCGCTTTCCCATCAAAAGCTGTCGGCCATAAGGCGACCGGCCGAAAAGAGATTGACCGACAGGCGGTCGGACATTGCGGGCGATCGGCTCAGATGATTCCGAGATCCTCGTCCACCATCCTGAAGAGGTCACCGTCCGTCGCCGATTCGAGTTGGTCGGCGAGGGCGGCGCTTTCCGGTATTTCCTGCGTCTCGTCGTATTTCGCCAGCAGGTCCCGCAGCCGGGAGACCACATCCGTGCGGCCGATCTCCTCCAAGGTCATGGCCGACAGACCGGCTTCGAGGCGGTCGAGCCGCACGGCCACCGGCTCGGCCGTGGTGCCGGTGTCCCGCGTCAGTTCCTGGTGGAGGTGGTGGGCCAGGGCGCTGGGCGTCGGATAGTCGAAGACGAGGGTGGCGGGCAGCCGCAGTCCGGTGGCCGCGGTCAGCCGGTTGCGCAGTTCCACGGACGTCAGCGAGTCGAACCCGACGTCCTTGAAGGCACGCCCTGGTTCCACCGTCTCCGTTCCGCCGTGGCCGAGGACGGCCGCGACGTTGCGGCGTACGGCGTCCAGCACGGTGCGTTCGCCTTCCGCCGCCTGCGTTCCGGCCAGCCGTTCCCGCAGGCCCACCGACGGAGCGGCGCTCTCCGCGGCCGCGCGGTTGCCGGGCAGGCGCAGCAACTCACGCAGGACGTGCGGCACATCGCCACCGGCGGCCTGGACGGTCGCCCGCAGGGCCGTCATGTCCAGCCGCATCGGCGCCACCACGGGGGAAGCACCGGCGCAGCAGGCGTCGAACAGCGCCAGTCCGTCGTCGCTCGACAGCGCACCGAGGCCGATGCCGCCCATGCGCCGCTTGTCCACCTCGGCCAGCCCCTCGGTCAGCGCGCTGCGCTGCTCCCACAGGCCCCAGGCCAGCGACAGGCCGGGCAGGCCCTGGGCGCGGCGCTGGGAGACGAGGGCGTCGAGGAAGGCGTTCGCGGCGGCGTAGTTGCCCTGCCCGGCGGCGCCCAGCGTGCCTGCGACGGAGGAGAAGAGCACGAACGCCGAGAGGTCCAGCTCCCGGGTCAGCTCGTGGAGCGCCACGGCCGCCTCGGCCTTGGGGCGCAGCACCGCGTCGAGGCGCTCGAGCGTCAGCGACCCGATGACACCGTCGTCGAGTACGGCGGCTGCATGCACGACGCCCTTCAGCGGGTGTTCGGCGGGGATGCCCGCCAGCACCGCGCCGAGTGCGTCCCGGTCCGCCACGTCGCAGGCGGCCCAGGTCACCGAGGCCCCGGCGGCGGTCAGTTCGGCCGTCAGTTCCGCCGCTCCGTCCGCCTGCGCTCCCCTGCGGCTCAGCAGCAACAGGTGCCGCACTCCGTGTTCCGCCACCAGGTGCCGGGCCACGAGGCCGCCGAGGGCGCCGGTCGCTCCGGTGACGAGCACCGTGCCCTCCGTGTCCCAGGTGGCCGACGCGCCTGCCGACGGTCCGCTCTCGCCGACGCGGACCAGCCGGGGCACGAGGGCCCGCCCGTCGCGTACGGCCACCTGCGGCTCGCCCGAGGCGAGGGCCGCGGCGACGGGCGTGGCGTCGGCGGGGTCGCCGAGGTCGAGGAGGACCAACCGGTCCGGGTGCTCCGCCTGCGCGGACCGCACCAGGCCCCACACGGCGGCGGCGTCGGCGTCGCGCACACCGTGGGCGTCGGTTGCCACCGCGCCCCGCGTGACGACGATCAGGCGGGATCCGGCGAACCGCTCGTCCGCCAGCCAGCCCCGCACCTGCTCCAGCGCTCCGGCCACCGCCGCGCGCAGCCCGCCGGTGCCGGCACCGGCGCGGCTCGGGACGGTGAGGAAGACGCACTCCGGAAGGGACGGCCCACCGGTGGGGGATCCGGCCAGGCTCGTCAGACCGCTGTGGGCCGTCACGTCCCAGCCGGCGGACCGCAGGCCCGTCACCAGGTCGTCGTCCCCGTCGCCGATCAGCGCGCAGCGGAGGGCGGACAGAGCCGTGGTTCCCGGCGTCATGCCGAGCCAGTCGAGCCGGAACAGCGACTCGCGCAGGCCGCCACGGGCCGCGTCGATCTGCGCGGGCGTGACCGGGCGCGTCACCAACTCGTCCACCGCGGCCACCAACCGGCCGGACTCGTCGGCCACGACGACCGACACACCGTCCGCCCCCGCGGCCGTCAGGCGCACGCGGACCCTGGCCGCTCCGGTGGCGTGCACGGACGCCCCGTTCCAGACGAACGGAAGGCGGACCCGGTCCGTGTCCTCCGCGCCCGCGTCGACCAGGCCCGCGGGCCCGGCCACGTGCAAGGCCGCGTCGAGCAGGGCGGGGTGGATCCCGTAGTGGGCCGCCTCCTGGGCGTGCTCCTCGGGCAGCGCCACTTCGGCGAAGACCTCGTCTCCCCGCCGCCAGGCCGCCCGTACGCCCTGGAACACCGGGCCGTACGCCAGGCCGCCCAGCGCGAACTGCTCGTACATGCCCTCGATGTCCACCGCGACGGCTCCGGACGGCGGCCATACGCCCGGCTCGTCCGACAGCTGCGGCGCCGTGCCGGTCAGGGCCGTGGTCAGCGCGCCTCCGGCATGACGCGTCCAGGGGCGGTCCGGGTCGCCGGACTCCTGCCGGGCATAGACGTTGACCGGCCGCCGACCGCTGTCGTCGACGCCACCGACGACGACCTGGAGCTGGAGCGCGCCGTGTTCGGGCAGGACGAGCGGCGCTTCCAGCACCAGATCGTCCACCTGTACGCACCCGAAGCGGGCACCCGCGTGGAGCGCCAGATCGACGAGCGCGGTCCCGGGCACCACCACCGCCCCAAGCACCGCGTGGTCCGCCAGCCACGGCTGGGTACGTACGGACAACCGGCCGGTGAACAGGCAGCCGTCGGAGTCCGGCAGCGTCACCGCGGCACCCAGCAGCGGATGTTCCGCCGCGCCGAGCCCGATCGACCCGACGTCCGCCGGCCCTGCCACCGACTCCAGCCAGTAGCGCTCGCGCTGGAAGGCGTAGGTGGGCAGGTCGACCTGCCGGGGGCGGGCCGGGGCCAGCAGCGCGGCCCAGTCCACGGAGTGACCCTGGACGTAAACCTGAGCCAGGGCCTCGAGCAGCGTTCCCGCTTCGTCGCGGTCCTTGCGCAGGGCCGCGGTGAAGAGCGCCTGCGGAGCGGCGTCCTGACCCATGCCGGACAGAACACCGTCCGGGCCCAGCTCCAGGAACGTGGTCACACCCTGGTCCGCCAGACATGCCACGCCGTCGGCGAAACGGACGGTCGCACGGACGTGACGCACCCAGTAGTCGGGGTCACACAGCTCCTCAGCGGTGGCAAGACCGCCGGTGAGGTTGGAGACCAGCGGGATACGCGGCGCCTCGTACGACACCCCCTCGACCGTCTTACGGAAGTCGGCCAGCATCGGCTCCATCAACGAGGAGTGGAACGCGTGCGAGACACGCAGCCGCCGCACCCGGCGACCCTCACTCCGCCAGGCCGCTTCCAGCTCCGCCACCGACGCCTCAGCACCCGAAACCACCACCGACGAAGGCCCGTTGACGGCGGCAATGTCCACATCAGAGGAGGTCAGCGCCGCACGGACAGTCGTCTCGTCCGCCTCCACCGCCAGCATCGCCCCACCCGACGGCAACGCCTGCATCAGGCGCCCACGCGCCGCAACCAACGCACACGCGTCCGCCAGCGACCAAACACCAGCCACATAGGCGGCCGCGATCTCGCCGATGGAATGCCCGGCCACGAAGTCCGGCTTCACACCCCACGAAGCAACCAGCCGATAGAGAGCGACCTCAACCGCGAACAGACCACACTGCGTGAACACCGTCTCGTCAAGAGCATCACCACCCTCGAACACGACCTCACGCAACGGCCGTTCCAACTCGAACGCCGCACACACCTCATCAAAAGCCTCAGCAAAGACAGGGAAGGCTTCATACAGCTCCCGCCCCATCCCGACCCGCTGACTGCCCTGCCCCGAGAACACCAACGCCAGCTTCCCCGACGCCGACACACCACGGACCAAGCCAGCAGCGGGCTCACCCGACACCACCGCACCCAGCCCGGCCCCGAAGCCGGACCGGTCCGCAGCCAGCACCACCGCACGGTGCTCGAAGACCGAACGGGTCGTGGCCAGCGAGAACGCCACATCGACAGGAGCAACAGCTTCGTCCCGCGTCAGCGACAGCAGCCGCTCCGCCTGACCCCGCAACGCCGCCTCGGACTTCGCCGACACCACCCACGGCACCACAGGCAACGAACACTCCGAAGCCACCGGAAGCTCCGACTCCGGCGCCTGCTCCACGATCACATGCGCATTCGTGCCACTGGCTCCGAAGGACGAGACGCCCGCCCGGCGGGGCCGACCGGTCTCAGGCCACGGCGTGGCCTCGGTCAGCAGCTCGACAGCCCCCATCGTCCAGTCGACGTGGGGTGAGGGCTCATCGACGTGCAACGTGCTCGGCAGCACACCGTGCCGCATCGCCAGCACCATCTTCATGATCCCGGCAACACCGGCGGCGGCCTGTGTATGACCGATGTTCGACTTGATCGAGCCGAGCAGCAGCGGGCGGTCCTCGGAGCGCTCCTGGCCGTACGTGGCCAGCAGCGCCTGCGCCTCGATCGGGTCACCCAACTTCGTGCCCGTACCATGCGCCTCGACCGCGTCCACCTCGCCAGCCGCCAAGCCCGCACTCGCCAACGCCGCCCGGATCACCCGCTGCTGCGACGGACCGTTCGGCGCCGTCAGACCATTGCTCGCACCATCCTGGTTCACCGCCGAACCACGCACCACCGCAAGCACCCGATGCCCATGACGCCGCGCATCCGACAGCCGCTCCAGCAACAGCATCCCCGCACCCTCGGAGAACCCCGTACCGTCCGCACCCGCCGCAAACGCCTTACAACGACCATCAGGCGCCAACCCACGCTGACGACTGAACTCCACAAAAAGCGCCGGCGTCGCCATCACCGTCACACCACCAGCCAACGCCAAAGAACACTCACCCTGACGCAACGACTGCACCGCCAGATGCAACGCCACCAACGACGACGAACACGCCGTGTCCACCGTCACCGCAGGACCCTCGAAACCGAACGTGTACGAGATGCGGCCGGAGGCGATGCTGCCCGCCGTCCCGTTGCCGATGTAGCCCTCGACACCGTCCGGCACCGACGCGGTCGCGGACCCGTAGTCGTGGTGCATGATCCCGGCGAACACACCGGTCTGACTGCCCCGCACCGACACCGGATCGATCCCGGCCCGCTCCAACGCCTCCCACGACGTCTCCAGCAACAACCGCTGCTGCGGATCCATCGCCAACGCCTCACGCGGCGAGATCCCGAAGAACGCGGGATCGAACTCACCGGCGCCGTAAAGGAATCCGCCCTCGCGTGCGTACGCGGTGCCCTTGTGGTCGGGGTCCGGGTGGTAGAGCGCCTCCAGGTCCCAGCCGCGGTCGTCCGGGAACGCGGACATCGCGTCCCCGCCGCAGTCGATCAGCGACCACAGGTCTTCGGGAGCCCGTACGCCGCCGGGGAAGCGGCAGCTCATGCCGACGATGGCGATCGGCTCGTCGACGGACGCGGCCACAGCTGCGGCAGGAGTCGCCGTACGATTCGTCACCCCCGCATGCGCCGACACCAACTCGTCCAGCAGATGACGAGCGAGCACAGCAGGGCTCGGGTAATCGAAGACCAGCGTGGCCGACAGCCGCAGACCCGTCGCCGCGTTCAGCCGGTTCCGCAGCTCCACCGCCGTCAACGAGTCGAAACCGAGCTCGCGGAAGGCGAGGTCGGACGCGACCTCGTCACCCGGCGCATAGCCGAGTACGGCCCCGACGTGCGTGCGGACCACGTCCAGCACGGTCTGTTCCCGCTCGCTCTCCGGCAGCCGGGCCAGATCGCCCCACAGGCCGCCGTCCGCTGCCGTGGGCGCGGCCACGGCCCGCCGCGCGGGGGTCCGCACCAGGCGGCGCAGCAGTGGCAGCACGGGGCCGTTCCCGCCGCGGAGCACCGCGGCGGCGAGCCGCACCGGGACCAGCAGCGCCTCGTCCGAGGCGGTCGCCGCGTCGAAGAGCGCCAGCCCTTCCCGCGACGAAAGCGGTACGACGCCTCCGCGAGCCATCCGGGCGAGGTCGGCGTCGGCCAGGTGGCCGGTCATGCCGCTGCGTTCGGCCCAGAAGCCCCAACCCAGCGACACCGCGGGCAGGCCCTGCGCCCGCCGGTTCGCCGCCAGGGCGTCGAGGAAGGTGTTCGCCGCGGCGTAGTTGGCCTGTCCCGCCGCGCCGAACGTCGCGGCGGCCGAGGAGAAGAGCACGAAGGCCGTCAGGTCCAGGTCCCGCGTCAGCTCGTCCAGGAGCAGCGCCGCGTCCACCTTCGGCCGGAAGACGGCGTCCACGCGCTCCGGCGTCAGCGACTCCACCACGCCGTCGTCCAGTACTCCGGCCGCGTGCACCACGCCGCGCAGGGGCATGTCCTGCGGGATGCGCGCCAGCACACCCGCCAGCGCCTCCCTGTCTGTCACGTCGCACGCTTCGAGGACGACGCTCGCGCCCAGGCCGGCGAGCTCCGCCTCAAGCTCGGGCATCCCGGAGGCGGCACGGCCGCGGCGAGACACCAGCACCAGACTCCGTACGCGGTGTTCGGCGACCAGGTGCCGGGCGACCAGGCGGCCGAGTACGCCGCCCGCGCCGGTGATCAGCACGGTGCCGGAGCCGTCCCATGTCCCGGCGGCGCCGGGCAGGACGGGGGCCTTCACGAGACGGGGGGCACGGAATTCGCCGGTGCGAAGGGCGAGCTGCGGTTCGTCGCGGGCGAGCGCGGTGCGCACCGCTCCGGCGGCGCCGTCCCAGGTGTCGAGGTCGACCAGGGCGAAGCGGTCCGGGTGTTCCGTCTGCGCCGACCGGACCAGGCCCCACACCGCGGCCGCCGCCAGGTCGAAGACGCCCTCGCCCGGCGCGGTCGGGACCGCGCCCCGGGTCACGAACACGAGCTTCGACGCGGCGGCCGCGTCGTTGCCCAGCCATTCCTGTACGGCTCGCAGCGCCCGGTACGTCACCTCACGGGTCGCCGAGGCGAGGTCGCCGGAGTCCGACGGGGACAGGAGCGGGAGGAGAACAGCCTCGGGGAAGGGCCCGTCCGCTGCCGAGGGCAGGCGCGAGACCCGGTGTCCGGCCGCTTCGAGCGCGGCCGCGAGCCGGGAGCCGTCGGGGCCGAGAATCGCCCAGTCCCCCGCATCGCCCGTCATGTCGCCGGACGACACCGCCTCCCACCGCACGCCGAACAGCGACTCCAGCGACGACCGCGCGGCGCTGTCGAGCAGTTCCGGCGAGACGGGACGGCCCACGAGCGAGCCGACGGAGGCCACCGGAGCCCCGGTCGCGTCGGCCACCAGGACCGACACCCCGTCCGCCCCGGCCCGCGACAGCCGCACGCGAAGCGTGGTCGCGCCCGTGGCGTGCAGGGACACGCCGCTCCACGCGAAGGGCAGACGTGCCACCGAAGGCGTGCCGTCGGCCTCCGGAGCGGCGAGGTGGCCCACGCCGGTCACGTGCAGCGCGGCGTCCAGCAGGGCCGGATGCATGCCGTAGCGCCCTGCCTCCTCGCGCTGCTCGTCGGGCAGCGCGACCTCGGCGAACACCTCGTCGCCACGCCGCCACGCCGCCCGCACACCTCGGAACGCGGGCCCGTACTCGAGCCCCGAGGCGGCCAACCGCTCGTACAGGTCGTCCACCGGGACGGCCACGGCCTCGGCCGGCGGCCACGCGGCCAACTGCCGTGCGTCCGAGGCGTCGTCGGCGGCGACCGCCGCCAGCACGCCCTTCGCGTGGCAGGTCCACGACTCCTCGTCGTGATCGCCCTCGACCCGCGAGTACACGCCGAACTCACGGCGCCCCGGCTCCTCCGTACCGCCGACGACCACCTGCACCTGCACGGCCACCGACTCGGGGAGCACCAAGGGTGCTTGCAGCGTCAGTTCCTCCAGGCCCTGACACCCGGCGGCATCGGCCGCGCGCAGCGCGAGCTCGACGAACGCGGTGCCGGGGACCACCACCCTCCCCAGCACGGCATGGTCGGCGAGCCACGGCTGCGCCCCCACCGACAACCGGCCGGTCAGCACCAGCCCGTTCGCATCCGCAAGCGACACCACGGCGCCCAGCAGCGGGTGATCCGCCGCACCCAGACCGGCGGACGTCACATCGCCGAGCCGGGCGGCGGGCGGGTTGATCCAGTAGTGCTGGTGCTGGAAGGCATAGGTGGGGAGGTCGACGCGGCGTGCGCCCGTGCCGTCGAAGAGGGCTGCCCAGTCGACGGCAGCCCCGCCGACGAAGGCTTCGGCGACGGAGGTGAGGAAGCGGTCGAGACCACCCTCGTCGCGGCGCAGGGAACCGACGGCGGTGATGGTGTGGGTCTCGGCGGTCTGCTCCACACCCAGGCTCAGGACCGGGTGCGCGCTGGACTCCACGAACAGGCGGAATCCGTCGTCCAGGAGAGCCTGGACGGCCTCTTGGAAGCGGACGGTCTGGCGCAGGTTGCGGTACCAGTAGCCCGCGTCCAAGGTGCTGGTCTCCAGCACCGATCCCGTCACCGTCGAGTAGAACGGTACGGAGGCCGGGCGCGGGGTGATGCCGGCGAGGTCGCGCAGCAGCGCGCTCTCTATTTCCTCCACGTGTGCGCAGTGCGAGGCGTAATCCACCGCGATACGACGCGCACGGACACCGTCCGCCTCGCAGTCGGCGAGGAATTCATCAAGGGCGTCGACATCGCCGGAAACAACCACCGTGGCCGGGCCGTTGACCGCCGCCACCGCGAGACGGCTGTTCAGCCGTTCCTCGACTGCCTTCACATCCAGGGAGACGGATACCATCCCGCCACGGCCGGACAGGGCCCGCAGCGCCTTGCTCCGCAGCGCCACCACCTTCGCCGCATCCTCCAGCGACAACGCACCCGCAACACACGCGGCCGCGATCTCGCCCTGAGAGTGGCCGATGACAGCGGCCGGCTCCACACCGGTCGAACGCCACACCTCCGCCAGCGAGACCATCACCGCCCAGAGAACCGGCTGTACGACATCGACCTGCTCAAGCCAGGCAGCATCGTCACCACGCAGCAGATCGGCCAACGACCAATCCACATACGGCGCCAGTGCGACCCCGCACTCCGCGATCCGCTCCGCGAACACCGGCGAGGAATCCAGCAGTTCGGCAGCCATGCCAACCCACTGCGACCCCTGCCCCGGGAACACGAACGCCGCACGCCCGTCCCCCGTGACACGGCCCCGCACCACACCCGAAGCCTCGCGCCCATCCGCCAGGGCGCTCAAGCCGTCCCGGTGTCCCGCCAGGACCACGGCCCGGTGCTCGAACACACCCCGGTCGGTTGCCAGCGAGAAGCCCACGTCCAGCGGCGACAACTCCCCCACACGCGCGAGCAACCGCTCCGCCTGCGCACCCAGCGCACTCTCCGAACGGGCAGAGACCACCCACGGCACCACCGTCGGCGGCTCGGCCGGCGCCGGCTCCTCCTCGGCAGCCGCCGCGGGCGCCTGCTCAAGGATCACGTGCGCGTTCGTGCCGCTGACACCGAACGCGGACACACCGGCCCGGCGGGGCTCGTCGGCCTCCGGCCACGGCGTGGCCTCGGTGAGCAGCTCGACGGCGCCCTCCGACCAGTCGACGTTGGGCGACGGCTCGTCGACATGCAAGGTCTGCGGCAGCACACCGTGCCGCATCGCCAGCACCATCTTCATGACACCGGCCACGCCGGCGGCCGCCTGCGTGTGGCCGATGTTGGACTTCACCGAGCCCAGCAACAGCGGCTTGTCCTCCGGGCGTTCCTGGCCGTACGTCGCCAGCAGCGCCTGCGCCTCGATCGGGTCGCCCAGCGTCGTGCCCGTACCGTGCGCCTCGACCGCGTCGACCTCGGCGGCCGAGAGCCGGGCGTTCGCGAGCGCCTGGAGGATCACGCGCTGCTGGGAGATGCCGTTGGGCACGGTCAGGCCGCTGCTGGTGCCGTCCTGGTTGACGGCGGAGCCGCGGACGACCGCCAGCACCGGGTGGCCGTTGCGCTGCGCGTCCGACAGCCGCTCCAGGAGCAGCATGCCGACGCCCTCGCCCCAGCCGGTGCCGTCGGCCGCCGCCGCGAACGCCTTGCAGCGGCCGTCGGGGGCCAGCCCGCGCTGGCGGCTGAACTCCACGAACAGCCCGGGCGTCGTCATTACCGTGACGCCGCCGGCGAGGGCCAACGAGCACTCGCCCTGCCGCAGCGACTGCACGGCCAGGTGCAGGGCCACCAGCGACGACGAGCAGGCCGTGTCGACGGTGACCGCCGGGCCTTCGAGGCCGAAGGTGTACGAGAGCCGGCCGGACATCACGCTGGCCGCGCTGCTGGTGGCGAGGTAGCCCTCGACACCCTTCGGGGCCTGGCGCAGGGCCTCGATGTAGTCCTGGCCGTTGGTGCCGACGAAGACTCCGGCCTTGGTACCGCGCACCGACGCGGGCGCGATGCCCGCCCGTT
Source organism: Streptomyces sp. NPDC025618 (assembly GCF_055558795.1). Lineage (NCBI taxonomy): Bacteria > Bacillati > Actinomycetota > Actinomycetes > Kitasatosporales > Streptomycetaceae > Streptomyces > Streptomyces sp. NPDC025618. The sequence continues at coordinate 2,126 of NZ_JBVHLW010000043.1, read as the reverse complement.
CCATCGCCTCCCAGCTGGTCTCCAGGAGCAGCCGCTGCTGCGGGTCCATGGCCAGTGCCTCGCGCGGCGAGATCCCGAAGACCCCGGGGTCGAAGGCGCCCGCGTCGGACAGGAAGGCCCCTTCCTTCACATACGACGTGCCGGGGCGGTCGGGGTCCGGGTCGTAGAGCCCGGCGAGGTCCCAGCCGCGGTCGGCCGGGAACGGAGCCACTGCGTCCGCCCCTTGGGCGAGGAGGTCCCACAACTCCTCCGGGGACCGGACGCCACCGGGGAAACGGCAGCTCATCGCGACGATCGCGATCGGCTCGCGGGGCTTGTCCTCGGCATCGCGGAGACGGCGCTGCGTCTGCCGCAGATCAGCCATGACCCGCTTCAGATACTCGACAAGCTTCTCTTCGTTTGACATCTACCCTTGCCCCCTCAAGGAAACCAAACGGTTCATGATCATTATTAGGCATCCCCGAGTTCGCGGTCGATGACGTCGAAGAGCTCGTCGACCGAAACGCTTTCGAGATCGTCCACGGCGTCTTCCGATTCCGGGTTCGTACCGGGCGCGGCACCGGCGTCGTTCAGCTTCGCGAGCATGGACTGGAGCCGGACCACCGCCTTGGTGCGTGCGATGTCGTCCTGCGGCAGCGCGGTGAGCACGGCCTCGAGACGGTCGATGTCCGAGGGCAGCGCGTTCTCCGGTGCGCTCCCGTCCGGTGCCAGCTCACCCATGAGATGGCGGGCCAGAGCGGAGGGCGAGGCGTAGTCGAACAACGTGGTGGGCCGCAGCCGCAGCCCGGTGGCCGCGTTCAGACGGTTGCGCAGCTCCACCGCGGTGAGCGAGTCGAGCCCCATCTCGAAGAAGCCGCGCTCCGCTTCGACGCCCGCTTGCGTGGCGTATCCGAGGACCGTCGCGGTGTTCTTACGGATCAGGTCGAGCAGCAACGGCTCCCGCTCGGCGACCGGAAGGGCCACCAGGGTCTCGGCGAGTGCCGAGGTTCCCTCGGCGGCGGGATCCGCTTCCGCGCGGCCGCCGGCCGTCCGGTGCAGCTGCTTCACCTCGGGGATCTCGCCGAAGAGCGCGCTGTTGCGGGCGCCGTCGAGCTCCTTGGCGAACCGCGACCAGTCGACGTCGGTGATCACCGGGCAGGCATCGGCGCCGATGAGCGCCTGCTCCAGGGACTTGAGGGCCAGGTCGGGGTCCATGGGCGGCAGACCGAACCGCTCCATACGACCGCTGACCATGCTGTTCTGAGCCGCCATGCCGTCGTTGGCCCAGGGTCCCCAGGCGATCGATGTCGCGGGGAGCCCCTCACCGCGCCGCAACTCCGCCAACGCGTCCAGGTAGGCGTTCGCCGCAGCGTAGTTGGCCTGACCGGCACCACCCACCGTCGCGGAGAACGACGAGAACAACACGAACGCCGACAAGTCCATATCCCGAGTCAGCTCGTGCAGATGACGCGCCGCCTCAGCCTTCGCCCGCAGCACATCCTCGAACCGGGCAACCGACTGCCCGTCGAGAACACCATCGTCCAGAACACCGGCCGTGTGCACCACCGCCGTCAACGGCGTCTCGGCCAGCAACTCGGCCAGGGCCGCACGATCACCCACATCACACGCCACGACCGACACCCGCGCACCCAACGCGACGAGTTCCGCGCGCAGTTCCTCGACACCCTCAGCAGCCGGACCACGACGCGAAACCAGCACCAGATGCTCCGCACCCGCACCAGCCAGCCAACGCGCCACATGCCGGCCCAGACCACCCGTACCACCCGTGACCAGCACCGTCCCCGACACACGCCACAACTCGCCTGCGACGTTGGCCGATGCGGGGATCATCCGGCGGCCGAAGACCCCGGCAGACCGTACCGCGACCTCGGCTTCACCGGACCGGAGCACACCGGCCAGCCGCTCCGCCGAGCGCCCGTCGAGCGTTTCGGGAAGGTCGATCAGACCGCCCCACCGATCGGCGCTCTCCGTGGCGACGACCCGGCCGAGACCCCATATCTGCGCCTGGTCCAGGTCCGTCACACGCTCATGGGAGGTGGCAGCAACCGCTCCTCGCGTCACACACCACAACGGAGCCGCCACCTCGGCATCGCCAAGAGCCTGGACAAGAGCCAGCGTCAGCGCGA
>NZ_JBVHLW010000042.1:0-49811 GCF_055558795.1 Streptomyces sp. NPDC025618 | reverse complement strand
CCCTTCGGTATTTCGTGTTTCCAACCTTACCAGATCCGTTTTCCGTTCCGTTCCCGGTTCGGAATTCATTTCCGGCCCCCTGTTGGAGCGGGGTTCGCCTTCCAGCTTTTCGCTTTCCGGCTTCACCGACTTTATCAGATCGCTCCGGGTCGGTTTTCCCGTCCGCCGCGGAACAATCCTTTACGCACAAGGCGTTCGGGGGTTCCCGCTGCGGTGGAGTCGTAAACGTACTGGACGGCCGCGCCCGGATGCAAATCGAGTCCGGGGCGGCCGTCCGTACGGCTGATCGTGCGTCAGACCTCGACGACCACAGGGAGGATCATCGGGCGCCGGCGGTAGGTGTCGGACACCCACTTGCCCACGGTCCGGCGGACGAGCTGCTGCACCTGGTGGGGCTCCAGCACGCCGTCGGAGGCGGACTTGGCGATGGCTTCCTCGATCTTCGGCGCCACCGCCGCGAACGTGGAGTCCTCGATGCCCGAGCCGCGTCCGTGGATCTGCGAGCCGCTCACCAGCTTGCCCGTCGTGCTGTCCACGACGAGGAAGACGGAGATGATGCCCTCGTCGCCGAGGATGCGGCGGTCCTTGAGCGAGGTCTCGGTGACATCGCCGACCGACAGGCCGTCGACGTAGACGTACCCGGCCTGGACCTTGCCGACGATCTTCGCCGAGCCGTTCACCAGGTCCACCACGACGCCGTCCTCGGCGATCACGATGTGGTTCTTCGGCACGCCCGTCAGGGCGCCGAGCTCCGCGTTCGCCCGCAGGTGACGCCACTCGCCGTGGACCGGCATGAGGTTGCGGGGCTTGCAGATGTTGTAGAAGTACAGCAGCTCGCCCGCGGAGGCGTGGCCCGAGACGTGGACCTTGGCGTTGCCCTTGTGGACGACGTTGGCGCCCCACCGGGTCAGGCCGTTGATCACGCGGTAGACCGCGTTCTCGTTGCCGGGGATGAGGGACGAGGCCAGGATGACCGTGTCGCCCTGGACGATCCGGATCTGGTGATCGCGGTTGGCCATCCGGGACAGCGCGGCCATCGGCTCGCCCTGGGAGCCGGTGCAGACGAGTACGACCTCGTCGTCCGGCAGGTCGTCCAGCGTCTTGACGTCGACGACCAGACCGGCGGGGACGCGCAGATAGCCCAGGTCACGGGCGATGCCCATGTTGCGGACCATGGAGCGGCCCACGAAGGCGACCCGGCGGCCGTACTCGTGCGCGGCGTCCAGGATCTGCTGGATGCGGTGCACGTGGCTGGCGAAGCTGGCCACGATGATGCGCTTCTGGGCGCCCGCGAAGACCGTGCGCAGCACATTGGAGATGTCGCGCTCGGGCGGGACGAAGCCCGGGACCTCGGCGTTCGTGGAGTCCACGAGCAGCAGGTCGATGCCCTCCTCGCCGAGCCGCGCGAAGGCGGGCAGGTCGGTGAGGCGGCGGTCCAGCGGGAGCTGGTCCATCTTGAAGTCGCCGGTGTGCACGGCCATGCCGGCCGGGGTGCGGATGGCGACCGCGAGGGCGTCCGGGATGGAGTGGTTGACCGCGATGAACTCGCAGTCGAACGGGCCGATGCCCTCCCGGTGCCCCTCCTGGACCTCCAGGGTGTAGGGGCGGATGCGGTGCTCCTGGAGCTTCGCCTCGATCAGGGCGAGGGTCAGCTTGGAGCCGATCAGCGGGATGTCCGGCTTCTCGCGAAGCAGGTACGGGACACCGCCGATGTGGTCCTCGTGGCCGTGCGTGAGCACGATGCCTTCGATGTCGTCGAGGCGGTCACGGATCGAGCTGAAGTCCGGCAGGATCAGGTCGACTCCGGGCTGCTCCTCCTCGGGGAAAAGCACTCCGCAGTCGACGATCAGCAGGCGGCCGTCGTACTCGAAGACGGTCATGTTGCGGCCGATCTCGCCGAGACCGCCGAGGGGCGTGACGCGCAGGCCGCCCTTGGGGAGCTGCGGCGGGGGACCGAGTTCAGGATGCGGGTGACTCAAAAGACTCTCCTCACCACGCACGCCACATGCCCTCCTGGGACACATGGCGCGCGTGACATTCGTGCACTTGCAGTTGTTGTCGATGTTCAGTTGTGAAGTGTGTGGGCGGGCGCCCGGGGGGGCGCCCGCGGCCGCTAGAGCTCGACCCCGCCGGCGGAGAGGTCGCGCCTGAGCTGCTCCGTCTCCTCGGCGGTGAGCTCCACCAGCGGCAGCCGCAGCGGGCCGGCGGGCAGGCCCCGCAGCGCGAGGGCCGCCTTGGTGGTGATCACGCCCTGGGTGCGGAACATGCCCGTGAAGACCGGGAGCAGCTGCTGGTGGATCGCTGTCGCCTTGGCGACGTCGCCGTCGAGGTAGGCGCCGAGCAGGGAGCGCAGGTCGGGGGTGACCAGGTGGCCGACGACGGAGACGAAGCCGACGGCGCCGACGGACAGCAGCGGCAGGTTGAGCATGTCGTCGCCGGAGTACCAGGCGAGGCGCGAGCGGGCGATGGCCCAGCTGGCGCGGCCCAGGTCGCCCTTGGCGTCCTTGTTGGCGACGATCCGGGGGTGCTCGGCCAGCCGGACGATGGTCTCGGTGTTGATCGGGACGCCGCTGCGGCCGGGGATGTCGTAGAGCATCACCGGGAGGCCGGTGGCGTCCGCGATCGCGGTGAAGTGCCGGAAGATGCCCTCTTGCGGGGGCTTGTTGTAGTACGGGGTGACGGCCAGCAGGCCGTGGGCACCCGCCTTCTCGGCGGCGCGGGCGAGCTCGACGCTGTGCTGGGTGTCGTTGGTGCCGGCTCCGGCGACGACGTGGGCGCGGTCTCCGACCGCTTCGACCACGGCACGTACGAGCTGCGCCTTCTCCGCATCGCTGGTGGTCGGGGACTCGCCGGTGGTGCCGTTGACGACAAGGCCGTCATTGCCGGCGTCCACCAGGTGCGCGGCGAGTCGCTGGGCACCTTCGAGGTCAAGGGCGCCATCTGCGGTGAAGGGCGTGACCATGGCGGTCAGGACCCGCCCGAAGGGCGTCTGCGGTGTGGAGGTCGGAGCCATGGGGGCCACGCTACTCGTTGCTCACCGTGAGGTGCTCCCTCGGGGAGTGGGAAAGGGAGCCCGGCACTGCCTGCTCGGGGGTTCAAGCAGTGCCGGGTCCGTTTGTTCAGCCTAGATGAAGGTAACGAAAAGCCGCAATACGGACACCTTTGCTACCGGTGCGTACGCGGCCCGAGCGTCACCCTCTCCGGTGCCCCCGCTACCGCGCGTACCGGCGCTACGGCGCGACGCGACCGTTCTTGTTGAACGCCTCGTAGGTGAGCGGCATGAGCTTGGCCCACTCCGCCTCCATCTTCTCGCCGACCATCTCGATCTCGCGCTGCGGGAAGGAGGGGACGGCCGCCTGCTCGTGCTGGGTGCGCAGCCCGAGGAAGTGCATCAGCGAGCGGGCGTTGCACGTGGCGTACATCGAGGAGAAGAGACCGACCGGCAGCACCGAGCGGGCGACCTCGCGGGCGACGCCCGCGGCGAGCATCTCCTGATACGCCTCATACGCCTGGCGGTAGGAGTCCTCCATGGCGCGGGTGGTCAGCTCGTGCTGCGCCTCGGTGCCCTCGACGAAGACGTACTTGCCGGGGCGGCCCTCCTGGACCAGCTTGCGGTCCGCGCCCGGGACGTAGAAGACGGGCTGGAGCTCGCGGTAGCGGCCGGACTCCTCGTTGTACGACCAGCCGACGCGGTGGCGCATGAACTCGCGGAAGACGAGGATCGGGGCGCTGATGAAGAACGTCATCGAGTTGTGCTCGAAGGGGCTGCCGTGGCGGTCCCGCATCAGGTAATTGATGAGCCCCTTGGACCGCTCGGGGTCCTTGGTGATCTCCTCCAGGGACTGCTCACCGGCGGTGGAGACGCGAGCCGCCCACAGGACGTCGGAGTCGGCAGCGCTGTGCTTGACCAGCTCGACGGTCACATCGCCACGGAATGTGGGTTTGGCGTTCTCGGTGGGGCTGTCGGTCACCGGCGGGGTCCTTCCAATCGCGTTGCTGGGGCGGCGCCCAGCCTACGGGCCGCCACTGACACTCGGGCTCCGGCAGAGCGGGGCCGCGGGGAACGCGGTGGCCCCAGTTGAGATTTTTCACAGAAGTCACAGAAATCGGGCACCACCGAAGCGATTCGAACGTCCTTATGTGTGACAGCACTGACAGAGCACACACTCGAGCTTCTAGGAGAGCGCTTCATGTTCCGCCGGCGAGAGCCCGTGCCGTTCGCCTTTGTAGCCGAGGCAGAGCGTTACCGCAGCAACGTCACGCCGCCGCCCCGAGACCGCGCGAGCCGCTCGCAGATAGCCGGCCGTGCGCTGGTGGGGCTGACGGTCGCGGCGGGGCTCGTGGGGGCGCTGCTGTTCGGAATGCCCTCGCTCCAGACCGGTGCGCAGAGCACGCACCACACGCAGCAGTCGGAGGCGAAGGACAGCCGCTGACGCGCGCCGATCAGCGACACGACCGAGGTCCGGCCACCCTGACGTGGCCGGACCTCTCGCGCATCGATAGCCTCGCCCAATGCCCCTGCCCTTCATGACAGCCGCCCGCGACGGTGCCTCCGTCACGACCGCCGCCGAGCCCCTGCCGCACGAGGACGCCCCGCTCGGGCGCCGTGCCCATCGGCCCGGCTCCTGGCAGGTGGGCGGCGCCGCCCTGCTGCTGCTCCTCGCCGCGTATCTGCTCTTCTCCGCGCTGATCATCGTGCTGGCCGGCTCGCTGCCGGTCGGCGGGGTCTGCGTGATCGTCGCCGCCGTCGTGATCGCGGCGGCGCTGCGGCTGGTGCGGCCGGGCACGCGGGGACAGCGGGCGGACTCCCCCGCCTGAGACCCTTCGCCTCACGCGTCCGCGCGCACCGGCCTGCCGTCGTGCAGGGCGATCGCCCGCTGCATCGCCTTGCGGGCGCGGGGCGTGTCGCGGGCGTCGTGGTAGGCCACCGCGAGGCGGAACCACGTGCGCCAGTCACCGGGGGCGTCCTCCGTCTCCGCCTGGCGGCGGGCGAAGACCTCGTCCGCCGAGTCGCGGTCGATGCGACCGCTCGGCGTGCGGACGAGCTCGTCGACGGGGAGGCCGCCCTCGGCCTCCAGTTCCCGCGCCAGCCGGTTGGCGTCCCGCGCGAACTTGGTGGTCTGGTAGAGGAACCAGGCACCGATGAAGGGCAGCACCAGCACCGCGGCACCGAAGGTGACGGTGATGGCCGTGCCCTGCTCGATGAGCATGACGCCGCGGCTGCCGACCAGGACGAAGTAGACGACCAGGACTGCGGCCAGGGCGAAATAGACGATCTTTGCGCGCACGGTGCTCAGCCCAGATCCAGGAAGTTTTCCAGGCCGAACGTCAGCCCCGGCGTGCTGACGACGCGCCGCGCGCCCAGCAGGATGCCCGGCATGAAGCAGCTGTGGTGCAGCGAGTCGTGCCGGATGGTGAGCGTCTCGCCGGTGTCACCGAACAGCACCTCCTGGTGGGCCAGCAGGCCACGCAGCCGGACGGCGTGCACCGGCACCCCGTCGACGTCCGCGCCGCGCGCGCCCTCCAGGGCCGTCGTCGTGGCGTCGGGCTGCGGGGCGCAGCCCGCCTCCCTGCGGGCCTCGGCGATCAGCTGGGCGGTGCGGGTGGCGGTGCCGGAGGGGGCGTCCGCCTTGTTCGGGTGGTGCAGCTCGACGACCTCGACGGACTCGAAGAAGCGGGCCGCCTGCCGGGCGAAGGCCATGGTGAGCACGGCGCCGATGGAGAAGTTGGGCGCGATGAGCACTCCGGTGCCCGGCTTGGCGTCGAGCCAGCCGGTCAGCCGCGCGAGGCGGTCCTCGGTCCAGCCGGTGGTGCCGACGACGCCGTGGATGCCGTGGGCGACGCAGAACTCGAGGTTGTCCATCACCGAGTCGGGGTGCGTCAGCTCGACCGCGACCTGGGCGCCCGCCTCGGTCAGCGTCTCCAGCTTGTCGCCCCGGCCCAGCGCGGCCACCAGTTCCATGTCCTCGGCGGCCGTCACGGCCCGTACGGCCTCGGAGCCGATACGGCCGTGGGCGCCGATGACCGCCACGCGCAGCTTGCTCATCCTTGGTGCTTCCTTCTCTCGGGCTCGGAGACTGCTCTAGGCCACGGCTTCGTCGAGCTTGGCCGCCTGCCTGTCCTTCAGCGGGCCGATGACGGACAGCGAAGGACGCTGCCCCAGTACATCGCGGGCCACCGAGCGGACCTCGTCCGGGGTGACGGCCGAGATGCGGGCCAGCATGTCGTCGACGGACATCTGGTCGCCCCAGCACAGCTCGCTCTTGCCGATGCGGTTCATCAGCGCGCCGGTGTCCTCCAGGCCCAGGACCGTGGAGCCGGAGAGCTGCCCGACGGCGCGGGTGATCTCCTCGTCCGTCAGACCGTCCGACGCGACCTTGTCGAGCTCGTCGCGGCAGATCTTGAGGACGTCGTGGACCTGGTTCGGGCGGCAGCCGGCGTAGACGCCGAAGAGGCCGCAGTCGGCGAAGCCCGAGGTGTAGGAGTAGACGGAATAGGCGAGTCCGCGCTTCTCCCGGACCTCCTGGAAGAGCCGCGAGCTCATGCCGCCGCCGAGGGCGGTGTTGAGCACGCCGAGCGCCCAGCGGCGGTCGTCGGTGCGGGCCAGGCCGGGCATGCCGAGGACGACGTGCGCCTGCTCGGTCTTGCGGCCGAGCAGCTCGACGCGGCCTGCGGTGCGGATCGTACGGGCGCCCGCGCGCGGCGCGACCGGGGCCGCGTCCGTGCGGCCGAGCGCGCCGGCTTTCTCGAAGGCGGCCCGCACCTGGCGGACGACCTTGGCGTGGTCGACGTTGCCCGCGGCGGCCACGACAAGGTGGGTCGGGTCGTAGTGCTTCTTGTAGAAGCGCGCGATCTGGTCGCGGCCGAGGGCGTTGATGGTGTCGACGGTGCCGAGGACCGGGCGGCCGAGGGGGGTGTCGCCCAGCATGGTGTGCGCGAACAGGTCGTGCACGCAGTCGCCGGGGTCGTCCTCCGTCATCGCGATCTCTTCGAGGATCACACCGCGCTCGGCGTCGACGTCGGCGGCGTCGATGAGCGAGCCCGTGAGCATGTCACAGACGACGTCGATGGCGAGCGGCAGGTCGGTGTCGAGGACACGGGCGTAGTAGCAGGTGTACTCCTTCGCCGTGAACGCGTTCATCTCACCGCCGACCGCGTCGATGGCGGCGGAGATGTCGAGCGCGCTGCGCTTGGCGGTGCCCTTGAAGAGCAGGTGCTCCAGATAGTGGGTGGCGCCGTTCAGCGTCGGGGTCTCGTCGCGGGAGCCGACGTTGGCCCAGATGCCGAAGGTCGCGGAGCGGACGGACGGCAGGGTCTCGGTGACGATGCGCAGCCCACCGGGAAGGGTGGTGCGGCGGACCGTGCCGATGCCGTGCTCGCCCTTGAGAAGCGTTTGGGTACGGGCGACGGCCCGCCCCTCCGAAGAGGTGCGGGCCGTCTTCCGTGTACTACGGGACGTCACTTGGCGGACTCGTCCTTAGCGTCGTCGCCGTCCTCGCCCTCGATGACCGGGATCAGCGAGAGCTTGCCGCGCTGGTCGATCTCGGCGATCTCGACCTGGACCTTGGCACCGACGCCGAGCACGTCCTCGACGTTCTCCACGCGCTTGCCACCGGCGAGCTTGCGGATCTGCGAGATGTGCAGCAGGCCGTCCTTGCCCGGCATGAGGGAGACGAAGGCACCGAAGGTGGTGGTCTTGACGACCGTACCCAGGTAGCGCTCGCCGACCTCCGGCATGGTCGGGTTGGCGATGCCGTTGATCGTGGCGCGGGCGGCCTCGGCGGCCGGGCCGTCGGCGGCACCGATGTAGATGGTGCCGTCGTCCTCGATCGTGATCTCGGCGCCGGTGTCCTCCTGGATCTGGTTGATCATCTTGCCCTTGGGGCCGATGACCTCACCGATCTTGTCCACGGGGATCTTGACGGTGATGATCCGCGGGGCGTTCGGGGACATCTCGTCCGGCGTGTCGATGGCCTCCATCATCACATCGAGGATGTGCAGACGGGCGTCGCGGGCCTGCTTGAGGGCCGCGGCCAGGACGGAGGCCGGGATGCCGTCCAGCTTGGTGTCGAGCTGGAGCGCGGTGACGAACTCCTTCGTACCGGCGACCTTGAAGTCCATGTCGCCGAACGCGTCCTCCGCACCGAGGATGTCGGTGAGGGCGACGTAGTGCGTCTTGCCGTCGATCTCCTCGGAGATCAGGCCCATGGCGATACCGGCGACGGGGGCCTTCAGCGGCACACCGGCGTTCAGCAGCGACATGGTGGAGGCGCAGACCGAGCCCATGGAGGTCGAGCCGTTGGAGCCGAGCGCCTCGGAGACCTGGCGGATGGCGTACGGGAACTCCTCGCGCGTCGGCAGCACGGGCACGATGGCCCGCTCGGCCAGGGCGCCGTGGCCGATCTCGCGGCGCTTCGGCGAACCGACGCGGCCGGTCTCACCGACGGAGTACGGCGGGAAGTTGTAGTTGTGCATGTAGCGCTTGCGGGTCACCGGGGAGAGGGTGTCCAGCTGCTGCTCCATGCGGAGCATGTTGAGGGTGGTGACGCCCAGGATCTGGGTCTCGCCACGCTCGAACAGCGCCGAGCCGTGCACGCGCGGGATGGCCTCGACCTCGGCGGCGAGCGTACGGATGTCCGTCACGCCACGGCCGTCGATGCGCTTGCGCTCCTTGATGACGCGCTCGCGCACCAGGGACTTCGTCAGCGAGCGGTACGCGGCGGAGATCTCCTTCTCGCGGCCCTCGAACTGCGGGAGCAGCTTCTCGGCGGCGATCTCCTTGACGCGGTCGATCTCGGTCTCGCGCTCCTGCTTGCCGGCGATGGTGAGCGCCTGCGCGAGCTCCTCACGGACGGCCTTGGTCAGGGCGGCCAGGACGTCGTCCTGGTAGTCCAGGAAGACCGGGAACTCGCCCTCGGGCTTGGCGGCCTTGGCGGCGAGCTCGGACTGGGCGCGGCAGAGCACCTTGATGAAGGGCTTCGCGGCCTCGAGACCGGCGGCGACGACCTCCTCGGTGGGGGCGTCGGCGCCGTCCTTGACCAGCTGGATGGTCTTCTCGGTGGCCTCGGCCTCGACCATCATGATCGCGACGTCGCCGTCCTCCAGGACACGGCCGGCCACGACCATGTCGAAGACGGCGTCCTCGAGCTCGGTGTGGGTCGGGAACGCGACCCACTGGCCCTTGATCAGGGCGACGCGGGTGGCGCCGATCGGACCGGAGAAGGGCAGGCCCGCGAGCTGCGTGGAGCAGGAGGCGGCGTTGATGGCGACCACGTCGTAGAGGTGGTCGGGGTTGAGCGCCATGACCGTCTCGACGATCTGGATCTCGTTGCGCAGGCCCTTCTTGAAGGAGGGGCGCAGCGGGCGGTCGATCAGGCGGCAGGTGAGGACCGCGTCCTCGGAGGGCCGGCCCTCGCGGCGGAAGAAGGAGCCGGGGATCTTGCCGGCCGCGTACATCCGCTCCTCGACGTCGACCGTCAGGGGGAAGAAGTCGAGCTGGTCCTTGGGCTTCTTGGAAGCGGTGGTCGCCGACATCACCATGGTGTCGTCGTCCAGGTACGCCACGGCGGAGCCGGCGGCCTGCTTGGCCAGGCGGCCCGTCTCGAAGCGGATGGTGCGGGTGCCGAAGGTGCCGTTGTCGATGACGGCCTCGGCGTAGTGGGTCTCGTTCTCCACCAGGGATATCTCCTCGTCTGCGTCCCCGCCCGTGTGGCGGGGACGTGGGCGGAGGTGCGCCGGGCTGGCCGGTCTTCGATCGAAGCACCCGGATTTCCCTGATCCGGGGGCCACTACCGAGGACCGGCGGCGAGCGGAGCGCTCCTCCTCATGCTGTTCTTTTGTTCAGTCTTTCGTGGACACCAGACTACAAAGCTTCGGCGTCGCACGAGATACGCAAAGGGAGCGGCCCCCAGAGGTGGGAACCGCTCCCTTCACGACGTCTTACTTGGCGCCCGCGGCACCGCGGCGGATGCCGAGGCGCTCCACCAGGGCGCGGAAGCGCGTGATGTCCTTCTTGGCCAGGTACTGGAGCAGGCGGCGGCGCTGGCCGACCAGCAGCAGCAGGCCACGACGCGAGTGGTGGTCGTGCTTGTGCTGCTTGAGGTGCTCCGTCAGGTCCGAGATGCGACGGGTGAGCATCGCGACCTGGACCTCGGGGGAGCCGGTGTCGCCCTCCTTGGTGGCGAACTCGGCCATGATCTGCTTCTTCGTAGCGGCGTCGAGCGACACGCGTACTCCTTGGAATTCTCGTTTTCAGCCACCGAGTGCCCCTGGTCTTGGTCTCAGGGGAGCTTCCGTTACTCGGGAGGCGGGGTCCGCTGGGCGCTGTCCCCAGAAGCCCTGCGGGGCTTTCCGGAGGCGCGTACACAAACGGCCACTGCACACAGTACCAGCCCGGCTCCCGGGCCCCGCTCCGGGGCCGCTCCGGGGCCCGTCAGCCCGCCGACAGGCCGCGGGCCGTCCCGTACATCCCGAGGACCGCGAGGGCGAGCGGTACGAGGGCGAGGAGGAGCGCGCTCTCGGAGATGTCGGAGACGCGCCCCCAAAAGGGTGACAGGCCCTTGCGGGGGACGATCAGGGCGACGGCGGTGAGCAGGCCGCCGCCGAGCGTGACGGCGACGGCGAGCCAGACCGTGCGGATGTCGGTGGAGCCGCCGGCGGGCGGGTTCAGGGACATGCCGAGGACCAGCAGGGCCAGGGCAGCGAGCCCGGCGGCCAGGACGGCGGTGACCTGGGCGGTGTAGCGGAAGAGGCGGGCGCGCAGCAGCATGGTGAGGCCGGCGGCCAGGGCCAGGAGGCGGGCCCAGGGGCCGCCGTCGGCCGAGAAGGCGAGGACGGCGGCGGAGGCGGTGACGACGGCCGCGCAGCCGCCGACGAGGCCGAGCAGCAGCTCGTGGCCGCGGCGGACGCGCTCGGCGACGCGCTCGGCGTCCACCGGGTCGGGGGTGGTGCGGGCGGCCGGATCGAGGTCGCCGCCGGAGGCGGAGCGGGGGGCGGCGTAGCCGATGGGCAGCCGGGCGACGCGGGCGGAGAGGCCCGGCAGGAAGGCGATGGCGCCGATCGCGACGACGCCGCAGACGGCGGCCGCGCCCGCGGGGCTCCCACCGCCGAGGATCAGGCCGAAGGCGGCGAGGGTGCCGGTGACCGCCGCGGTGAGGGCGGCGACGAAGGGCGCGTCGCCCGTGGGCACGGTGGCGACCAGGGCCGCGGCGGCGACGAGGACGGCCGCGCAGCCGAGCAGGAACTGCAGCCGGCCGGCGCCCTGCCCCGGGTCGGGCGCGAGGATCCCGGAGCCCGCGATCATCAGGTGCGGCATGGCGGCGAGCCCCAGGGCGACGGCGCAGGCGCGGTCGCCGTAGACCCGTGCCCGTACGCCCGCGAGCGCGGCCAGCAGCACACCGGCGGCGGCCGCGACGGCGCCGGGGGTGCCGTGCATGTCGTGCCGGGCGGGGTCGGCGAACCACAGGGCGAAGGCCATCAGGGCGAGCAGCAGGGCGCCGCCGAACAGTCCGGCGGCACGCAGGAGTTGATCGTTCCACAGGGTCCGGTCGCGGGTGACCGCGGCGGCCACGGCGTCCGTCACGTCGTCGTGCACGGCGGGCGGCAGGGACTCCGCGAAGGGGCGCAGCGAGAGCAGCTCGCCGTCCAGGACCCGGTGGGCGGCCAGCGAGCGGGCGCTGTCGAGGACCGTGCCGTCACGGCGCACGAGGTGATAGCCGGTGGGGGTGCCGACCGGCTGGGTCTGGCCGGTGAGGCGGAGGATCTCCGGGTAGACGTCGGCGACCGCGATGTCGTCCGGCAGCGCGACGTCGATCCGGCTGTCCGGAGCGACCACGGTCACCCGGCAGAAACCTGTCCCAGTGGACGTACTCACCTGTCGGGGCCCCCTGCTCCACTCCGAGCCTTCGCTCATGCATACGCGCGGCGGCCACCCTATCGGGAGCCCCTCGGCGCACGTCGATAGGATCGCCGTTCCGCGGAGGGGAGGCCGGTGCCGGAGGGGTGCCGCTCGGAGATTCCTCACCGCGTGGAGGGGTTGAGGCATCCGGTGAGCCAGGTCGTCGTCCATCGCCCGCCCCGGAGTCTGCCGCCGGACGTGCCCGGTGAGGAGATCCGGCTGGAGGCGCCGCCCGAGCTGCCGCGCGGGCGTCAGGACAGTGTGCTGATGCAGCTGTTGCCGACGCTGGGCATGGCCTCGTCGATGGTCTATTTCTTCATGCCGGGCGCCGCTCCCATGATGAAGATCATGGGCGTCATGATGATGTGCTCGACGCTGGGCATGACGATCGCGATGGTCGTGAGGCACCGTCAGGGCTCCCAGGGGCAGACCGCGGACATGCGCCGGGACTACCTCAAATACCTCGCGCAGACGCGGCGGACCGTGCGCCGGACGGCGCGTGCGCAGCGGGACGCGCAGTTCTATCTGCACCCCTCCCCCGACCAGCTGTGGTCGGTGGTCGCGGAGGGCACCCGGCTGTGGGAGCGGCGTGCGGGCGACGACGACTTCGGGCAGGTCCGCGTCGGGCTGGGGGCGCAGCAGCTCGCGACGCCGCTGGTGGCTCCGGAGACCGCTCCGATAGACGACCTGGAGCCGTTGACGACGGGCGCGATGCAGCAGTTCCTGGCCACGCACGGGTCGTTGGACGGCATGCCGATGGCGCTGTCGCTGCGCGCCTTCTACCACGTGACGCTCTCGGGCGACCCGGAGACGGTGCACGGGACGGCCCGCGCGCTCGTCGCGCAGCTGGTGACGCTGCACTCGCCGGACGACCTGGTGGTCGCGGTGGTCGCGGCGCGCGGGGCGGCGTCGTACTGGGAGTGGACGAAGTGGCTGCCGCACGTTCAGGTGCCGGGCGCGGTCGACGGGGCGGGCGCGCGCCGGCTGATCGGAGACGAGCTCGGCGAGCTGGAGGAGCTGCTGCGGCCCCGGCTGGAGGGGCGCACGCGCTTCAGCCGGGACGGGCAGCCGGTGCTCGACCAGCCGCACGTGGTGCTCGTGCTCGACGGCGGCACGGTGCCGGCCGAGTCGGTCTTCGCGGCGCTCGAGGGACTCCAGGGCGTGACCATCGTCGAGGTGGTGCCGGGGGATCTCGGGGAGCCGCGGGGCGGGCTGTCCGTCGTGGTGGAGCCGGGCGAGCTGCGGCTGCTGTCGCAGGTCGCGGTGTACGACGGTGTGCCGGACACGCTGTCCATGGAGGCGGCGGAGGCGCTCGCGCGCCAGCTCGCGCCGCTGCGCACGGGCGGCGGTGACGGCGACGAGCCGCTGCTCGCCAACCTCGACTTCACGGATCTGCTGGGGCTCGGCGACGCGGGCTCGGTGGACGTGGCGCGCACCTGGCGCCCGCGGTCCACGGCGGAGCGGCTGCGGGTGCCGATCGGCGTCAGCGAGGACGGCACGCCGGTGATGCTGGACATGAAGGAGGCCGCGCAGGACGGCATGGGGCCGCACGGGCTGTGCGTCGGCGCGACGGGTTCCGGCAAGTCGGAGCTGCTGCGCACGCTGGTCCTGGGGCTCGCGGTGACGCACTCCTCGGAGACGCTGAACTTCGTCCTCGCGGACTTCAAGGGCGGTGCGACCTTCGCGGGCATGTCGGCACTGCCGCACGTGGCGGCCGTGATCACCAACCTGGCGGACGACCTGACGCTGGTCGACCGCATGCGTGACTCGATCACCGGTGAGCTCCAGCGACGGCAGGAACTCCTGCGCTCGGCGGGCAACTACGCCAACATGCACGACTACGAGAAGGCGCGCGCGGCCGGTGCGGCGCTGGAGCCGCTGCCTTCACTCGTCCTGGTGATCGACGAATTCAGCGAGCTGTTGACGGCCAAGCCGGATTTCATCGACATGTTCATCCAGATCGGCCGCATCGGCCGCTCGCTGGGTGTGCACCTGCTGCTGGCGTCGCAGCGCCTGGAGGAGGGCCGGCTGCGCGGCCTGGAGACCTATCTGTCGTACCGCATCGGCCTGCGGACGTTCTCGGCCGCCGAGTCGCGTACGGCGCTGGGCGTGCCGGACGCCTACCACCTGCCGTCGGTGCCGGGTTCGGGCTATCTGAAGTTCGGCACGGACGAGATGACGCGCTTCAAGGCGGCGTACGTCTCCGGCCCGTACCGCACGGCTCCGGCCGCGGGCGCCGGGGGGAGCGCGCTGCCCATCGAGCGCCGCCCGGTGCTCTTCACCGCCGATCCCGTGCCGGTCACCTACACCGCGCCCGAGCCCGCGGCCGGGCCCACGGTCCGTACGGGCGAGGAACCGCAGGCGGAGACGGTCCTGGACGTCGTCGTCCGGCGGATCGAGGGCCAGGGGCCGCCGGCTCACCAGGTGTGGCTGCCGCCGCTGGACCGGGCGGCCTCCCTGGACGAGCTGCTGCCGCCGCTGTCCACGGTGGAGGGGCGCGGGCTGACCGCGCCCGGGCACGGGCGCCTCGGCCGTCTCGTCGTCCCCATCGGTCTCATCGACAAGCCCTTCGAGCAGCGGCGCGACGTCCTGCACCGCGACTTCTCGGGCGCGGCGGGCAACATGCTCGTCGTCGGTGGCCCCCAGTCGGGCAAGTCCACGCTCATGCGGACACTGGTGGCGTCCTTCGCGCTGACCCACACGCCCGCGGAGGTGCAGTTCTACGGCCTGGACTTCGGCGGTGGCGGCATGAGCGCCATCGCGGGCCTGCCGCACGTCGGCGGGGTCGCGTCCCGCCTCGACCCGGAGCGCGTGCGCCGCACGGTCGCCGAGGTGGCGGGCATCCTGGCCCGGCGCGAGGAGTATTTCCGGGCCCAGGGCATCGACTCGATCACGACCTACCGACGGCAGCGGGCGGCGGGCGGATTCTCCGACCAGCCGTGGGGCGATGTCTTCCTCATCGTCGACGGCTGGGGCAATTTCAAGCAGGAATACGACATGCTGGAAGGCGTCGTCACCGATATCGCGGGGCGGGGCCTGGGGTACGGCATCCATGTCGTGGTGACCGCCTCCCGCAATATGGAGGTCCGCGCCTCGCTCAAGGACCAGCTCCTGAACCGGCTGGAGCTGCGGCTCGGCGACACCATGGACTCGGAATTCGACCGCAAGGTCGCCGCGAACGTCCCCGCCGGGGTGCCCGGCCGTGGCCAGCTCCCGGAAAAGCTCCACTTCATGGCCGGGCTGCCGCGCATCGACGCCGACAGCGACCCCGAGACCCTGACGGACGCGACCGCCGAACTGGTCCGCGCCGTCGACGAGGCATGGACCGGACCCCACGCTCCCGGCGTCCGGCTCCTCCCCCGCAAGCTGCGCGCCGACGAGCTCCCCAAGGGCTTCGAGAATCCGCAGCAGGGCGTCGCCATCGGTATCGACGAGACCAATCTGGAGCCGGTCTACGTCGACTTCGAGACCGACCCGTTCTTCCTCGTCTTCGGCGAGAGCGAATCGGGCAAGACGGCGCTGCTGCGGCTGCTGGCCAAGCAGATCACCGAGCGCTACGGGCCGGATGAGGCGAAGATCGTGGTGGGCGACTTCCGCCGCACCCTCCTCGATGTCATTCCCGACACCCATCTGCTGGAATACGCGCCGCTCGCCTCGGCGCTGGCCGTCCACGCGAACGCCCTCAACGGCCTGATGGAAAGGCGCGCTCCGCAGCCCGACATCACCCCGCAGCAATTGCGCGACCGGAGCTGGTGGTCGGGCCCGCGGTTCTTCGTCATCGTCGACGACTACGAACTCGTCTCGACCAGCAGCGGAAATCCCCTCTCGGTCCTGACCGAGAACCTCCCCTTCGCCCGCGACGTCGGCATCCGCTTCATCATCGCCCGCAGCTCCGCCGGCGCGTCCCGCTCGATGTTCGAGTCCTTCATGCAGCGCGTGAAGGAACTCGGCGCCCAGGGCGTGGTCCTCTCCGGCGACCCGGGCGAGGGCGACCTGCTGGGCGGCGTACGCCCCCGCCCGATGCCGCCGGGCCGCGGCTTCTTCGTATCGCGGAAGCGGGGAGCTCCGCTGGTGCAGGTGGGGTGGCTGCCGGAGGAGTAGGCAGGGACCGGCTGTTCGCTGGGGAAGGGGCATGAGTACGCGTACTCATGCCCCTTCCACGTATGCGTGCGTAGGGTCACGACAGAAGCACGCCAAGAGATCAAGAAGCGGCTGCGCCGGGCGAGGTCCTGTTGTTAGGTTCGAACGCAAAAGTGCCTGGTGCAAAGGCTTTTCGAGGGCACTGGTGGGTGCGACAGGCAGGAGGCAGCGGTGACGTTCCACGACGAATGGGCCGCGTTGCAGGGGGATGCGACGCGGACACGACTCAACGGCTTCCCGGGGCCGGGAGGCGACGCGGAGCTCAAGTCTTCCGCGGCGAAGAAGCAGTCGGCCGTCTCCGCGCTGGAACAGCACATACAGCCCGACGTCCAGAAGGCGGGCAGCTCCATGGACGAGGCGACGGAAGCCGCGGCCAAGGGATTCACGGAGTGGGCGACGGGCGCCGGAATCAATGAGGCGCTCAAGGGGTGGCGGGCGTCGGTGAAGGCGGCGCTGAGTGGCGCCAACCGGTTGTTCCAGGGCACCCACATCCACACGGGCAACCAGATCCCGCTACTCATCCCGCAGGACGGAAAGGGCATCCAACCGCCCTTCCAGTCACGGCTGTCGGACTACTGAGGGGCACCTGAACACCATGCTCACGTACCACCAGGTCATGACCACGGATCTGTCCCTGCTGACCACAGCGGCGGCGAAGTGGGAGGCGGCGGCGAAGGACTTCGAGACCGTCCAGAAGACATACGACAGCCAGGTGCGGGATGTGGCCGCCGACGGGTCGTGGACGGGGGTTGCCGCCCAAACCTTCCGGGCAACGACCACCTCCTCTACCTCGGCCCAAACAGGCCTTGCTGAATGGCCAGGAAGCCGTGTCATTGAAGGAGGCGGCCGGTACCCCTTGCGAGTGGATCGCCAAGGCTTCACTACCGAGGAATAAATCCGGCGCCCCCTGGAAAGTAGCGGTGCAGACGGACGATCGGGCGCCGATCACTGCATGCACCCTCGTGGATGCGAAGAGCGGAAAATCCGTGGCCCATTTCAGCGGCTGGTACGGGGACTGGAGCAACCATCCCTTCGAGACCCTGGTAACTGCAAACGTCAAGCTTCCTTCCCAATACCACTTCGGTGACGCCATCATGAGCGAGCACTTCGGCCGGGCCACGGCCCGCTGTGACGGTGAGTCCGCCAACTACCGAGCAAGCAGCTACCAGTCCGACAACAGGCAAGGCCTTTCAGGAACCGAGCTTCAACCCCTTCTCGTGGATTTCGCCAGAGATCAGAGCGAAAGACATGGCTGCACGGATCTCAAGGTGCCCACACAGGACGTGTATATGGAGCGCCGGTGAATCTTTGGATAATGGGGTTAGACCGACGGGGATGATCGCGGTGAAACCATTCCCCTGCGGCAACCGGCATCAATTTCTTCCTGGTGCTGTGCTGACTGGCGATGTCGAACGAGTTCCGCCGTCGCGGCAGGGGCCTTTGACGCCCCGCCCGGTAGACATTTGTCATGCCGAAACCGTGAGGGGCGGCACTGGCTCAGCCGTGGGCCCGGGCGGACACTTGTGGGCATGACGATCACTCAACGCGCAGGTCTGCGGCGGTTTCCCGTGGTGACTGCGGTCGTGTTCGCCGTGACGGCCGCGGTGAAGCTCCTGCAATTCGCCGTGCACGGCGTCCTCGGGGAGTTGCAGCGGACCCCCGCCGGACTGCATGGGGAGTGGTGGCGCTCGAGCACGGCGCTGTTCGTCCAGGACGGCGGGGTGCTCGGGACCGTGAGCAATCTGCTCTTCCTCCTGCTGGTGGGGACGGTCGCGGAGCAGGTCCTGTCCAGGTCGCGCTGGCTGTTGCAGTACTTCGGGGTGGGCGTCGTCTGCGAGTTCGTCGGTTATGCCTGGCAGCCCACGGGCGGCGGCAACTCCATCGCGATCTGCGCGCTGGCCGGCGCCGCCGCCCTGGCCCTCTGGCGCGCCGACTCGCGGCTGCCCGGCGGTGCCGCACACATACTGCTGCTCTGGAGCGCTGCCATGGTCGGCACCCTCTGGCCGGGCGCCCTCATACCGGCGTTCGTCGCCTGCGTCGTCGCCTCGGCGGTCGTCAACGTCGGCAACGAGCGGGGCATCTCGGTCCACCGGCCCGCGGCCCTCGTCGTGCCGATCGTCGGAGCGGTGCTGGCGGTTGCTCAGAACATCCACGGGGCGGCACTTCTGCTGGGAGGCGCGCTGGCCGTACTGCCGGTCGTCTGGGCTACTGGACGAGATGGTCGAGTTCGCCCCGCTTGGCGGCTTCGATGAGGTTACGGAGGCCCTCGCGGGTGGTGGTGATCAGTTCGTCGGGGCGGGTTGTTTCACGGAGTATGGGGGCTCCGGTGTGGGAGTGGCCTATCTGAATGCATGCGTTACCGCCCCCACCACAGAGTGGCTCCTGCCAGTGGATCTCGGACATCGTCTCCCCTTCTTCACATCTGCCGGGCGATCGAGTGGATGAACTGACGCGAGTCACGCTTGCCCAGGGCGCAGAGCTCCATCTTGCTCAAGAGCCTCCGATAGTTTGCGAGCTGCGCCTCGGAGTCGACGAAGACGGAACCGTAGGAAGTGTCGAGCTGCACGGTGTCCAGGGACGGCACTGCCGCACATGCGTAGAGCACCGTCTGGCCTGCCCCCGGGAACCCTCCGGACTCGAACGGGATGACTCTGATGCTGACGCCATCACGTTCACCGACCTCCAGCAGATGCCTCAGCTGAGCCCGCGCCACGTCGCGTCCACCGAACTGCATGCGCAGTGCGCTCTCGTGGATGATCACGTCGTACGTGGGAGGGTTCTTGCGATCGAGGACCCTGCGCCGCTGCAAGCGGTGCGCAATCCTGGCGTCCACTTGCTCGGCCGGGAGTTCCGGGATGACCATCTCGAAGATCGCGCGAGCATGGTCCTCGGTCTGGAGCAGACCAGGGATGTGTGAAGTCAAAGCGTTGCGCAGCCGCGTGGCGTGCCACTCGATCTCGGAGATGTCGAGGAAGAAGCCAGGCAGCACGCCCCTGTACTCCTCCCACCATTCCTTGTCCCGCTCGTCGGACATCGCCACCAGGGCATCGACCAACGCTTCGTCGGTGCAGCCGTAGTTCCTGGCCAGCGTGCGCAGGCGGTTCGGCGTCACGCCAACCCGCCCGGCCTCCAGGTGACTGACCTGGTAGGCCTTGATGCCCACCGCCGCGCCGGCTTCCGGGGCGCTCATCCCCGCAGCCTCGCGCAGCTTACGCAGCTCGACCCCCAAGCGCCTTTGCCGCTGGGTTGGTTGGCTCCTCGACGGCATGCCTGCCCTCCTCGTGATCTACCCGAAGCATGCCGTGCAGCGTCCCTCCGGGTCCACCGACAGGGTTGTCTTTGCGGACAAGGTTGTCTGCGCTGTATCGATGCCCCTACATTCAGTAACGCACCGCTCACACGCGAGAGCACCGGAAGTGCACCGCGCGAGCATGCCTGCCTTTCCCTGCGGTGGACATGCCTGCGCCCAGGGAGGCGAGCCACCGGTGCCCACCTGCGTGCTGGATCTCTCCCACCTCACCCCTGCCTAGCGTCTGGAGTGACCACGCATGAACTTCGCACCCTGCATGCCCGATTCGTCGGACGTGTCCTCCGCTGAGCCCGTCCCCAGTAACCTCGACTACACCCTCGGGCTCCCCGGCGGCGCGTACTGCCTCAGCATGGCCCGTAAGACCGTCGATCGCCTTCTGCGCGCACACGACCTCGCCGACATGGCCGAACTCGCCGTGCTCACGACGTCCGAACTGCTCACCAACGCCTACCTGTTCACTCCCGGGAAGCCGACGAGCCTGTCCATCCGGTGGCGGTTCGGCGTACTCCGCCTCACTGTGTTCGACGAGCATCCCCGGCACCCTCGGAACGTGCGGGATGCCTGTCAGGCACGGCGGCGGGCGGCGCTTTCGACCCTGGATGCGGCACTGGCCGCGCGCGAGAGCCTTTGTTGTGGTCTGGACGAAGTCGGCGGCCCGCTGGCGGGGAGCAAGATGTGGGTGGCGTTCTCGCGGAAGACGGCACGGAACTACGAGCGGCTCTGAGAGGTGAGCGTGATCGGTGATCCAGGGATATCGCGGCGCCGCCGGGAGTACGCTGCTCACGAGGAACTCCGCGGCGCCAACTCACCTTCGCGCGCCGCGATATGACGGCGATCGCGCACTCCGAAAGGCGGCCCCTGCGTCATGGACCCACATGAGAAGGACGAGCTCTACGCGATGGACATCTCCGGCGTCGAGTGGCTGAGCGCGCCGGATGCCACGACCGAGGTGCGCGTCGAGATCGCGTATCTCCCGGGTGGTGCGGTGGCAATGCGGTCGTCGGCCGATCCGGACACCGTGCTGCGCTATACAGAGAGCGAGTGGCGGGCGTTCGTACTCGGCGCGCGGGACGGCGAGTTCGATCTGACGTGAGCGTGCGGGGTGGGGCGTGCCTTGCTCCTTGCCTGCCCCACCCCGTCGACCGTCAGTAGCTGATGTCGAACAGCTGGGAAGCCTTGCGGTCCGTGTGCCGGTAATCCATGCTGCCCTGCTTGATCTTGGATGCGATCTCGGTCAGGATCGAGTGGATGTGCGTACCGCGCGCGTCGAACTGCGCCTTCGCCTGGAGCATCTTCTGGTGGGCCTCGCCCTGCCAGCCCTCGGTGACCTCGTTGACCGCGGCCCAGATGTCCTTCAGCTGCTGGTCGACGACGCCGGCCGCCTTGCTGATGTCATCGGCGGTCTTCTCGACCGAGCTGTAATGAACCTTGAGGTCGTCATTCGCCCCGGACATGTACCCCCCTCGTGGTGGTGATTGCTTCGTGGAATGCGGAAGTACTGCTAGTAGCTGCTGATCTTGCTTTCGAGACCGGCGCTGACGCCCGCGCCGGCACCCAGGGAACCGAGGTGTCCGCCCGCGGCCGAGCCGTTCACGTCGATCTTGTTGAAGGTCGCCATGATGTCGGCGTCGTTCGCGTGGCTGGCCTTACGGGTCAGGGCCACGGCGTCGTGAATGCCGTCGATCAGCCGGCGCAGGGCGTCGTGGTCCTCGTTGAGCGCGGTCTGCGCGGTGCGGAATGCTTGAGCGCCGGCACCGGTCCAGGCCGCCTCGACCGTGGCGATGGCATCGGCCAGGGAGCGGAGGTTGGCGGAAAGGGCCTCGCTCGTCTCCCGGATCTTGCCTTCGAACTTGGTGAATGCGGGATCACTGATCTTCTGAGTGTCCGACATGCTTCGCCTTTCTTGTTGTTAGGGCTGGCTGGTACGGCGGCGTACGACGACAAAGCCGATGGCCGCGGCGAGGACCACTGCGGCGCCCGCGCCGAGGGCGACCCAGGTGGTGGTGCCGATTCCTCCGCCCGAACCGGAATTCGCGGCGATGGGTTTGCCGACCGCGGACGAATTCGAATCGGAGGGGGACGCCTTGGGTGCGTTGGCGGCGTTGGCCGCGAGAAGGGGGTTGACGTCTGCCGGGCCAGGGTCGCCTTCACCGTCGACGAGCACCTTGCGGGGGCGGACGCTGCCGTAGCCGAGGTATTTGCTGGGCATCTTGGCGCCTGCGGGCTTGCCGGCGGTCTCCATCATCACGCGGAGGACTTGGTTGTTGGTCCAGTCCGGGTGCTTGGCCCAGATGAGGGCGGCGGAGGCGGAGGCGATGGCTGTGGCTTGGCTGGTACCGCCGCCGATACAGTATCCGGGACCTTTTTCGCAGTGCGCGACGATTTCTTCGCCGAAGGCAACGAGGCCGACCTGGTTTCCGTAGGTGGAGAATTTGGCGATTTTTCCCTGGCGGTCGACTGCTCCTACGCCGACGACGCCGGGGAGCGCCGCGGGCATCTCCACGGGGTTACCCTTTTCAGCATCGTTTCCGACGCCCGCAAAAATCAAACTCCCCTTTTCAAGGGCGTAGTTGACAGCAGCTTGAACCTTGGGGAACTGGACGCTGTCCCCTGGGCCTGCGAGCGAAATATTGAGGATTCGAGCGCCGTGATCAGCGGCGTATCGAATGCTCCTCGCCATCAACGGGTCGATAGCGTCTGCTCGACCGTTTGGCACGGCCTTCACTGGAAGGATCTTGACTCCAGGAGCCAACCCCTGAATTCCTCCATCTGCACCAGTGCCAGCTATCAGCGTAGCGATATTTGTTCCGTGGCCGTCGTCGTCCACATTGGCACCCGTGGGCTTGTTGGAAACATCCATGCCTTCCAACACTTGGCCCCGTAGCTCGGGAAGCGACCCGTCCACGCCTGTATCGATCACGGCAACTGTAACGCCCTGCCCTCGGCTCACCTTCCACATCTCTTCGGCCTGCATATCGTCCAAGAACCACTGCCTCGAGTGCTCGTCTTGCGCCACGGCAGGGGTCACGAGGCACTCGAGAGGCATGAGCATCACCCCGAGCAATGCCGAGGCCAGCAGGGCGCGCTGAGCCGGAAATCGCATGAGGCAGTGGTCCCCTTCGTGAGGTCTCGTGAGCTATTCGATGACTGGAGGCACGACATTTCCGCGGCCTGTGGTCCAGGTCTCTTCGTCTTCCACCAGATAGTCGGGCCTGGTGGAGCGACGGCGGTTGCCCCCGGAAGAGTTGGTTCCCGAGTGTGGCATCACACCTGGCGGCTGATTTCCTCGTACGAGACCTGAGCCACCCGGTGTGAACTCGGAGCGTCCTTCCCGCGGTGCACGCAGGCCACCAGCAGTACCACCTGGCTCTGTGGCCAGCCTTCGGCCGACGTAGCCGTTCCTCGGGCCAGGAGTGCTACCGCCAACAGGATGGCCGCCCATACCCATGGGCCCTCCTGTCCGCGCGCTTGGGGCCCCAGCCGGACCCCGCGATGCCGTGGCTGCACCCGCCTGAGGCCCCGAAACAGTCCGCTCTTCGCCTACGACCGTGCTTCGGGGCAGCCGCGGGTTGATGGACTGACTACCGGAACGAGCAGGCGTACCGCCGATGATGCCGTCGCTCTCCCGAACCCTCGGCATCCCTCCAGGTCTCGATGGATTCACACTGCTCACCGGGCGGGCACCGAACGGTCCACGTGGCCCGGTTGTCCCGCTTTGCCCACCGGATGGCATGTTGGGCACGAAGGGCCGCGGTGCGGCGACACCCCCTGGAATTACTGTGTCGTTGGACGGACCAGGGACGCTGGGCGCTGCGGGCTTGCCGACGATATCGGGCGATGGTGTAAGTACCGCAGAGTCAATCCCCGTATGCACAGGCCGGTCGGGGGACAGATTCACACCCAGGTGTCCACGTGAGTCCGCGTCCAATTGACGGTTGGGAGCATCATGAGCGGCTGCGGTCGAGCCCGTTCCAGTCGGTAGCGACGCAGCGCGGCCCCCACCTGCCATCGAGCCCTCGCCCGTGGATGATGCTCCATCCGGTCTTTCATAGTCGCGGACGACCGGCCAGAGCCCACCAGGCAACACCGGAAACCGCGGCACCTCCAACCCCGCCACATCCGTATGCACCGTCCGGTAGTAGGAATCCAACCGCTCCATCTGATTGATGGCCTCTTGCCGGTTGGATTCCGCGCCCTTCAAGCGCGCCTTTTCCTTGTCCGGGTCCGCGAAGCACGGTTCCGGTGCCGGGATCGCCTTCTGCGCGTCGCTCAGGCTCTGGCCCGCGAAGCCTATGTTGATGCCGACCTTCAGCGTGTAGTCGGCGAGCTTGAGCGTCTGCTTGGCCAGCTCCGCACCCCAGTTGCGGAATGCCTCGCCGCCCTCGCCCTCCCACTTCACGCGCTCGACATGCGCCTGGAGTTCCCCGCCGAGGTCATTGATGTCGGTGAACGCCTTCAGCAACGCGTCCGCGGCGTCATTGATCTGCTGTGGCTGACCGCCCGCCACCATGGCGTAGAGCTCTTCGTGCGTGGCGTCGTCGAATTTCCCCTTGCCCATCCGTGTGCCGCCCCCTTACGCGGTCTCGGACCCGAGATCGGAGGCGCCGCTGCGCTCCGGCTTGGGCTCGTGTCCGCCCTTGGCCGGGGCGGGCTTTCCCGCCGTCGGGTCGTGGTAGTTCTTGCGGACGCGCTCTTCGATCGCCTTCAGCCGGGCGGCCTGTTCGGCGTCCATCCCGTCGTATCCGCGCTCGGCGACCACGGCGGCGATCCCCATCGCCTCGACCTGGTCGCCCAAGGTCTGGGACAGCATCTTCAGCTGGTCGTGAACCTTGTCGTAAAGCTTGGCGAGGTCGTCGGCGGAGCCGAATCCGGTGCCGTAAGCGCCCTTGGGGATCGTCTGATGGGCGATGGCTTTCTGCGAGGCGGGCGACTTCTCCAGTTCGGACACGATGGTGTCGATCCGGCCCTTGAACTTCGCCAGCGTCTCGGCTTCCTTCACCAGATTGCCGTTGCCGAACGGCCTCTGGTCCTGATCGCCCGAACCCTGTTGCTGCACCCTGCCCCTCCCCTGTGGCATCCAGCGCGACACTACGCCACTCCAGCCACTCCCTGCATGAGTTACATGGTGCCGCCCGGTATCCCCTCGCCGCCTGAGTACGCGTACTCAATCAAGCCGCCCGGCGGCGCCGCAGATCCCGTAGCACCACCGCCACCCCGGCGATCGCCGCCACCAGCAGCGCCGTGCCGCCCAGGCCGTACGTGGCGAGGCGTTCCTGGCGTTGGGAGGGGGATTCTCCTGTGGCCAGGGGGGCCGGAGTGGGGGGCTTGGCGTGGCGGGTGGTGGGTTGGGCGGCGGTGACGCTGTCGAGGGGGTGGGCGTCGTCGGTCAGGGCGCGGACCGGGTCGACCACGCCCCAGCCGACATAGCGGTCATGGCCGTTCGTCGCGCGTTCCGCGGTCTGCTCGATCTGGGCGACGACCTGGTGCTGTTTCCAGTCGGGGTGTTTGGCGCGGATGAGGGCGGCGACGCCGGCCACATAAGGGGCGGAGAAACTCGTGCCGTTGTCGACGCACTGCCCGCCGAGCGGGACGGTGGAGACCATTTCCACGCCGGGGGCCGCGACGCCCACGAATTCACCGGGCTGGGAGAAGGCGGCGCGCTCGTTGTTGCGGTCGGAGGCGGCCACGGCGAGAACGCCTTTATAAGCGGCCGGATAGGTTTCCTTGACGCTGCCGTCGAGGCCGTCGTTGCCCGCGGAGGCGACCACGACGACGTCCTTGGCGAGGGCGTCCTTCACCGCGAGTTCCAGATCGGAATCGGGTTTGAGCGCCTTCGCCGTGTCCTGGGAGATGTTGATGACCTGGGCCCCGGCGGCGACGGCCAGGTTGATGCCCTGGGCGAGGGTCTGGGAGTCTCCGGTGCCCTTTTCGTCGTTCTGCCGGATCGGGATGATGACCGACTCCGGCGCGAGGCCGACGAAGCCGCTCGTGGCGGACGGGCGGGCCGCGATGATGCCGGCGACCTTCGTGCCGTGGCCGACGAGGTCGAGCGTGGGGTCGAGCTGGACGGCCGGCTTCTCGGGTTCGGGTTTGGGCGTGGGCTTCTCCGAGGGCTTCGGGGTCGCCGGAGCCGACGCCGAGGCGGAGGGCTTGGGGGTCGGCGCCGTCCTGGGCTGCTCCGAGGGCTTGGGCGTGGTCTTCGGAGCGGGCTTGGGCTCCTTCTTCGCCTGGTCCTTCGAGGCTGCCTCGCGGCGGTCCTCGGTGGCCTCGCGCACCCCCACGCCGTCCGCGGCCGCCGCCTGCTTGCCGGTCAGCAGATCCGCTCCGCTCTTGGCGTCGACCGCGTCCTTGAGCTGGGGGTTGTGGGTGTCGACCCCGGTGTCGATGACGGCCACGCGCACCGGTTTGCCATTGCTGTCCTTGCCCTTGGTGTCCTGCCAGAGCTGGTCGAGGAGGACGCGCTGGAGCGACCAGGGAGTGCCCTTGATGGGCTTCGCGGGATAGGTGCACTCGCCGCTGCCGTCGAGGGTGACGGGGAGCGGGGCGGATACGGCCGACGCCCCTGTCAGAGGAGTCATGAGCGCGGCGGCCGCCAGCGCGGCGGTGATGCGTCGCATGCCGCTCCTCACGATCCCTGCGGCTGCCGGGCGCTGTTGGCGTCCAGACGCGGGCCCGTGGGGAGGAATTGCGACCAATTGGCGGGTACGGCCATGGGGTTCACGTTCTGATAGCCGAGCCGGGCACGGGCCGTTCCCGATTCTGGTGCGGCCGAGGGCGAGCTCTCAGGTGTACTTCCATCCGCGCCCGGGGACGGTGCGGGATTCTCACCGATCTTCGACTTTCCGGTGCCGCTGTCGCCATTGGACTGCACGGCATAGCGCAGCCCCGTGTCGGTGACGAGGAAGATGGAGCCGCTGGTGGTCTGGTGGCCGGTCACCTGGCGGTAGAGCAGTCCGGAGCCGGGGGTGACGTAGGCGCTCGTCGCCCCGTCGGGAATGGTCGCCGGGTATTCCGTGCCGGCCCAGGTGGCGAGGTCGGGGGTGCCGCCGGCCGAGAGGCCGCCGAAGATGCTGCACACCGTCGTCTTGGCGCCGCCTCCGGCGGGCGCCTCCTGCGCGTTGGCCTGCTGGGGCACGCGCGAGGGCCAGTGGTACTTCCCGTAGAACTCCTCGTCGTCCGGGGTGAAGGTGGCGGCGCTGACGTGCTGCGGTGTGCCGGCCTGGCCGAGCGACGTGAGCATCTTGCTGTTGAGGAGCAGCTTGGCGACGAATTCGGAGACGCGCTGGACCTTGCCCTGGAGCACGACGTAGTGCTGGGTGCCCGTGCCGGTGGGGGCTTCGAGGACCGTGCCGACGCGGTTGGCCGTTCCGGGCAGGGTGGTGACACCGGCGTTCCCGCCGATGTCACCGCGGATCTCGGGGAAGACGATGGGGGCGCCGTCGTTGAACGTGCTCAGCCAGTCCTTGGTGACGCGCTGCGGACGGGCACCGTCCTGGAAGAGGGAGCGCAACAGCAGGTTGTAGTCCGAGGTGTCCAGGGCTTTCCACTCCGGGCCGCCGAGCAGGTATTTGGTGCCCTGCGGATCGATGAGGTAGCGGGCGTCGTCGGGGCCCTGTACGTAGAGGGCCTGATTGCCCCGCAGACGGTCCGGGCCGGTGAGTTTCCTGAGTTTCGGATCGCGGTCGGCGAAAAGGAAGACGGCTTTCTGCGTGGTGTTCCCGTTCGTGCCACCGGGCTGTTCGCAGACGGCCCACTGCTTCTTCCGGCCGGCTTCGGCGGCACCGGGCATGCGGTCGGGGGCGTAGGGGATGCCGAGGGTCGGGCCGCGCGGGATGTGGCCGTTGTCGAGCTCGGATTCCTTCACCTTGATGACGGTGGATTTGTCGGGGGTGAGGAGCAGCTTGGCGGAGGCGAAGTTGAGGACGGGGTGCAGCTGTTTCTTGTTGTCCGTCTCCAGGACCACATAGCGCGTGGTCGACTCACTGCCGACGATGACGTGCGCGGCGGTGTCGTCCCAGCCCTTGGGCGCGACCGGCCGGAACAGGCCCCAGGCCCCGAATCCGGCGACGAGCAGCGCCCCGACGACGACGCCGGGCAGGACCGCGCGCAGCGGGCGCGGGGCCCCTTCCTCCGTACCGCTGGGGGAAGGTTGCAGGAAAGCTGCGACCGTTCGCTTCTTCGCGAAGGTGTACGCGTTGAGCTGATCCCGGCGTGATGCCATGTGTCGCCGCTTCTCCCCAGTGGTCGGCTTCGGTTGACGGGGTGCTGCCGGACCCTGCCGTCGGTCCGGTTGTCGTACCGGCCCCCTACTATGCCGGTAGGGGATCAGCGTGAGGCGAGGGGGTTTGTCAGGCATGGGTGCCGCAACGCGCGTACGCCGGCCAGCGGTCACCGCGCAGCCGGGCGCGGTCGCGCCGCGGGCTGTGTCGCGGCCCGGCAGCGTGGGGCCGGTCCGGCTGCAGCAGCTGGTGCTGGTCGAGGTGGCGGCGGCGCTCGTGCTGGCCGCGTGGGCCGCGGGCCCGGTGTGGCTGGTGCCGGCGGGTGTGGTGGCCGCGGTGCTGGTGCTCCTCGCGCTCGTGCGCCGCGGGCAGCGGCCGATAGCGGACTGGCTGGCCACGGCGGTGTCGCTGCGGCGGCGCGCGGGCCGGGCGGTGGCCGCCCCGGTGGGCACGGACACGGGGCTGGCCCCGGTCCTGGAGTGCGAACCGGCGCTGCGGACCGGCTCCTTCACCGACCGTGAGCGGCGCGAGGTGGGCCTGGTCGGGGACGGCACGTTCCTGACGGTGATGCTGCGGATCGACGCCGTCGACGCCCCGCTGCGTCCGCTGCGGGCCGAGAAGGCGCTGCCACTGGCGTTGCTGCGGGACGCGATGGACGTGGACGGGATCCGGCTGGAGTCCGTGCAGGTGGTGCAGAGCACGCTGCCCGCGCCCGCCCCCCACCTGTCGGCGGAGGCCCTGGCGGCCCGTAACTACGCGCCGCTCCAGGCGATGGCCGGGACCCCCGCGGTACGGCTGACGTGGGTGGCGCTCAAGCTCGACCCGGAGCTGTGCCGTGAGGCCGTCGAGGCGCGCGGTTCGGGTGTGGAGGGCGCGCGGCGCTGTCTGCTGCGGGCGGCGGACCAGCTCGCGAGCCGCTTGCAGGGGGCGGGTTTCCGCGCCCAGTTGCTGTCCGAGGAGGGGCTCACGGCGGCGATCGCGACCGCCGCGAACGTCAATCCGACCGCCTCGGCGCGGGCGGGCCGCAGTGGCACGCCGGTGCGGCGGACCGCGGAGAGCTCCCGGGCCTGGCGGTGCGACGACCGGTGGCACAGCACGTACTGGGTCTCCCGCTGGCCGCAGTTGGGGCCGGAGGCCACTCCGCTGCCGCAGCTGGCCGCGCTGCTCACCTCGCTGCCGGCGCTGTCGACGACGCTGAGCCTGACCCTCGGGCGCGGCCGCACACCGGGCGGCCGGCACGCGCCGAGTGTGGCCGCGCACGTGCGGGTCACCGGCCGCAGTTCGGACGAACTGGCCGATGCCCGGCGGGAGCTGGAGCGGGCCGCACGCGGTGCGAAGGCCGGTCTGGTGCGGCTGGATCACGAGCAGGTGCCCGGTGTCCTCGCCACGCTGCCCCTGGGAGGGACGCGCTCATGACCACAGCTCCCCCGCCACCCGCGTCCGCGCGGCGGCGCCCCGGCTTCGGGCTGCTGGGTCCGCGCCGCGGGCGGCACGAGATCGCGCCGGAGCAGTTCGAGGCACTGGCCCTGCCGGTCGGGGACGACGGCGTGGTGATCGGCACCGATCCCCAGGGCTCGCCCGCCGTTCTGGGGATCGGCCGCCCCGCCCCCTTCGACGCCGTCCTGGTCGGCGGCGCGTGGACGGCACAGGTGATCGCGTTGCGCACGGTCGGCACGGGTGCCCGCGTCGCCGTGGAGACCGGCCGCCGCCAGCTGTGGACGTCGCTCGCGCAGGCCGCCAACAGCGGTCAGCCGTGCGTGACTCTGCACGATGTCGGGAGGGTGCCGCCGCAAGGGGCGTCGGTGCACAGCCCGGTGCTCGTCGTGCGTGACTGCGGTGCGCGGCCGCCGCGCGGCCGGGTCGTCGCGGCGCCCTGGCAGCCGGTGCTCACCCTGCTGCCGTTCGTGAGCCCGGAGGCGCCGCGCCTGATGGCGAGCGCGGATCTGGTGGGTGTCCAGCGGGTCTCCCCGGAGGAGGCGGCCCAGCTCGGCCGGCTCCTGGGTTTGCCGCCGGAGGACGTCGCGGCGCTGCCGACGCTCCAGGACGGGGTGACGCTGTGGTGCGCGGGCCGTCGGTCGCGGATGTATGCCGACACCCGGGCGACGGGACCGGAGGCCGGGCTGCTGGGTGCGGCCCGGCGGATGGACTGAGCCGAGGGGTGGGCCGGGTGTCTGCCCCGCCCCACCCCCGGGGTCACTTGCGGAAGGCCAGCAGCATTCTGTTGCCGTCCCCCGAATTGCTGCCCGACAGCCGCGTCGTGGCGATGTAGAAGCGGTCGTTGTCGTAGAGGTAGCGCGCGCTGAAGAAGTTGTTCTCGGCGGACGTCATGGACGCCGGGATCTGGAGCAGCACCTTGGGGTCCCCGTCGGAGCCGACGCTGACGACGGCGCCCGCCTTGTCGTACGACGCCTTCTGATACGCGATGACCTTGTCGCCGTCCGCCTTCAGGGGCATCAGCTCGCGCTTGCTCGTGTTCTTGGCGGCCCACTTGCGCTTGCCGCTGTCGAGGTCGAAGGCGTGGATCTCGTTGCCCGAGGAGTAGTTGCCCTCGGTCGGCAGATACAGGGTGTCGTCCGTGACGGCCACGCCCTGGCAGCCGCCGAGGTCGTGGTTCACGATCGAGAGCCCGCAGGTCGGCGCGTACGACTGGCCGGCGAAGTCGATGACCGAGCGCTCCTTGCCGTCCTTGAGCGCGATGATGCCGCCGGACTTCTTGTCGTCCGACAGGAGGGAGACGACGGCCGGTTCGCTGGAGTAGATCTTCTTGGTCTGGAGGCCCTTGCGGCCGTCCCAGGTCCAGGTGGCCTTGCCGGTGGCCGGGTCGACCTTCTCGATGTGCGAGGTGTTGTCGCTCACGCAGCTCCAGGAACGCAGCAGCGCCTTGCCGCCCGCGTAGCCGTCGATGCCGCAGCCCGACTGGATGTCGGGGGTGGCGATGGTCTCGCCGTCACTGACCCGGATCATGCCGGAGCCGCCGAACCAGGCGGCGCCCACGGCGTTGCCGCTGATGGCCATGTCGAGGCCGATGAAACTCTCGGCGAATCCGCCCGACTTGGGGATGGGCTTGTCCCAGACCTTCTTGCCCGCCTTCAGGTCGAGCATGGCGTAGTTGCCGCACTCGTCCTTCTTGTCGCCCTCGTACGCCACGACGACCTTGCCGTCGTCCGTGGTGTCCTTGGGCGCCGCGCACACCCGCTTGGGCAGCGGGACGGACCACTTCTCCTTGCCGTCGTCCGTGGAATAGGCGACGACCTTGTCCTGCACGGTCTTGACCACGTGGTCGCCGATCACCCAGATGCCCGGGACATCGGCGCCCGCCCGGTCGACGTCGGGGCCCTTCTGGTCGATGAGGACCTTCGCCTCGCCGGCCTGGCGGGCGTCGTTCGGGTCGCTCTCGCCGCCGTCGCGCGGGCCCGCGGTGCCCTCGTCGCCGCCTCCCTCGCCGCCCTTGGCCGGGGCGGTGCTGCCGTGGGCGCTGGGCTTGTCCGAGCCCTTGTCGTCGCCGGTCAGCGCCCACACACCACCGGCCGCCGCGACCAGGACCGCGAGCGCCGCGCCGATGACCAGGGCCGTCCGCTTCTTGTCCGGGCCGTCGGAGGGCTGGGGGCCCGGGGCGCCGAAGGGCCGGCCCGGGGGCGGCGGGAAGGCACCGTACGGGTTCGGCTGCTGCGCGCCGGGCTGTTGCGTGTACGGGTTCGGCGGGTACGGCACGCCGCCGGCCGGACCCTGCTGCCCCGGCGCCGGAGGGGCGCCCCAGGCGGGCGGGGCCGCGGGCGTGGGGGGCGCGGCGGGGGCCTGGGCCGGGGGCGCGGGCGGCTGTTCCGGGGCCGCCGCGGGCTTCGTCAGCGGAATCGAAGGACCGGCCGCAGCCGGGGGTTCGGCGGGAGCCGGGCGATCGGCCGGAGCGGTGGGGGGCTGCTGGGGCGCCTGCGGAGCGTTCGCGGCCGGATCCTGCGGTGCCCCGAAGCCGCCCCCGGAGGGCTGGTTCGGCGGCATCGGTGGGGGTGGGGGCGGCTGGACCATCAGCGCATACCTCTTGCTGTGCGGGCCCGGCGCCCGTTCTGCCTCCCCCCGCGATCCGATGGAACGTCAGCATTCCAACGAAAAGGAGCGAATCGGGCGCGGATCCCGCGCCGTTATGGCTTTCGAGCGGGAAATCTTTCTATCACCCGGTTCCGGCGCCGGCCGGGGCCGGTTGCCACGGGGCTGTTGAGGAGGCGGGGGCGGGCCTGCCGTGGCGGCGCGTATGACGATTAGTCTTGACGGGTGTACGTACGGGAGAACCGCGGACCGGACTCCTCCCGTCGGAACAGGGGGAACCCCGGGCGGTCGGACGACGGGAACGGTCGGGCCCGACAGGCAGCA
The DNA here is from genome assembly GCF_055558795.1 of Streptomyces sp. NPDC025618. Lineage (NCBI taxonomy): Bacteria > Bacillati > Actinomycetota > Actinomycetes > Kitasatosporales > Streptomycetaceae > Streptomyces > Streptomyces sp. NPDC025618. The sequence goes on along the minus strand of NZ_JBVHLW010000042.1, from coordinate 17,881 downwards.
CATGGGCGTCAGACCACATCAGCAGGAGGCAATGTGAGCAGCGATCGGGACGAGCTCCGCGCGGGCGGGACCACAGCCGGCGAGGACCGGTCCGACGCGGGCCACGAGAACGAACCCGACCACACGGGTGAGTTCACGATCGACTACACACCACCGGCTTGGTACACGCAGAACGCGGTGTCGCAGGCCACTGGTGCGGCCGGCTCCGCCGGTGGCCCGGCCGTCGGCGAGGGTGACGTGAGCCGGACGGCCCCGCCCCCGCCTTCGGGTGAACCGCTGGCTCCGCCGGTTCCGCCGTCGGCTCCGCCTGGTCTGCCGCCCGTGTGGACGCCGCAGCCGGCTGTCACCGCGAACCCGGCCGAGGAGCCCGCCGGCGCGCCGGCGGCAGCGGACAGCCTGCCCTTCGGTGCCGGTGCGGCGGACGGGCTCCCGCCCGCCGCCTCGCAGGGCGAATCCCCCGCGGACGAGCTGCCGTTCGGGGCGGAGGCGACCGGGACGCCGGTGGCGGACAGCGCGACGCCTCCGCCGGCCGAGGTGCCGGAAGCGGCCGACGCGCACGCCGACGGCGAGGCACCCGCTGCCGACGCGCTCGCGGAGCACGGTGCGGACCGTTCCCCGGCCACCGCGGCGGCTGCCACCGCGTCCGGTGTATCCGAAGTGTCCGACGAGAACGGCACGGTGGACACCGCCGACACCGACCCTCTTCCGTTCGGAGCGGACGCCTCCTTCGGAACGGACGCCTCCGAGGCCGACGGCGATGTACGTGACGAAGGGACGACGCGCTTCTCCCCCGGCGTCCCGCAGGGCGAGGCGGACAGCGGCGCTCGCGAGGGTGACGTGCGCGGCGAGGGGACGACGCGGTTCTCCGCCGCCCCGCGGGTAGACGCTCCGGACCGGGCCGAGGAGCCGCAGCCTCCCGCCGACGCGCCCCGCCCCGAGGGCACCATGCGCTTCTCCGCGGCCGCTCTGCGCGACGAGGTCGCCGGACGCGCGGAAGAGCCGGGTGTCCGGAGCGAGGGAACCATGCGGTTCTCCGCCGTGACGCCGCCGGAAGGCGTCGCGGAGCAGACCGCCGAGGCGTCAGCCGCGAAGACACCGGCTCCCGAGGCTCCGGCCCCCGAGCCGTGGGCACCGCCGTCCGTGCCTCAGGGCGCGCTGCCGCCGCTGCCCCCGGACTTCCAGCCCGCCGTCCCGGCCCCCGGCGCTCCCCCGGCCGCACCGGCCCCCACACCGGCACCGGCGCCCGCACCCACCCCGGCACCCGCACCGTCCCTGCCGGCGCGTCCCGACGCCGCCCCCGCGACGCCCACTCCCCCGCCCGCGCCGTCCGCCGCGCCGCAAGGCGGCTACGGCTACCCCGGCCAGCCGGCACCTCAGACACCCCAGGTGCCCCAGGCACCCCAGTCCCCGTACGCGCAGCCGCCGGGCGCGCCGCAGGGCGGTTACGGCTACCCGCGTCCCGACGCGGCCCCGGCACCCTCGCCGTACGCCCCGATGCCCGCTCCGCACACGGGAGTTGCCCACCCGGGCCCGTACGCGCAGGGCGCCCCCGCCCCGTACACCCCGCAGACCGCACCCTCCCCGTACGCCCCGCCGACTTCCCCTGTGACGCCGCCTCAGGCGCCCATCGCTCCGGAGGGTTCCGGCGAGGCGCCCGCGCCGAAGCCGCAGAGCGCGTCCGGCGAGCAGGTACCGCAGGCCCAGCCCGGCGTGCAGCCCGGTGAGCAGGAACCTCAAGCGCCGCAGACGCCGCAGGCGCAGCCGGGCGTGCAGCCCGGTGGTTACGCGCTGCCGCCCGCTGTCGCGCCGGACAACGGCGCCCTCCCGCCGCTCGCCGAGCAGCAACAGCCGCAACCTCAGCCCCAGCAGCCGCAGCCCGGCGTCCCCGTGGACCCGCGGTCCGGCGGCTGGCCGACCGTGACGCCCGAGCAGCGGCAGCGGTCCGTGCACGGGGCCCCGCTGGGGTTCACGGCGTCCATGGAGCTGTCGTCGGAGCGGCTGCTGCGCAACAAGCCGAAGCCGAAGAAGCAGCCGAGCACCAGCCGGTTCAAGTTCGGCGGCAAGAAGGAGGAGGCGGAGCGGCAGCGCAAGCTGGAGCTGATCCGCACCCCCGTGCTGTCCTGCTACCGGATCGCCGTCATCAGCCTCAAGGGCGGCGTCGGCAAGACGACGACCACCACCGCGCTCGGGGCGACGCTGGCGAGCGAGCGGCAGGACAAGATCCTGGCGATCGACGCCAACCCGGACGCCGGCACGCTCGGCCGCCGCGTGCGCCGGGAGACGGGTGCGACGATCCGCGACCTCGTCCAGGCGATCCCGAGCCTGAACAGCTATATGGACATCCGGCGTTACACCTCGCAGGCCCCGTCCGGCCTGGAGATCATCGCCAATGACGTGGACCCGGCGGTCTCGACGACCTTCAACGACGAGGACTACCGGCGGGCGATAGACCTGCTGGGCAAGCAGTATCCGATCATCCTCACCGACTCGGGCACCGGCCTGCTCTACAGCGCGATGCGCGGCGTCCTCGACCTCGCGGACCAGCTGATCATCGTCTCCACGCCGTCCGTCGACGGTGCCAGCAGCGCCAGCACCACGCTGGACTGGCTGCACGCGCACGGCTACGCCGATCTCGTCTCGCGCAGCGTCACGGTGATCTCGGGGGTCCGCGAGACCGGCAAGATGATCAAGGTGGAGGACATCGTCTCCCACTTCGAGACGCGGTGCCGCGGTGTCGTGGTCGTGCCCTTCGACGAGCACCTGGCGGCGGGAGCCGAGGTCGACCTGGAGATGATGCGGCCGAAGACGCGCGAGGCGTACTTCCACCTGTCCGCGCTGGTCGCGGAGGACTTCACCCGGGCCCAGCAGCAGCACGGGCTGTGGACCGGGGAGAACCCGCCCGCGCACCAGGCGCCGCCCGTGCCGGGCGCGTACGTCCCCGGCCAGCCGGGCGCCCCCGCGCCTTACCAGCAGCCGTACGACCCGTACGCGGGCGGACAGCCGCAGGCCCAGCCGTATCCACAGCAGCCGTATCCGTACGGCCAGCCGCAGCCGGGCGGCCCCTACCCGCCCGCGGGCGGTCAGCCGCAGCCCGGTGGCGGCTACGGCTACCCCCAGCAGTACCCGCCGCAGCAGACCTGAGCGCATAACGAAGGGCCCCGGGCGTTCGCCGCCCGGGGCCCTTCCGTCGTTTTGTCAGCGGGTCATGCCGTGACGTGCGCGGCGGCGTGCGCCGCCACCAGGTCACGCGCCCGCTTCACATCGCCTGCCATGCACTGCAGCAGCGCCTCGATGGAGTCGAACTTCTCCATGCCGCGCAGGTAGGCGAGGAAGTCCACGGCCACGTGCAGGCCGTAGAGGTCCAGGTCGGTGCGGTCGATGGCGTACGCCTCCACCGTCCGCTCGGTCGCGTCGAACTGCACGTTCGTGCCGACCGAGATGGCCGCCGGCATCGCCTCGCCGCCGACGGTCAGCCAGCCGGCGTAGACGCCGTCCGCCGGGATCGCGGTGTGCGGGAGGGTCTCGACGTTGGCCGTGGGGTAACCCAGTTCGCGGCCGCGCTGCGCGCCGTGGACGACGACGCCCTCGACGCGGTGCGGGCGGCCGAGGATCTCCATCGCGCCCGCGACATCGCCCTCGGCGACCAGGCGCCGGGTCAGCGTGGAGGAGAACGGCAGTCCGCCGCCCGCCTCACCGGTCACATAGAGATCCATCACCTCGACGTCGTAGTCGTAGGTGACGCCGAGCTCCTTGAGGAAGTCGACGTCGCCCGCCGCCCGGTGGCCGAAGCGGAAGTTGGGGCCCTCGACGACCAGCTTCGCGTGCAGCTTGTCGACCAGCACCTTGACCACGAAATCCGCGGGCGAGAGCTTGGAGAACTCCGCCGTGAACGGCAGGATCAGCACCGCGTCCACGCCCAGCTCCGCCATCAGCTCCGCGCGCCGGTGGTGCGGGGCCAGCAGCGGCGGGTGGCTGCCCGGCCGCACGACCTCGCTGGGGTGCGGGTCGAAGGTCACCACGACGGCGGGGACGCCGAGCGACCGCGCCCGCTCCACCGCGCGCCCGATGAGCAGCTGGTGCCCCCGGTGCACGCCGTCGTACGAGCCGATGGTGACGACGCTGCGCCCCCAGTCCTGGGGGATGTCCTCCAAGCCACGCCAGCGCTGCACTGTGCCCGCTCCTCGCCCGAACCCGAACTGTTGTCTGTCGATATACGCAGGACTAAGAGTGCCATGCTGGCTCGCGGCGGTCCGCATCGGCCGGTCCACCGGCGCTCGCCCCGTCCGTCCCGGCCCCGGCGGTCAGCCTGATCCGCGCCCGCGGCCCCACCACCACGGCCCACTGCGCGGGCGCGGACTTCAGCCAGCGGCGCACCTGTTCACCGAAGACCGGGATCTCGCGGGCCAGCTGCGTCAGCCGCCGGTCGAAGCAGGCCGCCCCCTCCGCGGTGCGCGCCATCAGCAGGCCGGTGCGGTGCACGAGGTCGCGCGTGCGCGCCTCGGTGCGCTCGCCGGCGCCCGCGGCGACGGCCCGCAGCAGGGCGTCGAGGACGGTGACGTCGCGCTCGTACGGCCCGTACTGCTCGCGCTCCAGCAGCACCTCCAGCAGCTCCTGGCGCAGGGGCCGGGACAGCGCGGTGCCGGGGGCCGCCAGGACGGGGGCGAGGGCCCGGCGCACCTGCGCGGGGCGGCTGCTCAGCAGGTGCACGACCAGCGGGAAGAGCACGGACCGGGCGGCGGGGCCCTCCTCCAGCCGCCGGTCGACGAAGACCGCGGCGTGCGCGGCGCTCTCGGGGCGGTGCTCGATGTGCTCCTGGACCAGCGCGGCGGCCCGGCGGGCCAGGGCGGGGGCGGTGACCCCGGCGAGGGCGCGCAGCACCAGGGCCGGGCCGTCGCCCGGCTCGTACAGCCGCGCCCGGAAGATCGCGAAGACGGGCTCGGGGTGGGTGGTCAGGGCGGCCGCCAGAGCCTCGGCGGGCAGGTGCGGGTCACCGGCGGCGAAGCGGACGATGGCCTGCGGGAGGTATTTCGCGCGGGTCTCGGTGTCCCGGACGAGGAGGGCGAGCGCGGTGCCGTGCAGGGCGCCCTCGGCGGGGCGGGCGAGGAGGGCGAGCGCGGAGTAGCGCAGCAGCTCGCGGTCGGCGTCGATGGTGACGTGGGGCGCGGTCCGCAGGGCGTACGCGGCGGCGGCCACGTGCCGCTCCAGGCGGTCGTCGTGGGCCCAGCGGTCGACGGCCCGGCAGAGCGCGGACGGCTCGTCCTCGGCGAGGGCGTTGAGGAGCTCGTCGGCGCGCGGGTGCCCGGCCTCCACCAGGGCCTCGGCGAGGTCGTCGACGGCGCGGTGGCGGTGGGTGTGGAGCAGCACCTGGGCGGCGGTGGAGACGGTGAGGCGGGCGCTGTCGGGGTAGGGCGCGGCCTGGAGGGGGCGTTCGTCGGTGAACCAGCGGCAGATGAGGGTCTGTGCCGCGCAGGGGTCCTCGGCGAGGACGGTGGCGACGGCGGGCAGGAAGCGGTCGCTCTGGGGCGCGTGGGCGCCCTGGTGCGGGGCGAGCTGCGAGTGGACGTGGGGGGCGGCCCCGGGCGGCGGGCCGTCGGCGGGGAGCAGCAGGCGCAGCAGGTCGAGGCGGTCGGCGAGGCCGAGCGGCAGCCGGAGCCAGAACCAGGGGCCGAACTCGGCGAGCCCGCCCAGCGCCCGGCTCGCGTCGCTGTCGAAGCCGCCGAGGTCGACGGCGCGGGCGGTGATCCGCTCGGCGAGCAGCCGCAGGGCGCCGAGATAGGGGGCGGCGTCGGGGACGCGGAGCAGCGTCTCGCCGAGCAGGTGCGCGGCCCACCAGGCGGGGTCGGGGAGGGCGGGGGCCGGTGCGTCGGTGACGGCGGTGGTCTGCCCGAGGGCGGAGCGCCCGGCCGGGGAGAGGGCTTCCACGGCGTGGACCAGGGCGCAGAGGCGCTCGGCCAGGGCGGCGGGGCCGGAGCGCCGGGCGAGCAGGAGCAGCGACTGGAGCACGGGGCCGATGCGGTGCCGGGGCACGGGCAGGGGTTTCGGTCTCTCCTGCTCGGCCGCGCCGCGCTTGGTGCGGCGGCGGCCCGCGCCGGTGCGGGGCGGCCGTTTGGAGCCGGGGGGCGGCGGGACGTGGCCCTCGGGGGCGGCTCCGGTGCCCGGCCGGGACGGAAGCCTCTCCTCCGCCTCCAGGCCCGCGCTCTCGTGCTCGTACCACCGGTGGACCAGTGCGTGCAGGGCCGCGTCGAGGTCGAGGTGCGCGCCCTGGAGCCAGTCGGCGAACTCCTCGTGCGCGAAGCGGTAGCCGCTGCCGGCGGGGACGAGAAGGCCCTCGGTGAGCACGGCGGAGGCCCAGCCGTTGCGCCAGGGGAAGAGCTCCTCGAACGCCTCGCGCTCCAGCTCCCCCTGGCCGGGCCCGAGACAGCGCCGGGCCGCCTCGTGCACCTGCCCGGCGACCCGGGCGGCGAGCCGGCGCACCGTCGTGCCGCGCAGCGGTGGCCTGCGGTCGGCGGAGAGCCGTACGGCGATGCGCAGGCAGGTGAGGTCGAGGAAGGCGGAGAAGATGTCCCAGCGGTCGGGCGGCCGGGCGCCCTCGTCCTCCCCGGACGCGGCCGCGTCCGGGAGGGCGGCGCGGACCTCCGCGAGCAGCCGGAGGGCCAGCGGGTGGGCGGCGTCCGCCTGCTGGATGGCCTCCTCGGGGACGCCGTAGACGGCCCTGGCCTCGGCGGCCTGCCGGGGGGTGAGGTCGGTGAGGCGGACGCAGGGCGGCAGGCCCCGGGGGGCGGGGGCGTCGTCCGGCACGTGCAGGGCGGACGGCGGGAAGAGGGCGCCCGCCGTCTCCCAGTGCTCGGGGCGGCAGGCGACGATGATCCGCGCCGACACCTCCCCCAGCCACTCCGCGGTGGCGGCCGTCCAGGCGGGCAGCCCGTGGGCGAGGACCGGGGGGAGCTCCTCGGGCCCGTCGAGGACGATCAGCAGCGGGCGCCCCACGCGGTGCGCGAGGGCGGCGACGGCTTCCGGGGTGGCCTCGGCCGGATCCCCCACCGTGCCGGCCGTGCCCGCCGAGGCGGTGACGATCCGCGCGGCGGCCTCCAGTGCACGCGCCACGGCGTCCCGCACGCTCTCGTCGCCGTCGCGCAGGTCGGCGCCGCGGATCCAGATCGTGGGCGCGGGCTCCGAGCCGAGGGCCCGCCGGGAGGCGAGCGCGCCGAGCTCGGTCGTCCGGCCGGTGCCCGGTCCGCCGACGAGCCCCAGGACCAGGGGCCCGAGCGGCGGGCGGGTCCCCGGTTCCGCTTCCGGCCCGGAACCGGCGTCCGCCTCGGTGCCGGCTTCCAAGCCGTCGGGCGGGGGCGCGGGCTCGGCCGCGCCGGTTCCGCACGGGAGGCCGCCTTCCGGGGCGTTAGCGCCGCCCGCGGGATCCGGCCCGTCGTCCGCGTCGGTGAACGGGGCGCGCGGGACCGCCAGGAAGCGCTCGAACTCCCTGGCGATCTCCGGCCGGGGAACGGGGTCGCGCCAGGCGCGCGCGGTGGTGACCTGCCCGAGGGAGGTGGCCGTGAGCTGGAGGGCGCCGGCGAGATTGAGGTCGGGGCCGTAGGCCGGGATGGTGGCGGCGTTGCGCTCCAGGAGGGCCGCCAGCGGGCCGCCCGGGGTGGCACCGGCGGCGGCCCGGAGCGGGATCGCGAATCCGCCCGACCGGCGCTCGGCGTGCAGCGCGGTACCAAGGACGGCGGCCACCGTTCCCGTACGGGCGTCGATGACGGGTCCGCCGGTGGCCTCCTCGCCGAGGCGCAGGCCGTCGCGCTCGCCGAGGGACAGCTCGACGGCCGCGTCCAGCAGGTGGAAGCGGTCGGTGGCGGTGTACGTCACCAGCGCCTCGCCGACGATCCGCGCGGTCTGCCAGCGGCCCGCGCGCAGCCGCACCTCCGTGCCGTCCTCGATCCACTCGGCCGCGGCGATGGGCAGCGGCCGCACGCCGAGCCCCTCGGTCCGCACGAGCGCGAGGTCGCAGCCGGGCAGCTGGGTCACGGCGTCCGCGCCGACCAGGCAGGTGCGGTCGCCCGGCGCGAGCAGGACGAGCCGCGCGAGCCCGTCGACCGCCTCATGGCTGGTGATCATCGTGCCGCGGTCGTCCGCGAGGAACCCCGTGCCGCGCGGTCGCCCGGCGAGGTCTCTGATGCGCACCAGGTACTCGTCCGCATCGGTCCGCCGACCGTTCATCCGTCGAACCTCCCCGCCGTGCACTTACGTCGACGGTAGGCAGCGGATGATCGGCAGGACAGATCGCACCCGGAACGCGCCCCCTTCCACCCCCTCGGTTCACTCCGAGCGCCTGCCCAATGGGGTGAATCCTCGGCATGCGGCGGATGGGGAGCGAGGAGAAGGGCATCGTGGGGACGGGACGCGTGCTTGCGCGCCCCGTCCCCACGAGCGTGCCGGAGCCCAGGCCCCGGCGCCGTGGTGAGGCCGTCCGGCCTCAGCCGAAGACGGCCAGGCTCTTGGCCTTGCCGCCCTGGTTCTCGACCAGGACGAGGAAGCGGCCGTCCGGCCCGAAGACCGCGACCGCGCCGGTGCGCTCGAAGAACGGCATCTTGATCCGCACGCCGTTGCCGAGCAGGCGCGCCTGCTCCTCGTTGACGTCCCAGCGCTGGAAGGCCGCGGCGGCCGCCTCGGCGACCGGCATGACGTCCAGCTTCTCCTGGATCTGCTCCAGCGTCCGGGCCTCGCCCAGGCCGTACGGGCCGACCCTGGTGCGCCGCAGCGCGGTCAGGTGGCCGCCGACGCCCGTGTCCGCGCCCAGGTCGCGGGCGAGAGCCCGGACGTAGGTGCCGGAGGAGCACACGACGGAGACCAGCAGGTCCTGCACCGGGGTGCCGTCCTCCGCCTCGGCCGGGTGCACGGCGTGCACCGCGAAGGAGGAGACCGTCACCGGGCGGGCGGGGATCTCGAAGTCCTCGCCCTCGCGGGCCCTGGCGTAGGACCGCTTGCCGTCTATCTTGATCGCGCTGACCTTCGACGGGACCTGCATGATGGCGCCCGTCAGCTTGGCCACGCCGGCGTCGATCGCCTCGCGGGTGACCTTGGAGGCGTCGGTGGACGAGGTGATCTCGCCCTCCGCGTCGTCCGTCACGGTGTTCTGCCCGAGGCGGATCGTCGCGACGTACTCCTTCTCGGTCAGCGCGAGGTGACCGAGCAGCTTGGTCGCCCGCTCGATGCCGAGCACGAGCACGCCCGTCGCCATCGGGTCGAGCGTCCCCGCGTGGCCGACGCGCCGCGTCCGCGCGATGCCGCGCATCTTGGCGACCACGTCGTGCGAGGTGAAGCCGGCCGGCTTGTCGACAATGATCAGACCGTCCGGCGGAGCCGGTGCCTTCTGCTTCATTCGGACGCCTGGTCGGTGTCCTCGGCGTCCTCGCCGGGCTTGCGGTACGGGTCCGCGTCGCCGGCGTACGTCTTGCCGGAGGAGACCTCACGGACCTCCGCGTCCTTGGCCTTGGCCTTGGCGAGCAGGTCGTCGATCGTCCGGGCGTTGTCGGGCAGGGCGTCCGCCACGAAGGTCAGGGTCGGGGTGAAGCGCACCCCGGTCTCCCGGCCCACGGTGGAGCGCAGGATGCCCTTGGCGCTCTCCAGGGCGGCCGCGGAGGCGGCACGCTCCTCGTCGTCGCCGTAGACCGTGTAGAAAACGGTCGCCTCGCGGAGGTCACCGGTGACCCGGGTGTCCGTGATGGTCACATAGCCGAGCCGCGGGTCCTTGATCCGGCGCTGGAGCGTCTCCGCGACAATCTCCCGGATACGGTCGGCCAGCTTGCGCGCCCGCGCGTTGTCGGTCATGCGCCTACTTCTTTCTTCTTCGGTTCAGTCATCAGTCGTCGTCGCCGTGGATCCGCCGTCTGACCGACAGCAGTTCCACCTCCGGCCGCCCGGCGACAAGCCGCTCGCAGCGGTCCAGTACATCCGTGAGGTGCCCCGTGTCCCCGGAGACCACCGCGAGCCCCAGCCGGGCCCTGCGGTGGAGGTCCTGGTCACCGACCTCCGCCGCACTGACCGCGAACTTGCGGATCAGCTCGGCGACGATCGGGCGGACGACGGAGCGCTTCTCCTTCAGCGACCGGACGTCGCCGAGGAGCAGGTCGAAGGACAGTGTCCCTACATACATGCGTGACGGGTGAGGCCCACCCGGGAGGCGTGAGGCAAGAGCTGTTGTGTACGAGCTCCTAGCACCGTACATGCAACGGCCGGGGCCGATCGACGGGAATTTCTCCCGCCGACCGGCCCCGTCCCGCGCGCCGCGCGGCCACCATCCCTGGTGGACGCGCGACCCGCGGCAGTCGCTACGCGGATCAGCCGCGCGGCTTCTCGCGCATCTCGTACGTCGCGATGACGTCGTCGATCTTGATGTCGTTGAAGTTTCCGAGGTTGATACCGCCCTCGAAGCCCTCGCGGATCTCGGTGACGTCGTCCTTGAAACGACGCAGACCGACGATGTTGAGCTCCTCCGCGATGACCTTGCCGTCGCGGATGAGTCGCGCCTTGGTGTTGCGCTTGACCTCGCCGGAGCGGATGAGAACACCCGCGATGTTGCCCAGCTTGGACGAGCGGAAGATCTCGCGGATCTCCGCCGTACCCAGCTCGACCTCTTCGTACTCCGGCTTCAGCATGCCCTTCAGGGCCGCCTCGATCTCCTCGATCGCCTGGTAGATGACCGAGTAGTAACGGACGTCCACGCCCTCGCGCTCGGCCATCTGCGTGGCACGGCCCTCGGCGCGGACGTTGAAGCCGATGACGATGGCGTCGGAGCCGGTCGCCAGGTTGATGTCGGACTCGGTGACCGCACCGACACCGCGGTGCAGGATCCGGATCTCGACCTCTTCGCCGACGTCGAGCTGGAGCAGCGAGGACTCGAGAGCCTCCACCGAACCGGACGCGTCGCCCTTGATGATGATGTTGAGGTCCTGCACCAGACCGGCCTTGAGCACCTTGTCGAGGTCCTCGAGGGACACCCGGCGGGTGCGCTTGGCGAAGGCGGCGTTGCGCTCACGCGCGGCGCGCTTCTCGGCGATCTGGCGGGCCGTGCGGTCCTCGTCGACGACGAGGAAGTTGTCGCCGGCGCCCGGGACATTGGTCAGACCGAGGACGAGGACGGGGGTCGACGGACCCGCTTCCTCGACGTTCTGGCCCTTGTCGTCGAGCATCGCGCGGACACGGCCGTAGGCGTCACCGGCGACCATCGTGTCACCGACGCGGAGGGTACCGCGCTGGACGAGCACGGTGGCCACGGCGCCGCGGCCACGGTCGAGGTGGGCCTCGATGGCGATACCCTGCGCGTCCTGCTCCGCGTTGGCGCGCAGGTCGAGCGAGGCGTCCGCGGTGAGGACCACGGCCTCCAGCAGGCTGTCGATGTTCAGGCCCTGCTTGGCGGAGATGTCGACGAACATGGTGTCGCCGCCGTACTCCTCGGCCACCAGACCGAACTCGGTGAGCTGACCGCGCACCTTGGTCGGGTCGGCACCCTCGACGTCGATCTTGTTGACCGCGACCACGATCGGCACGTCGGCCGCCTTGGCGTGGTTCAGCGCCTCGATCGTCTGCGGCATCACACCGTCGTTCGCCGCCACCACGAGGATCGCGATGTCGGTGGACTTCGCACCACGGGCACGCATGGCGGTGAACGCCTCGTGACCCGGGGTGTCGATGAAGGTGATCGCGCGCTCTTCGCCGTTGACCTCGGTGGCGACCTGGTACGCACCGATGTGCTGCGTGATACCGCCGGCCTCGCCCGCGACGACATTCGTCTTGCGGATGGCGTCCAGCAGTCGGGTCTTACCGTGGTCGACGTGACCCATGACGGTCACGACCGGCGGACGGGAGACGAGCATCTCCTCGCCGCCCTCGTCCTCACCGAACTCGATGGAGAACGACTCGAGCAGCTCGCGGTCCTCCTCCTCGGGGCTGACGATCTGAACGGTGTAGTTCATCTCGTCGCCGAGGAGCGTCAGCGTCTCGTCGGAGACCGACTGGGTGGCCGTGACCATCTCGCCGAGGTTCATCATCACGGCGACGAGCGACGCCGGGTTGGCGCCGATCTTCTCCGCGAAGTCGGTGAGGGAGGCACCGCGGGACAGGCGAATGGTCTCGCCGCCACCGCGCGGCAGCATCACGCCGCCGACGGACGGGGCCTGCATGGCCTCGTACTCCTGGCGCCTCTGCCGCTTCGACTTGCGGCCACGGCGCGCCGGACCGCCGGGACGGCCGAAGGCACCCTGCGTGCCGCCACGGGCACCCGGGCCGCCGGGACGACCGCCGAAGCCGGGACGGCCGCCGAAGCCGCCGCCACCGCCGCCGGGGCCACCGCCACCGGGACGGCCGGCGAAGCCGCCGCCGCCACCGGGACGACCGCCGCCACCGGGACCGGCCGGACGGCCGGCGAAGCCGCCGCCACCCGGACGACCGGCACCGCCGGGACGACCGGCGCCGCCGCCGGGACCGCGACCGCCGCCGCCGGGGCCCGGACGCGGACCCGCGGCCGGACGCTGCGGCATCATGCCGGGGTTCGGACGGTTGCCCGCGGGAGCGCCACCGGGACGCGGAGCGCCACCGGGACCGCCCTGCGGACGGGGCATGCCGCCCGGGGTCGGACGGGCGCCGCCCTGACCCTGCGGACGCGGGGCGCCACCGGGGCCGCCCTGCGGACGCGGGGCACCCGGGCCGGGGCGCTCGCCGCCGGGACGCGGGGCGCCACCGGGACGGGGGGCCTGCGGCCGGGCCATGCCGGTGGAGCCACCGGAGGTGAAGGGGTTGTTGCCCGGACGGGGACCGGCCGGACGGGCGCCACTGGGGCGCGGGGCACCCTGGCCACCGGGGCGCGGGGCGCGCTCGGGACGACCGCCGTCACGCTGACCGCCGTCACGACCGGCGGGCGCCGGACGGGCCGGGCGCGGGCCGGGGGTGGCGCCGGGGCGCGGACCGGAGGGGGCCTGCTGGGCCGGGGCCGGGGCGGAGAACTCCGCGGCCGGGACCGGGGTGACAGGGGCAGGCTTGGCCGGAGCCGCCGGAGCGGGCTTCGGGCCGGGGCGCGGACCGGGGGTCGGCGCGCCGCCTGCGGGCTTGGGGGTGGAGGGGGTCTCCGCGGCCGGCTTGGGGGCCGGGGCAGCGGGACGGGGGGCGCCCGGAGTGGGGGCACCCGGCTTCGCGGGCGCGGCCTTGCGCGGCGCCGCGGGCTTCGCAGCGGACTTGGCGTTGCCGCCAGGGCCCTGCAATGCGTCAGTCAACTTGCGGACGACCGGCGCCTCGATGGTCGAGGACGCCGAACGGACGAATTCACCAAGTTCTTGGAGCTTGGCCATGACGACCTTGCTCTCTACTCCGAACTCCTTGGCGAGTTCGTATACCCGGACCTTAGCCACTTCGCTCCTTCTAGGTCCGGGGTGTCCACCGGACCGTCGCTACTTCATGGGCGTACTCATCGCGTACTCATCGAGTGCTCATCGCAATCTCGACCTACTTCCAACTCGCGAGGTACCTGACCGCACGGTTTCCCGTGCCGTTCTTCTTACGGTGTTGCCTGTCGGTGCTGCCCTTACTCATCGATCCGCTCGATGAATCGGCGCAGTTCCGTCACGTCGAGCGGGCCCTGGGCCTTGAAGGCCCGGGGGAACGCCCTGCGGCGGACCGCCAGGTCGAGACAGACCAGTGTGGGGTGCACGGAGGCACCCCGGCCGGGCAGCGTACCGCGAGGGTCGGGGACGCAGGCGCCCTCGATCATCACGATCCGCAGCAGATCGCCCTTGGCCGCTCGCTCCCGGCATCCCACACAGGTTCGCTCAGGGCATGCGCGGGCATGCGTCCGGCCAGACACTGATTAAGTCTACCTCCCCGCGCCGACCTCACCCCTGGGGGGCCGTGATCGGGCACGAATACGTTTCGGCCACCCTGCGCGGCCGTCTCCCGGGGCCCGCCTCGGCGGGCCCCGAAGTCCGTCGGCCGGCGCCCAGGGGCGCCGGCCTCATGAGGATCAGTCCTGGTCGGACTGCTCCGTGTCGGGCCGGATGTCGATGCGCCAGCCGGTGAGGCGGGCGGCGAGGCGGGCGTTCTGCCCCTCCTTGCCGATGGCGAGCGACAGCTGGTAGTCCGGCACGGTCACCCGGGCGGAGCGGGCGCCGAGGTCCACGACCTCGACCTTGCTCACCCGTGCGGGGGACAGCGCGTGGGCGACGAGCTCGGCCGGGTCGTCCGACCAGTCGACGATGTCGATCTTCTCGCCGTGCAGCTCGGCCATGACCGCGCGGACGCGGCCGCCCATCGGGCCGATGCAGGCGCCCTTGGCGTTCAGCCCGGAGCGGGTCGAGCGCACCGCGATCTTCGTGCGGTGGCCGGCCTCGCGGGCGATGGCCGCGATCTCCACCGAGCCGTCGGCGATCTCCGGCACCTCCATGGCGAACAGCTTCTTCACCAGGCTGGGGTGGGTGCGCGAGAGCGTCACGGACGGGCCGCGGACACCCTTCGCCACCCGGACGACGTACGTCCGCAGGCGGGTGCCGTGCTTGTACTCCTCACCGGGGACCTGCTCCTGCACCGGCAGGATGGCCTCCAGCTTGCCGATGTCGACCAGGACGTTCTTCGGGTCCTTGCCCTGCTGGACGATGCCCGCGACGACGTCGCCCTCACGGCCCGCGAACTCACCGAAAGTGATCTCGTCCTCGGCGTCGCGCAGACGCTGGAGGATGACCTGCTTGGCGGTGGTCGCGGCGATCCGGCCGAAGCCGGAGGGAGTGTCGTCGAACTCGCGGGGCTCCTCGCCCTCCTCCAGGTCCTGCGGGTCCTCCTTGGCCCAGACCGTCACATGGCCGGTGGACCGGTCCAGCTCCACGCGGGCGCGGCGGCGGCTTCCCTCGGTGCGGTGGTACGCGATGAGGAGGGCCGACTCGATCGCCTCGACCAGCAGGTCGAAGGAGATCTCCTTCTCTCGCACCAGACCCCGCAGGGCACTCATGTCGATGTCCACGGCTACGCCTCCTCTTGGCTCTCGTCGGTTTCGTCTTCGGCCTTGGCGGCCTTGTCGTCGGACTTGCGGTTGAACTCGATCTCGACGCGGGCCTTGGCGATCTCACCGAAGGCGATCCGGCGGGCGGTGGGCTTGCGGCCCTTCACCCCGGGAACCTCCAGGTCCAGGCCCTCGTCGTCCACCGCGACGATACGGGCGACGAGCTCGC
This sequence comes from Streptomyces sp. NPDC025618, assembly GCF_055558795.1. Lineage (NCBI taxonomy): Bacteria > Bacillati > Actinomycetota > Actinomycetes > Kitasatosporales > Streptomycetaceae > Streptomyces > Streptomyces sp. NPDC025618. The sequence goes on along the minus strand of NZ_JBVHLW010000042.1, from coordinate 2,678 downwards.
CGCCCTCCGTCAGCTGCGCCTTCATCAGGCGGCCGGTGGCACGCACATAGTGACGGTGCTCGGTCAGGGGACGGTCGGCGCCGGGAGAGGTGACCTCCAGGACGTACGGGGTCCCGCCCATGACGTCCGTCTCGTCGAGCTTCTCGGAGACCGCGCGGCTGACGTCGGCGCACTCGTCCAGCTCGACGCCCGCGTCGGAATCCACCACGACGCGCAGCACACGGCGCTTGCCGGCGGTGGTCACCTCGACCTCTTCCAGATCCAGCTCTCGCGCGCTGACGAGAGGGGCCAGCAGCTCGCGCAGCCTCTCGCTCTGGGTGGTGCTCATCCGGGTGACTCCTCGGCCGCGTGTGCTGTTGTGGGAAAGTCGCGTGTCAGGTCAAAGCCTATCTGTTCCGGCAGCCGACTGACGATTCGGTCCCCGCTCCCCGGCCTCGCGCCCGCGCGCGGGTACGCTCGCGGGCGGTGATCATGGCGGGACCTGGCGGACACACGGAAAGTAGGGGATCGTGGCGCTCACGACGACGACGCGGGGCGCTGCCGGCCCGCGCAGACGCGGGGTACTGGCGGGCGGCGCGGCCCTGCTGACCGGCGGCGCCTCGGCGCTGCTGACCGGCTGCTCGGACACCGCCGGGGGCGGCGACGAGCGGACGTCCGCGGCGAACCGGCTGCGGGCCGCCGCGGGCCGGGACTCGGCGGAGCTGCTGGCGCGGTACGACGCGACGATCGGCGCGCACGAAGCGCTCGCGCCCCGGCTGCGGCCGCTGCGGGCCGAAGTGGCCCGGCACGCCGAGGCGTTCGGAACCTCCTCGTCCGCCTCACCCTCACCCTCACCCTCACCCTCACCCTCCGCTCCCCCGGAGGTTCCCGGGGACGAGAAGGAGGCCCTGGCCGCCCTCGCCGAGGCCGAGCGCCGCGCCCTGGACGCCCGTACGGCCGCGCTCGTCGGCGCGCCGCCCGGGCTCGCCCGGCTCCTCGCGTCCGTCGCGGCGGCGGGCGCCGGTCACGTCCTCCTGCTCGGAGGCGCCTCATGACAGCGTCGCCGGCCGCCACGGCACGGACCCGGACCCTGGACGCGGCCCAGGCCGCCCTCGCCGCCGAACACGCGGCGGTGTACGGCTACGGGGTGGTCGGAGCGCGCGTCGACGAACCGCACGCCGCGCTGGCCCGCGAGGCGTACGACGCGCACCGCGTGCGGCGCGACGCGATGAGCCGGGCCGTACGGGACCTGGGCGGCACGCCCGAGGCGGCGGCCGCGGGGTACGCGCTGCCGTTCGCGGTGTCCGACGCGGCGGCCGCGGTGCGGCTGGGCGCGGAGCTGGAGAGCCGGGTCGCGGACGTCTACGCCGATCTCGTACGGGACGCCACGGGCGCCCTCCGCCGGGACGCGGCCGCCGCGCTGCGGGAGGCGGCGGTGCGGGCGGTGCGCTGGCGCGGGGGGAGCGTAGCCTTCCCTGGGCTCGCCGAGCGGGCCTCCCCCAGCGGTTCGCCGGACCGCACCTGACCAGCGAAGACGAAAAGGACAGCCCAGGGATGACCCACGCGAGCGACCGCCTCGAACCGCCGGAGCGGCTGGTGCGGACCCTGAGCTCCGAGCCGGCGGACAGCCCTGCCCGCCAGTGGCTGGCCGCCCTGCCCGAGACCGCCCAGGAGTGGCTGCGGCGCTGGGAATTGACACTCGATCGGGTACAGGAGCCCGGCGGGCGCACCAGCCTGGTCCTCCTCGTCCACCAGTCCGACGGCACGCCCGCGGCCCTCAAGCTGACCCCGCCCGACGGCACGGCGGCACTGGAGCACGCGGCGCTCACCCGGTGGGACGGCCGGCACGCGGTGCGGCCGCTGCGGGTGGACCCGGACGGCGGGGCGCTCCTGCTGGAACGGCTGCACGGTGACATCAGCCTGCGCTCGCTCGCGGAGCCGAAGGCTCAGCTGGAGGCCGCGGCGGTGCTCCAGCGGCTGTGGGTGCCGGCGGGTGACGACCATCCGTTCACCGGCGTCGCCGAGCACACGGCGGCTCTCGCTGCGGCTCTCCGGGAGCACCGGGAGCAGCCCTGGGCGGCCGACGCGCGGGCCCTCGCCGACGAGGCGCTGGAGCTCCGGGACGCGCTGACAGCGGATTCCGCGGAGGAACCGGTGCTGCTGCACGGGGAGTTCCACCAGGGCAATGTGCTGGCCGGCGACCGGTCACCGTGGCTGGCCGTCGGCCCGCGGCCGCTGGTGGGCGAGCGGGCGTACGACCTGGCGTGGCTGATCGGCGACCGCGTGGACACGCTGCTCGCTTCGCCGGGGGCCGCGGCGGCCGCGCGGCGGCGGGTGTCGAAGCTTTCGGATTCGCTGGATGTGGATGGGGAGCGGGTGCGGGGGTGGGCGGTTTTCCGTGCGGTGTCGGCGGGGGTGGCCGAGCTTTCCTTCGGGCGGCGGTCGCGGGGTGAACTCCTGCTGGAGTTCGGGGGGTTGCTGTAGGGGGTGCGGCGGGTTGCGCCTGCGGCGGGCTTGTTCCCCGCCCCGCCCCTTCCCGGCTGCATCTGATGTGCGGCTCCGCCGCGTGGGGGGCTCGCGCCCCGGACCCCCGGCTGCGGGTTTCGTTGCCGCCTGCGGCGGGAGCGCCCTTGGGGGTCCCCCCGGACGAAGTCTGGGGGAGCGTCCTCAATCTCCCCCAGCTACCGCTGGGAGGTGCC